>JAUNOI010000010.1 GCA_030531165.1 Lachnospiraceae bacterium
GCAACAAAAAATGCCGTAATTATGCGGCTTATGGCGTTTTGCAAACGCCTATTTTTTTATAATATAAGAAAGGAGAAATTGCAATGAAAGAAAAGGGGATTCAAGGAGAAAATAAAATGGGAGTCATGCCTGTTCCGCAACTGGTTATTTCTATGTCATTCCCGATCATGATTTCCATGTTAGTACAATCGCTTTATAATATAGTAGATAGTATTTTTGTGGCAAAAATAAGTGAGGAGGCATTGACCGCTACTTCTATCGCTTATTCTGCACAGATGTTACAAATTGCAGTTGCCGTTGGTACAGGGGTTGGTGTGAACTCTTTGGTTTCACGAAGACTTGGAGCAAAACAGTTTGATAAAGCCAATGAAGCTGCTACAACAGGATTACTGTTAACGCTTTTCAGTTCCATTGTTTTTATCATATGGGGAATTTGGGGAACCAGGGCATTTGTGCAGATGTTTACCGATGATCAGCAAGTATTAGATTTCGCAATTTCTTATTTGAGAATTTGTCAGATTTTCAGTACAGGAATTTTTCTGGGAACGTTAACGCAGCGTTTGCTACAGGCAACCGGACGTACCGTTTTAAGCATGCTTGCACAGATGGCAGGGGCAATTGTGAATATTATTCTTGATCCGATTATGATTTTTGGATTAGGCGGATTTCCTGAAATGGGAATAACAGGAGCTGCGATCGCAACCGTATTGGGACAATGGACATCAGCGATCCTTGGATTGATTTTAAATTATGTACAGAATCGAGAAATTCGGTTTGTTTGGAAAGGATTTCGCTTCCCAAAAGATACGATCATAGCAATTTATAAAGTAGGGGCACCGACAATTTTTATGCAGGCATTTGGCAGCATTATGGTTGCGGTAATGAATAAAATTCTGATTCTTTATTCCTTAACTGCAGTTGCATTCTTTGGCGTATATTTTAAACTGCAGAACTTTTTGTTTATGCCAATGAACGGTCTTGGACAAGGTTCACTTCCAATTGCAGCATATAATTTGGGAGCCAGACAATATGATCGTATGAAAGAGACCTGTAAAATAGCGATTATGACCGGCGCAGGTATTTCTCTTATTGGAACCGCTGTGTTTCTGGTATTTCCGAAACAATTGTTACTCTTGTTTTCTGCCAGCAAAGCGATGATCGCAATCGGAGTTCCTGCTTTGAGGATCATCTCAATATCGTTTGTATTTGCTTCTGTGACCATGATTACCGGTTATTTGATTTCCGGGCTTGGAAATGGTATGGTAAACATGATTGGAACGGCACTTAGACAAATCGTAATATTACTTCCGGCGGTTTTGATTCTTGGATGGATGGGTGGCATTGAAATTATCTGGTATTCTTTTTGGATTTCTGAAGGATGTGCTTTTTTATTTGCCATTTATCATTTAAAGAAAAAATTGAGTTATTAAGAGCATAGGTTTTATAAAAAAAGGTTGACTCCATTGCTTAATGTGTGCTATATTATTATAGCTATATTATAGCAATGGAAGAGGTCTTTTTTTTATGCCCAAAATTAAGACCAAAAAGTAAAGACAATCTTTACTTTTATGTTTGTGACTTTATATGATAGATAAGGTCATTGCACTGAAAAATGAGTAATGGAGGTGGAAGTTGTGCGCACAAGAATCACATTGGCATGTACAGAATGTAAACAGCGTAACTACAATATGACAAAGGATAAAAAAGTTCATCCTGAACGAATGGAAACAAAAAAATATTGTAGATTTTGCAAAAAACATACTATGCATAAAGAGACAAAGTAGTCAGTCGATTTTTTGAAGAGGTGAAGGAATGGCAAAATCTAATAAAAATAATAAGCCAGGAATTTTCAAACGTATTGCCGGATGGTGCGGCGGTTTGAAAGCCGAATTCCAAAAAATTATCTGGCCTGACAAAGAAAAAATCTACAGGGAAACAGTTACTGTTGTAACTGCAACGATATGTCTTGGAGTAGTCATTGCTTTATTTGATATGGTACTACAATATGGCATGAAACTACTCATCGGTTAGAAGGCAAAGGTGATCATATGGCAGAAACAAATTGGTATGTAGTTCATACTTATTCAGGTTATGAGAACAAAGTAAAAGCCAATATTGAGAAAACAATTGAAAATCGTAAATTACAGGATGAGATCTTAGAGGTTCGTGTGCCATTACAGGAAGCGACTGAAATTAAAAATGGCGTGAAAAAACAGGTTTCTAAAAAGATGTTTCCTGGATATGTTTTGATCAATATGGTAATGAATGATGATACTTGGTACGTTGTTCGTAATACAAGAGGCGTTACAGGCTTTGTTGGCCCAGGATCAAAACCAGTACCATTGACAGAAGCAGAGATGCGTCCGCTTGGAATCATAGAAGAAGAGAAGGAAGCCCCTATTAATATCGATGTTGAAGTAGGGGATGAAGTCGTTGTTACTTCCGGTGCATGGGAAGGCACGGCAAGTATGGTGAAAGCGATCAATATGAATAAGCAGACAGTAACCATTGAAGTAGAGATGTTTGGACGAGCTACTTCTGTAGAAATCGGATTCTTAGATATTAAGAAAAGTAACTAATAGAATTGCCTGCATCTGATAAGGATGAGAGATACAGGCAGTGGGAGGGACATCCCCGCAAATACCACAATAATCAGGAGGTGCGCTATCATGGCGAAGAAAGTAACAGGTTATATTAAATTACAGATCCCTGCAGGAAAGGCAACACCTGCTCCACCGGTTGGTCCAGCACTTGGTCAGCATGGTGTAAATATCGTACAGTTCACAAAAGAATTTAATGCTAGAACAGCTGATAAAGGTGATATGATTATCCCGGTTGTTATTACAGTATATCAGGATAGAAGTTTCAGTTTCATCACAAAAACTCCACCAGCAGCTGTATTGATCAAGAAAGCATGTAAAATTCAGTCAGGATCTGGTACACCAAACAGAGTAAAAGTAGCTACTATTTCTAAAGAAGATGTACAGAAAATTGCAGAATTAAAAATGCCTGATTTAAACGCAGGAAGCTTAGAAGCTGCTATGAGCATGATCGCAGGAACAGCTCGAAGCATGGGCGTTACGGTTGAAGAATAGGCATTGAGCACTTAATGAAGCCGAGCGAAAGCGAAGGATGAATTTAGTGCGAAAGCCCTTCCTGAGACTCAACGAAAATGAACGAAGTGAAAATTGAGTGTTAGTCGAATGGAAGATACCGAAAGGACTTAATGAAGCCGAGCGTAAGCGAAGGATGAATTTAGAGATATTGAATAGCTTATAACAAGTGGGAGGGTAGCTCCCGATAAGACCACAGGAGGAATTTTAAAATGAAAAAAGGTAAAAGATATGCAGAAGCTGCAAAATTAGTAGATAGAGCAGCTACTTATGACGTGGCAGAAGCAATTGATTTAGTTAAAAAATCTGCAAGTGCAAAGTTCGATGAAACAATCGAAGCACATATTCGATTAGGTGTTGACGGACGTCACGCTGATCAGCAGGTTCGTGGTGCGGTAGTATTGCCACACGGAACAGGTAAATCTGTAAAAGTTTTAGTATTTGCAAAAGGACCAAAAGCTGATGAAGCTGAAGCAGCCGGAGCAGAATACGTAGGAGCAGAAGAATTATTACCAAGAATCCAGAAAGATGGATGGTTAGATTTTGATGTAGTTGTAGCTACACCGGATATGATGAGCGTTGTAGGACGTTTAGGACGTATCCTTGGACCAAAAGGTTTAATGCCAAACCCTAAAGCCGGAACAGTTACGATGGATGTAACAAAAGCCATCAAAGATATCAAAGCTGGTAAAATCGAATATAGATTAGACAAGACAAATATTATTCATGTGCCAATTGGAAAAGCTTCTTTCACAGAAGAACAGTTAGCAGACAACTTCCAGACTTTAATAGATGCAATCAATAAGGCTAAACCAGCAGCTGCAAAAGGTCAGTATTTAAGAAGTGTAACAATTACTTCTACAATGGGACCTGGAATCAAATTAAATACAACTAAGTTGGCTTAATCTTAATAATAAGGGCTTGCTACAGGGCATGTAGCAAGCTTTTTTTACGCAAAGGCACAAGGCAAGCGGAAACGACCCAGGTCGCCTTCTCTTACCACGGGCGGTAATTCACCTTGTGCTCGCATTTACATTTGCCGCCGCACGCGAACCGATGAAACTCGCAGAGCATGTTTCATCCGGTTCTTAAATAACAAAAAGAGGAAGATGGAAATGAAAATGAATCCAATGCAATTAATGAAAATAAAGAAGATGTGGGATGAGTTTACAGCCCGACATCCAAAATTTCCGATGTTTTTAAAGGATGTACTTCAGAGAGGAATTCAGGAAAATACTGTTTTGGAGATGAAAGTTATCTCGCCGGAAGGGAAGGAATCGGTTACCAATATAAAAATCAGAAAAGAAGACATGGAACTATTCCGGGAACTTCAGAAAATGAGAAAATAGTTATTGACAAATAAAAATATATATGATATTGTATCAAAGTAAGACTGCCGAAGACAGTAGGTGCGTAAGCGTAACGTAGATCAACCTACCGAGGATATTAAGTTTTTAGGATGATTAATGTCACTCTCTGTCTGCGGATAGGGAGTTTTTTATATATCCCAAAAGGCGGCACTACACGTAAAATAATACAAGGAGGTGCACCAGACAAATGGCAAAAGTAGAATTAAAACAGCCTGTTGTTGAAGAAATCAAAGAACTTTTAAACGGAGCTGCTTCAGCCGTATTAGTTGAATACCGTGGAATTACAGTAGAAGAAGATACTAATTTACGTAAAGAATTCCGTGAAGCAGGTATCACATATAAAGTATACAAAAATACTATGATCCGTTTTGCAGTTCAGGGAACTGAATTCGAACCATTGACAGCTGATTTAGAAGGACCAACAGCTATCGCTGTATCAAAAGATGATGCAACTGCTCCAGCAAGAATTGCTGCGAAGTATGCAAAACAGGTAAAACCTTTCGAATTAAAATCAGGTGTTATTGAAGGAACATATTACGATAAGGATGGTATTCAGGTTATCGCAACAATCCCTTCAAGAGAAGAATTACTTTCCAAATTACTTGGAAGTATCCAGTCACCTATCGCTAACTTTGCTCGCGTGATCAAACAGATCGCAGAAGCTCAGGAAGGCGGAGCTGCTGAAGAAGCATAATATAAAAATGACTTGAACCGACAGGGTTCGATATCTTGTTGAGAGGAATCTCAGAAAAATTAGAATTAATGGAGGAAAATAATAATGACAACTCAGGAAATCATTGAAGTTATTAAAGGTTTATCAGTATTAGAATTAAATGACTTAGTAAAAGCATGTGAAGAAGAATTTGGTGTATCTGCAGCAGCAGGTGTTGTAGTAGCAGCAGCTGGCGGAGCTGAAGCAGCAGAAGAAAAGACAGAATTCGATGTTGAATTAACAGAAATCGGTTCTGCAAAAGTTAAAGTTATCAAAGCTGTTCGTGAAATCACAGGTTTAGGCTTAAAAGAAGCAAAAGCTGTTGTTGATGGAGCTCCTAAAGTGGTTAAAGAAGCTGTATCTAAAGAAGAAGCTGAAGAAATCAAAACAAAACTTGAAGAACAGGGAGCTAAAGTTACAATTAAATAATAGCACGATTCGTTCATTATGGAATACTAAGACGCACTGGAGCTTCCAGTGCGTTTTTTTCATATCAAAATATAAAATGAATGATAGAAATCCTTTCCGATTTGCCGGAAGGGATTTTTTCTTTTTTTTATAAAAGAAATGTACTATGTTATAATAGAACATATATGGGGATTGCGAACAAGGAGGAGGACATGAATAAGCGAACAATTAACATGGTGCATGAATTGATGAAACGGGATGGAAAAGGGACAGTATCTGAGCTGGCAGATCAGTTTCAGGTTTCCCAGCGGACAATCCGAAATGACATAAAAGTTATCAATGAATTACTGGAGTCAAATGGATTTCAGGAGATGGAACTAAAAAGAGGGGGAAATATTATCTGTGGAAAGGATTTTGAACATATCCTCTCGCTAGTCTCGGAAGATGATTTTTACATATATAAACTGAGTAAGGCGGAACGGAAAAAGATTGCTTCCGCAATGTTGATCAATTCCTCTGGCTATCTGACAATCTCAGCTATTGCAGACAGCCTGTTTGTCAGCAGAGCAACGATCATCAATGATCTGGATGGCATCAAAGCGTATATTAAAAAAGGAAATCTGGAAGTGATCTCTCATCCGAATAAAGGACTCCGGATTGAAGGGCAGGAAAGTGACAAGCGACAATTTCTGATGAAAATTGCGATGACGAAGGATGGAAAGAATGCACAGGATATTGTGTCGCGGCAGATCAGTATCCAGGCGGGAAACCGGATTGTCATCCAGAAGATCATCACAGAGCAGGAACATGTGCACAAAAGTTATCTTACCGATGGATCATTCCAGCGGATCTTGTTGTATTTGGGGATTATGGTGAACCGAAATATGCAGGGAGAATATATGGAGGTTCGCAAGAAGAGCCATAATCACCGGCATTTGATGGCACAGGACATTATCCGCTATGTCGCCCAGTATTGTGATATTCAGACGACAGAGGATGAAGCGGAATATTTGAGTGAACTGCTTGCACGTTCCCGCTATATGAAGCAAAAATCTCAGGAGAGAAATGCTGTTAAGATCCAGATGATCACTAGACGATTTATTTATTCGATCTCAGAAGAATTGGAGATTAATCTGAATACGGATTATGACTTTTTTGAAAATCTGAGTAATCATTTGGAATCTGTTTTTTCGATCAATCCGGTGGATTATGCACCGAATCCAGTGATCGATGAGGTGCTTGAGAATAATCCGCATGTGCTGGCAGCGGTAAATGAAAAAATCCCGATCATCCGCCAATATGTGGGACGGGAAATTACAGATATAGAGATCGGGTATATTGCAGTACATATTTGTGCGGCGATCGAGCGGAAGAAAAATAAAGAAATCGCATTTCATGTCATCCTGGTCTGTCATGCGGGGATAGGAACTTCGAGACTGCTCCTGGAAAAGCTAAAAAAGCATTTTAATTTCCAGATCGTCGATATTATCTCTTCTCATGAGGCAAAAGAACTTGAACAAGGGGCAGCAGATTTTATCATATCGACAGTCACATTAAAAGACTGTAAATTAGATCATGTTGTCGTTTCTCCTCTTTTAAATGATGAGGACTATATCCGCGTGGGAAATAAAATCGATGCGTTGCGCAACAGCAGGAATCTGCCTTCACGAATTGAGGAGAAAGAGATCTCGGCCAAAGGGTTGATGGATAAGATCAGTCCGATCGTATGGCAGATGGCTCCTGAGCAGGCACCGGGAATGCTCAAGATGATTCGTAGGGTAGTGCGAGATTATATGAACCAGCCGATTGAAGAGGAATCTGAGATTATTTCACCGTATCTGCATCATCTGCTCCCTGCTTCGCATATTGAATTAGAGGTAGAGTGCAGCGACTGGAAGGAAGCTATTCGGAAGTCGGCACAGAAATTATTGGATCTTGGATATATCGAACAGCGCTATATCGATGCGATGATCCAGAATGTAGAAGAAAATGGACCATATATCGTACTTTTGCCCGGATTTGCCATGCCACATGAGGGACCGGATATGGGCACGATCCGTGTGGGGATGAATATGATCCGGTTAAAAGAATCGATCTGTTTTGGATCGGAGGAGTTTGATCCGGTCGAATTTGTCTGCTGTCTCAGTGCTGTGGATCAAAAAACACATTTGAAAGCATTTTTTAATCTGGTCAATATAATGCAGAAACCGGAATTTAAAGAAGAACTCAGACAGGCGAAAACCGAACAGGATGTCGCCTGGATCATAGAGAAATATGAGTACAATATCATAAACTGACAAAAACGTTTCCAAACTTTTGGAAACGTTTTTTACTAATGTACTTTCTTTCCCAAAAGTGGGAAAGACCTTTGACTTTTTTTCAAAATAAAACAATGGTAGTATATAACCATAGAAAACAGATGACCGGTGATCATAAAAGAAACTAAAAACAAGGGAACATAAGGAGGTACAACATGATTTGGGAGGAACTTGATCGTGAGCTGATCCTTACAGAGTTGGAAGCAGAAAACTTCGAAGAGGTATTTGAAAAGCTTGGAGGAGTAGTAACTGAAGTAGGATATGCAAAAGATACCTATGTAAGAGCATTGATTAATCGAGAAAAAGAATATCCAACCGGATTAGACGCCAGTGGGGTAGGAATTGCAATTCCACATACAGATATCAGCCATGTGATCAAAAGTGGAACAGCAATCGCAAAACTAACGAAACCAGTGACTTTTATTCAGATGGGAACTGAGGATGAAGAAGTAGAAGTACAGTTGATCTTTATGTTAGCTGTTAAGGATCCAAAATCGCATTTAACAAAATTGCAGACGATCATTACGATGATCCAGGATCCGGAATTTTTGAAAAAGTTGATTGAAGCAGATGATGTAGACAGTATTATTGAAATTATAAAAGAAAAGGAAGGTACATTATAATGAAAAAAAGAGTGATCGTAGCATGTGGTGGAGCAGTAGCAACTTCAACAATCGCAGCAAATAAAGTCGTAGAATTATGTAAGAACAATGGAATTGATGTAGAGATCTGTCAGTGCAGAATTTCTGAGATCGCATCTAATTTACCAGCAGATCTGATCGTGACCACTTCAAATGTCAGAAGAGACTATGGGATCCCTCTGATCAAGGGTATGCCATTTATCTCCGGAATGGGAGTAGAGAAAACAGAAGCAAATATCTTAAAAGTTTTGAATCAGTAAGATCATCACAACCAAGATCAACATAGGAGGATGAAAATATGAGTGGATTTTTAGATGGTGCATATTTCGCCATTAACTATATCATTGACATGGGTGCATCGGTTATGCTCCCGATCATCATAGCAATTTTATCAATTATTTTAGGAGTAAAAGTTGGAAAAGCAATCCGTGCGGGTCTGATGATTGGTGTTGGATTTGTCGGCATGGGTCTGATCGTCGATATGATGAATGCGAACATGGGGCCAGCGGCAAAGGCAATGGCAGAAAGACTCGGCGTAAGCCTTTCAATCGTAGAGGTAGGCTGGCCTGGTATGTCGGGCGTGACATGGGGATCGATCGTAGCAACAATCGCCATTCCTCTGGCAATCGCAGTCAACCTGATCATGTTTGCAACAAAGACGACCAAAACGATCAATATTGATATTTGGAATGTATGGCATATGGCTTTTACAGGAGCGATCGCCTATGCGGTGACCGGCAATCTCTGGATCGGACTTTTGGGAGTTGTCTTCCATGCAGTGATGGCCTATAAGCTGGGAGATTTATGGGCACCATTATTAAATGATTACTTTGGATTAGAAGGGTTGACCGCTCCTCATGGAACATCGGCCTACATGGCTCCGATCGCCTGTCTGGTTGACGCGATCATTGAAAAGATCCCAGGATTAAATAAGGTTAATTTCTCAGTGGAAGGGTTACAGGAAAAGATCGGTGTTCTCGGAGAACCTGTTGTGATCGGTGCACTGTTAGGTACGATCATTGGTTTCCTTGCAGGTTATGACCCACAGGGAGCACTCCCTCTCGGTATTAAGATGGCAGCAGTCATGGTCTTAATGCCTAGAATGATCAAATGTATCATGGATGGTCTTCTTCCAATCTCTGAGAGAGCAAAAGAAGTCATGCATAGTCATTTTGGAGAAGAAGCAGATTTTTATATCGGACTGGACCCGGCTGTCTTATTAGGAGATCCAGAAGTCGTAACTGCAGGTATTATCTTTATTCCTATTACATTATTGATTGCGGTCATCATGCCTGGCAACAGAATCCTGCCATTTGGTGATCTGGCAACGATCGGATTCTTTATCGCAATTGCAGTTGCCGTACATAAAGGAAACTTGTTCCGTACGTTGATCTCCGGATCTTGCATTATGGCAATGACGATCTGGATCACGAATCAGACGGTGAGCTGGACGACAACATTAGGTCAGTCTGTTGGCGCAGTAAAAGCAGGGGAGACATTGGCTGCGATGGACCAGGGCGGTTCTCCATTGACTTATATCTTCACACAGTTATTTACGAGAGAAAATATCCCAGGATTGATCGTCATTGCCGGTATCTATATTGTATGTATGGTATTTGCAGTGATGCACTCTAAGGCAAGACAGGCAGAACTTGACACAGCAGCCGAAGAAGAATTTTAGTCAGATCGAGTGATTTACGGCCCTCAAAAGAGAGGGTCGTAAAAAATTTAAAAATGAATTTACAATATAAGTAAGAAATAGATAATATATACAATTATAACAGGAGGCAGACAGATATGAAAGCAGGAGTTGTACATGCCAGAGAAGATATCCGGTATGAAGAAATAGAAACACCAGTTCCAAAAGAAGACCAGGTGTTGATCAAAGTAAAATATACAGGAATCTGTGGTTCGGATGTCCCACGTGTCAATGGGGATGCCTGTCACTTTTTCCCAAATGTGCTGGGACATGAGTTTTCCGGAACGGTAGTGGAAACGGGAGAAGCAGTAACGACATTGAAACCGGGCGATCGTGTCGCAGGGGTACCATTGGTCCCTTGTATGAAGTGTGAGGACTGCCAGAAAGGGAATTACTCTCTGTGTAAACATTACAGCTTTATAGGATCCAGAGAATTCGGAAGTTTTGCAGAATATGTTGTGGTTCCAGAAAAAAATGCAGTTCCTTTCGAAGAAGAAGTTTCATTTGAGCAGGGTGCTTTCTTTGAACCGGCAACGGTCGCTCTGCACGGACTTCAGAGAGTTCCCTATGAAGGAGGTAAGACAGTCGCGATCCTTGGCGGTGGAACGATTGGTATGTTCGTGATGCAATGGGCAAACATCTTTGGAGCTGCACAGACCGTTGTCTTTGACATCAATGATGAGAGGCTGGAACTGGGCAAACGATTGGGAGCAACGGGTGGCATCAATACCTTAGAAGATGGATTTATGGATCGTGCAAAAGCACTGACAGGCGGCAGAGGATTTGACTATGTATTCGAAACAGCGGGCAATACCATAACGATGAAGATGGCATTTGAACTTGCAGCGAATAAAGCGAATGTATGCTTTGTAGGAACACCGACGAGAGAGTTGAGCTTTAGCGTTGACGAGTGGGAAAATATGAATCGAAAAGAGTTTACATTGACAGGCTCCTGGATGTCTTATAGTGCTCCATTTCCTGGAAAAGAATGGGATTTGACAGCTCATTATTTTAAGACAGGGGAATTAAAATTTGATGAGTCCTTTATTTTCCAGAAAATGCCGTTGAGAAAGATCGACGAGGCATTTGAGATGTACAAAACACCAGGGGTAGTAAAAGGCAAGATTTTAATTGATTCAGAGAAATAAAAGGAGAAGAAAATGAAACATCCATTACAGGAAATGATGGAATTGAGAAGTAAAGGCGAAAAGTGCGGGATTCCATCGTATTGTACAGCAAACGAATTAGTCTTAGAAGAAGTGTTGATCCGGGCAAAAGAGCAGGGAACACCGGTCCTGATCGAGGCAACGGCAAATCAGGTCAATCAATTTGGCGGATATACCGGGATGAAACCGGTAGATTATTATCAGATGATCTTAAAGATGGCAGAGAAGATTGGTGTGCCTGAGAAACAGATCATCTTAGGGGGAGATCATTTAGGACCGCTTACATGGCAGGATGACCCGGAAGAAGTGGCAATGGCGAAAGCAGAAGAATTGGTTTATCAGTATGTATACGCCGGATTTACAAAGATCCATCTCGATACGAGTATGAAAGTTGCCGATGATCCGGAAGGAATGCTATCAACGGAGACGATCGCAAAACGTGGAGCAAGACTCTATAAAGTATGTATGAAAGCTTATGAAGACTTGTTGAAAGTAAAACCGGATGCCATGAGACCTGTGTTCATCGTTGGATCGGAAGTGCCAATCCCGGGAGGAGCACAGGAAGAAGAAGACACCCTTGCAGTGACAAAACCAGAAGCATTTGCAGAAACAGTCCGCACTTACCAGAAAGCATTTGAGGAAGCAGGATTCGCAGACGGCATGAAAGATGTGATCGCGGTAGTCGTCCAGCCGGGCGTGGAATTCGGAGATGATCAGATATTTCTGTATGATCACGATGCAGCAACTTCTCTTTGTGCAGAACTTAATCATTATCCGGGATTTATCTTTGAAGGACACTCGACCGATTATCAGACAAAAGAATGTCTGCGTGCCATGGTTGAAGACGGCATTGCCATCTTAAAAGTCGGTCCTGCTGTCACGTATGGTCTTCGGGAAGGTTTATATGCTCTTTCCATGATGGAGAAAGAACTGGTTCCGGCAAATGAGCGGGCGTGTCTGATCGAGACGATCGAAGAGACGATGACAGAAAAACCAGATAATTGGAAAAAACATTATCATGGAAGCTATAAACAACTTGCATTGGCCAGAAAATACAGTTTTTCCGATCGTGTCCGTTATTACATTGGGGATGATGAGATCGTCGAGACAATTGATAAATTATTTGACAATCTGAGGAAATATCCGATCCCCATGAATATGCTCCATCAGTATATGCCGATCCAGTATGATGCGGTCGTGCATGGAGCGTTAGACAAAGATCCAAAGGCGCTGGCATTAGATGGAGTGGCACAGTTCATGCGTGATTATGAATATGCTGCTCAGCAGAAATCAATGTAGCAGATCAGAGAAAAGAGGTAGAGAGTATGCCATTAGTGATATCCAAACAATTATTATTAGATGCTCAGAAAGGCGGATATGCGGTTGGGGCATTTAATGTGGAAAATATGGAAATGGTGCAGGCGGTCATCGCAGCGGCAGAAGAGATGCGGTCTCCGGTCATCATGCAGACAACGCCATCGACTGTAAAATACGCCTCCACAGATTTCTTTTATGCAAATGTGAGAGTCGCAGCAGAACAGGCAAGTGTTCCGGTCGTCATGCATCTGGATCATGGGAGCAGTTTTGAACTGGCGATGACAGCCTATCGTTCTGGTTATACGTCGATCATGATCGACGGTTCTCATGGAACGTTTGAAGAGAATGTGGAAGTCAGCAAAAAAGTCGCTGATGCCTGCCATCCCGGCAATGTTCCGGTAGAAGCAGAACTGGGAAAAGTAGGTGGAAAGGAAGACGACCTGGAAGGTGGAGATGATAATCCATATACTGATCCGGAGCAGGCAGTAGAATTCGTTAAGAGAACCGGGGTTGATTCTCTTGCGGTCGCGATCGGTACCGCTCACGGAATCTACAAAGGGGAACCAAGATTAGATCTGGATCGTTTGTCCGAGATCCGAAAAGTCGTTGAAATCCCGCTGGTACTGCACGGTACGTCCGGTGTGCCGGATGAGACAGTGAGCGAGTGTGTCAGACGCGGGATCTGCAAAGTCAATTATGCGACCGATTTGAGAATCGCATTTACAAAGGGTGTAAAAAAAGTATTTGCAGATACTCCGGATGTGATCGATCCTAAGAAATACAATGCTGCGGGACGGGAAGAAGTAAAGCAGTATGTGATGCAGAAGATGCAGGTTGTTGGAAGTGTCGGAAGGGCCTAAAACGATCTCTAACAAGAAAAATTCAGTCCTTTTCATAAATATTATAAATATAACTTGTTTCATAGATGTTTGGACAGAGGGATCCTTTGTCCGGGCATCTGTTTTTTTGCAGAAAATTGTGATAAGATAATAAAGAGCAAAAAGAAGTAGAAAAGGGACAGACAGATGATAAAAGCGATAATATTTGATATGGATGGCACGCTTCTGGATACCGAAAAGCATTTAGCAGCAGCATGGGTGGAAGCGGCACATTTTTTTGGATATGATAATTTTACAATGGAACATGGATTGTTTTTGCGCAGCTTATCGGCTCGGCTTCAGGAGATTGAACTGAAGAAAATATTCGGAGATGATTTTCCGTATTTGGATATTCGGATTAAGAAGCGGGAATTTATGAATCAGCGATTAGAAACATATGGTTTGGAAAAGAAGGCTGGAAGCGATAAAGTATTGATCGCACTAAAAGAGAAAGGTTATAAGATCGCAATGGCGACAGCAAGCAGTTTTGAGCGTGCAAGCAGTTATCTCAAGCAGGTTGGACTATTTGATTACTTTGAACCGGAGCAAATTATATGTGCAACGGAATTAAAGAATGGAAAGCCTTATCCGGATGTCTATTTGTATGCCTGTGAACAACTTGGTGAGAAACCGGAAGACTGTATTGCGGTGGAAGATGGGCCATTTGGTGTGATGGCAGCCTATCGAGCGGGAACGAGAGTCGTTATGGTCCCGGACCTGACACAACCGGATGAGGAACTATCAAAGATGTTATATAAAAAAGTTGACTGTCTTGAAGATTTGCTGGGATTTTTATAAGGAGATGCGATTTATGCCGGGATATATTATGCATATGGCGGAAGCCAATTTAATTCTAAATGAAATTGGAAAAGACAAAGATGAGCAGTGGAAAAGGCTGTTTATTGCGGGCAATCTTCTTCCGGATACAAAAAAGAAGCAGGAAAAGGTAACATCACATTTTTGGGCTCCGGATACATTGGGAGATATGGCAATTGCTCCTGACTTAGAATTGTTTTTGAATAAATACCGGGGAATGCTGCATGATCCGATTGTACTCGGCTATTATGCGCATTTATACCTGGACGAACGATTTGTAAATATATATTGGAAAGACATGGTATCTTTTTATGATGATTTGGGCAATATCCAAAAGAAGAAAAAAGATATTACAAGGGCAGAGATTAAAAAAAATGGACAGATTGTTTCCAGAGATCAGTTTTTCTCAGGAGAATATTATTACGGAGATTATTCAAAATTGAATCGTTATTTTGTTGACAAATATTCTATTGAACTGGGAAAGAATTATGCGGATATTGCAGAGTGTCCGATTGATGAAGTAGATGAGCGTGATCTGCATCAGGTTCTGGATGAACTGAAATGGATCATGAATCATTGTGATCGATATGGAGAAGATGATATTAAAGTATTTTCTAAGAGAAGATTATGTGACTTCCTGGAAAATACGGCAGAAGATTTTATAAAATTAATTTAGGAGGGGAAGATGACAGAACAAAGGATTCATTCAGAAGCGTGGATTGCGGAAAATGCAGTAATCAAAGGAGACGTTACAATTGAAAAGGAGGTCAGCGTCTGGTACAATGCGGTAATTCGCGGATTGCCTGAAAAGAAAGATAATGGAGAGATCGTGATCGGAAGACGCAGCAATATTCAGGATGGATGCGTGCTGCATGTGGACGAGGGCTATCCGCTGCATATTGGAGAAGGGGTAACCGTTGGGCACATGGCGATGCTGCATGGCTGTTCGATTGGTGAGAATAGTCTGATCGGCATTGGAAGTATTGTATTAAATGGAGCAAAGATCGGCAAGAATTGCGTCATTGGGGCAGGGGCACTTGTTACACAGAATACGGTAATTCCGGATGGCTATATGGCATTTGGAAGTCCCGCAAAGCCGATTCGGAAGCTGACGGAGGAAGAGATAGAAAGTAATCGCAGGAATGCAGATTTCTATGTAGAAGAGGCAAAAGAATTTTACAATACCTGTGATTTTTGATATAATAGATTAGAGTTTGTAATATTTGGAAACAATATTATGTAATATGGGTGTATACGAAGAGCGACATTAGGAGGAAAGTATCATGAAGAAAATATTATTTGCCGCATCAGAATGCGTACCTTTTATTAAAACAGGAGGACTTGCAGATGTATGTGGTGCATTACCAAAGGAATTTGATAAAAAGGAATGGGATGTGAGAGTCGTTATTCCTAATTACGAATGTATTCCGGATAAGTATAGAAAAGATTTCAAATACGTCACACATTATTATACAAATCAGGGCAGCGTAAACAACAGCGTTCATGTTGGAATTATGGAATATGAGCTGGATGGAATCCAGTATTATTTCATTGATAATTTAATGTATTTTGGAGGATCAACTCCATATACAAGCGATATGAAATGGGACATCGAAAAGTTCAGCTTTTTCAGTAAAGCAGTTCTTTCTATTCTTCCGATCATTGATTTTAAACCGGATGTGATCCACTGCCATGACTGGCAGGCAGGTTTGATTCCTGTTTATTTGAATAATGAATTCCAGGCTAATCCATTTTATCATGGAATTAAGACCGTTTTCACAATTCACAACCTTCGTTTCCAGGGAATCTGGGATATCGATACGATGCAGGCGATTACCGGACTGGACAGAGGCCTGTTTACGAATGACAAGCTGGAATTCTACAACAACGGTAATATGTTAAAAGGTGGTCTTGTCTATGCGAATGCGATCACGACAGTAAGTGATACATATGCAGAAGAGATTAAGACTTTTGAATATGGTGAAGGACTTCAGGGAATTTTGAATGCAAGAAGCGCAGATTTATCTGGTATTGTGAATGGTATTGATTACGATTCTTATGATCCGGAAAAAGACAAAACACTTTTTGAAAATTATTCAAAGGATGATTTCCGCAAAAAGATGTTTAAGAACAAGATGGAATTACAGAAAGAACTTGGACTTCCTGTTGATAAGAACAAATTCATGATCGGATTAGTTTCACGTCTTACAGATCAAAAGGGCCTGGATCTTATCGAAGCGGTTATGGATGGAATTATCGATGATGACACACAATTTGTTATCGTTGGAACCGGTCAGGAACAGTACGAAGCGATGTTCCGTCATTATCACAACATGTATCCTGAGAAGGTTTCTGCGAATATTCTGTATTCAGATAAGCTTGCCCGTCAGTTATATGCGGCAGCGGATGCATTCCTGATGCCGTCCAGATTTGAACCATGTGGATTGACACAGTTGATTTCTTTCCGCTATGGTACAGCTCCGATCGTACGTGAGACAGGCGGTTTAAAGGATACGGTTATTCCTTATAACGAAGAGGATAACAGTGGAGATGGATTCTCATTTGCCAATTATAATGCAGATGAGATGCTGGATGCGATCAATCGTGCCAAAGATCTGTATTTCAATAACAAGAGAAGATGGAATCAGCTGATTGAAAGAGGAATGAACAAGGACTTCTCATGGAATTCATCAAAACAGAGATATGAAGAATTATATGAAAGTCTGATTGAAGAATAAATCGGATGAAACACGCTTTGCGGGTTTCATCGGTTCGCGGGCGGTGGCAAATGGAAATCATAAACGTTGTTTCTGCTTGCCCTGTGCTTTCGCATAAATAGAAACACAACTCCGGTCTGGAATATCCAGGCCGGACTTTGTCTATAGAGGAAGAGATATGTCAGGAAAAAGAGAAGATTATTTGTCATGGGATCAGTACTTTATGGGAGTTGCTTTATTATCGGCTCAGCGCAGCAAGGATCCGAATACACAGGTTGGAGCCTGTATCGTGAATAAAGAACATAAGATCTTGTCGATGGGGTATAATGGAATGCCGGTTGGATGTCACGATGATGATATGCCATGGGCAAGGGATAAAGATCCTTTGGAATCAAAATATTTGTATGTATGTCATGCAGAATTAAATGCTATTTTAAACTATAGTGGAGGAAGCCTTCAGGATGCAATTGTATATGTGACGGAGTTTCCATGCAACGAATGCGCAAAGGCGATTATTCAGTCCGGAATCAGAGAAATTGTCTATTTATCGGATAAATACTCAGATTCTGATTCAACAAAGGCATCAAAGAAGATGTTTGATATGGTAGGCATTCAATATCGTGAATTTCAGAAAAAGCAGATAGAGATTCAATTAAAATTATGATATACGCGGGAGATTTTTTATGGACATTTTAAAAAAACTGCAGGAAGAGCTGCACGTCCGCTATGAGCAGGTGGAAGCAGCTGTAAGGTTAATGGATGAAGGGAATACGATTCCGTTTATTGCAAGATACCGTAAGGAAGTTACCGGTTCCCTCAATGATGAAGTACTGAGAAATTTAGAAGAAAGATTAACTTATCTGCGTAATCTGGAAGCAAGAAAAGAGACGGTCCGAAAGAGCATTGAATCACAGGGTAAATTAACAGAAGAATTGAAAATGTCCATCGAAGCAGCAGAAACACTGATTGAGGTGGAAGATCTGTACCGTCCATATAAGCAGAAGCGTAGGACGAGAGCGATGATTGCCAGAGAAAAAGGACTGGGTCCGCTGGCTGACATGATCCGTCTGCAGATGACAAAGAATCAGATTGAAAAAGAAGCATCCGCATTTTTATCGGATAAGGTGGAGACGATAGAAGAAGCATTGCAGGGTGCAAGGGATATTATTGCAGAGAGCATTGCGGATGATGCTGATTTCAGGGCATATATTCGCAAATTTACATGGAATCATGGGATGATCACTTCTGTATTGAAGGGAAAAGAAAAAGAATCTGTCTACGAAATGTATTATGACTTTGAGGAAGCAGTAAAAGGGATTCCGGGATATCGGATTCTCGCGATCAACCGCGGAGAGAAGGAGAAGATCTTATCCGTAAAAGTGAAAGCAGATGAAGAACGGATTTTAAAGTATCTGAAGAGAAAAGTGATCATTCGCGATTGTCCGGGAGCAGCAGAGCAGTTGAAAGAAGCCGTTGACGATGCTTATAAGCGACTGATCGCACCTGCTGTGGAACGGGATATCCGTGCGGAACTGACCGAACGTGCCGAGGACGAGGCGATGAAAGTATTCGGAAAGAATCTGGAACAGCTGCTTTTACAGCCTCCGATTGCGGGACAGGTTGTGCTCGGATGGGATCCGGCGTTTCGTACAGGATGTAAGCTCGCTGTTGTTGACGAGACCGGAAAAGTGATGGATACGGTTGTTGTATATCCGACTGCACCTCAGAATAAAGTCGAAGCTGCCAAAAAAACGGTTAAAGCGATGATTCGCAAATACGGCGTGACTTTAATTTCCATTGGAAATGGAACCGCATCCAGAGAATCGGAACAGATCGTCTCCGAGATGTTAAAGGAGATGAAAGAGCCGGTGTCATATGTGATCACCAATGAAGCAGGAGCGTCTGTTTATTCGGCGAGTAAGCTTGCGATGGAAGAATTTCCGAATTTTGATGTGGGGCAGAGAAGTGCGGCATCCATTGCGCGAAGAATTCAGGATCCATTGGCAGAATTGGTGAAGATTGAACCGAAAGCAATTGGGGTTGGCCAATATCAGCATGATATGAATCAGAAAAAACTGTCTCAGGTATTACAGGGCGTAGTTGAAGATGCGGTAAATAAAGTTGGAGTTGATCTGAATACTGCATCAGCATCTTTACTGGAATATGTATCGGGTATCACCAAAACAATTGCAAAAAATATTGTTCTTTATCGCGAGGAGAATGGGCGTTTTACCAATCGGAAACAGTTGTTGAATGTTGCCAAACTCGGACCAAAAGCTTACGAACAATGTGCAGGATTTTTGCGAATTTCAGATGGAGACCAGCCTTTGGATGCAACAGCAGTTCATCCGGAATCATATAAAGCGGCAGAACAGTTGTTGAGGCTTTTGAATTACGAGTTGTCGGATTTATCAGAACAGGGATTTGGTGGTATTTCAGCGCAGGTACATGATAAAACAAAGACAGCAAAATCACTTGGAATCGGTGAGATTACACTGATTGATATTTTAAATGAGTTGGAGAAACCAGGAAGAGATCCTCGTGAGGATATGCCAAAACCGATGCTTCGAAAAGATGTTATGGAGATATCTGATCTCAAAGAAGGGATGATCTTAAAAGGTACGGTAAGAAATGTCATTGATTTTGGTGCTTTTGTGGATATCGGTGTCCATCAGGACGGGCTTGTGCATATTTCACAGATGTCAGAGCGTTTTATCCGACATCCGATGGAAGTGGTGTCTGTCGGCGAAATTGTGGATGTGAAGGTGTTGAGTGTAGATGAAAAGAAGCATCGGATCGCTCTTTCCATGAAAGGAATTTAACCGGAGTGAAAGCTCCGGTTCTTTTTTTTGCAGTTTTTTCATAAGATGAAAAAGAATTGTTTTGGGAGGAGCAGAAAAATGCAGGAAAAACAAAAAGAATTGTTTGATCAGTACGATATGGAACTGCTCCATGTGAGAAGAGGAAGGGGAGGCCTGATCTGCGAGACCCCGAAAGGAAGCTATGATCTGCAAATGTGTCAATATTCTCCGAAAAGGTTGGAACAGGCTTTTCAGATAAAAGAAGCATTGATTGATTCAGGATTTCAAAATGTAGACCAGTATGAACGGAACAAAGAAGGGGAACTGCTGGTTTATGACAGATATCAGACTTCCTATATCATGAAACGGCATTTTGATGGGAGAGAATGCGATATTCGCAATAATCAGGATATTAGAAAAGCTGCAGAATATCTTGCGATACTGCATCGATGCTTGAAACAGCTTCCGATAGAGGGTTATGCGGTAAAAAAAACACAGTTTCATCAAAAAAACAGAGAATTATTAAGAACCAAACAGTATATTGCAAAGAAAAATGAAAAAAAAGAATTTGAAAAGTTGTTCCAGCGTTATTTTTCTCTTTTCTGGAATGAAATCAGGAATCAAAAGAACGAAGTAGAATATATTCCGGCGATATGTCATGGAAGTTATCATCAACATCATGTTATTTTACTTCCGAATAAAGATGCCGCGGTTATTCAGTTTGAAAATTTTTATGTCGGAAACCAGCTGGATGATCTGTTTTACCTGATGCGAAAGGTACTCGAAAAAAACCGATATGATTTTTCCTATGCAGAGATCATTTTAAATGCATATCAAAAAGAGAAGAAGTTAGAAGACTCAGATTTTCGGTACTTGTATTATCTGCTTGCATATCCGGAAAAATACTGGAAATTAGCGAATCAGTATATGAATCACAGAAAGTCATTTCTTTCGCCGAAACTGACTGAAAAACTAATGGAAGAGGTTGCACTGCAAGAAAAAAAGAAATATTTTCTATCGCAATTTCAGTTAAATTATCTGCAAAACTACATATATTAGTATAGAAGAAAAGGGAGAATTCCTTTTATGAAACAGTTTATTATGGTTCTATGTTTTGTGGGACTGATCGTTGTATTAGGCGGATGTATGGAAAAAGAGAGGCAGCAAAAGAGGGAAAATGTTGATTTTACAGTGTGTACAGAGGCTCAGTTGCCGGATGAGATAAAAGCGATGATTCAAAAAAAGAAAGAGAGACCGTTCCAGTTTACGTATAGTTTACAAAAGTATAGCTATATTGTAATTGGATATGGAGAGCAAAATGGGGGAGGATATAGTATTAAAGTGGAAGAATGTACAGAAGATCAGAATCGAATCTATGTCGATACGACGCTTTTAGGAAGTGAAGAATCTCAGGAAGAGGTAAAAAGCTATCCTTATATTGCTTTAAAATGTTTAAAATCAGGGAAAAAGGTTGTATTTCTTTAGAATTAGAGGGTTTTTCACATAAATTTTAGAAATGTTTTATTGATTTTGAAATAGGAAAACCATATAATGTTTATTATGTGATTATAAAAAGACAGTATATTTGTATTGTCGAATGCAGGAGGAGAAAAGTTGGACGATAAGAATAAACGAAATGATAAAAAAAATGGCGATCAGATAAAAATGATCATTTTTGTTATCGTAATCACTTTAGTTTTAACGACTTTTATAAACAGATGTATTACGAGATATAACAAAGGATCGGAAACGGAGATCAGCTATGACCGGTTTGTTCAGATGTTAGAGGACAAAGAAGTCAAATCCGTTACGCTCCAGGATGGAAAGTATACGATTGTTCCGAAGAAACAGGAAAATCCATTATCAAAAACCACTTATACAGTTACGGGGATTTCTGATTATAAGCTTGTTGACAGACTCAGGGATTCCGGGACAAAATTTCAGGCAAAATCATCCGATGGCATGGATCTTCTGACGAGCTTTCTTGTGACATGGGTACTGCCATTTATCCTGTTGTATGGATTCTTCTATCTCATGATGAGGAATGTTGGCAAAGGCGGTGGTGGCGTCATGGGCGTCGGAAAGAGCACGGCAAAGTTATATGTTGAGAAGAAGACCGGAGTTACATTTGCGGATGTAGCAGGACAGGAAGAGGCAAAGGAATCTTTGACGGAGATGGTGGATTTTCTTCATAATCCTGATAAATACTTAAAGATTGGTGCAAAGCTTCCGAAAGGAGCACTTTTGGTAGGACCTCCGGGAACCGGTAAAACACTGCTTGCAAAGGCGGTTGCCGGTGAAGCAGATGTACCTTTCTTTTCATTATCGGGTTCAGACTTTGTAGAGATGTTTGTCGGGGTCGGAGCTTCTCGTGTTCGTGATCTGTTTAAGCAGGCACAGTCGATGGCTCCATGTATCATCTTTATCGATGAGATTGATGCGATCGGCAAAAGCCGTGACACCAGATTCGGTAGCGGCAATGACGAAAGAGAACAGACATTGAATGCATTATTGGCCGAGATGGATGGATTTGATACATCAAAAGGATTGATTATCTTAGCAGCCACGAACCGACCGGAAGTACTTGATAAAGCTTTATTAAGACCGGGACGATTTGACCGAAGGGTCATTGTAGAACGTCCGGATTTGAAAGGACGTATTGAGACATTAAAGGTTCATTCAAAGGATGTCCTGATGGATGATACGGTAGATTTAAAAGAAATTGCGCTTGCAACATCTGGCGCAGTGGGTTCCGATCTTGCTAACATGGTCAATGAAGCTGCACTCGCAGCAGTAAAAGCAGGACGCCATGCAGTCAGCCAGAAAGACTTATTTGAAGCGGTAGAGGTTGTTATCGCCGGTAAAGAAAAGAAGGATCGTATTATGAGCGATAAGGAAAAGAAGATCGTCGCTTATCACGAAGTCGGCCACGCACTTGTTATGGCTTTGCAAAAAGAAAGCGAGCCGGTACAAAAGATTACGATCGTTCCGAGAACGATGGGTGCCCTGGGCTATACGATGCAGACGCCGGAAGAGGAAAAATACCTCTCCACAAAAGAGGAGATGCTGGCAGATCTGGTTTCTTTCTATGGCGGTCGTGCGGCAGAAGAGATTAAATTCGATTCTGTTACAACGGGTGCATCTAACGATATCGAACGTGCAACGGCGATGGCTCGTGCGATGGTAACGCAGTACGGTATGTCAGATAAATTCGGCATGATCGGATTGGAAAGAGTGAGCGGACAGTATTTAGATGGAAGACGTGTATTAGAGTGTTCCGAAGTGACGGAAGCTGAGATTGACAAAGAAGTAATGCGCATATTGAATGATGCATATGCGAAAGCTCTGGAACTGATCCGGGGACATATGGAGACGTTGGATAGAGTTGCAGCGTTCCTTTTGGAACAGGAGACGATCACCGGAAAAGAATTTATGAAGATTTTCCACGAAGTGGAAAGCGGGAATTCTGAGGCAGAAGTAACACCTGGAGAGGCGGTTGTAATCGCTGAGGAGGCACTGTCGGAAGAAGAAAAACCGGAAGAATAAAGAGGTAAAGAAGAAAGCAATTACAGGAAACTTGATGTTCTTGTAATTGCTTTTTTTGCCTCTATTTCTCAGATAAATAGGAAATGCAGCAGATTTAACCGTTCGATCGGGTATAAAAACCTTCCTGTTGTGGAATAATATGGTATAAAGGCAAACAGAATGGAGTGAAGTTATGACACAGCAGGAATTATCAGAGGTTCGGGAATCAGTCAGAAAGTATATGGGGCAGAAGATCCGGTTTAGTGCCAATCAGGGCAGGCACCGCTATGAGACATCGGAGGGGATTATTTCGGAGACATATCCTAATATTTTTGTTGTACGGGTGATCAGTGATAATCCATATAAAAACAATAAAAAGATGACATTCAGCTACCATGATATCGTAACAAAAGATCTGAAGATGCAATTGCTGACCAGATAAGGAATAAAATCCTTTCTCCTTTCATAAGTTATAAGAAAGGCAGGAGGGATTTTTTATGGAAATAACAGCAAAACAATTAAAAACAACAGCAATGAAAGCTGAAAAGCAGATACAGATTACATTGGATCAGGATAAAAATGTACCGGATACTAAAATAGATATTGAAAGAATTATTTTATCAAAAGGAAATATAAAAATACAGGAATCTGAGATTATGGTAGACCGGATCCGGGTCAATGGCGCGCTGGAAGGGGAAGTGCTGTATTTGGGAACGGACGGAAATAGCCGATGCAGTGTCATGGAGTTTGCGATTGATTTTGAAGAATATTTTCATATTGAGTCAATCGTGCCGACGGATCATGTGTCGATGATGCCGGAATTGGAAGATTTGAATATTACATTGATCAACTCCAGAAAGATAGGAATCCGGGCAGTATTGAATTTCTTTGTATCAGTGTCGGATGGACAGGAGATTGAGTCGATTGCTAATGCGGAAGGAGATGGCGTACAAACTTTACATAAAAATTTATGCATGACACAGCTTATTGTAGATAAAAAGGATATCGTGCGGCTCAAAGAAGAGGTCGCATTGCCTGCAAATAAACCAAACATCTATGAACCACTTTGGAGCTATCTGGAATTTCAAAAAGTAGAAAGCAGGATTTATGATCATAAGATAGAGATTCAGGGTGAATTGTATATCTTTCTGTTGTACCTGGGGGAAGAAGAGCATATGCCGCTTCAGTTTGTAGAATGGGAAGTTCCGATAAAAACGGAGCTTGAGTGTTATGAATGCATGGAAGGCATGGTCGGTAACATCGGTTATCGGATTACAAGCCGTAGTCTGGAAGTAAAACCGGACATCGATGGAGAGACAAGAATTTTATCAGCAGAAATTGGTCTGGAAATGGATCTAAAGGTGTATGAAGAGGAGGAAATGCAGATTCTGGATGATGTTTATCATTGGAAAAAAGAACTGGTTCCGCATTATCAAACATTCTCCTATCAGCATCTGGTGGCAAAAAATGCTGCAAAGATGAAAATGGATCAACGGATTACGTTAAAACAGGTAAAGGGACAGATTCTTCAAATATTGTATATGGATGGAAGCTGTAAAATTGACGAAACAGAAATTGTAGATGGCGGTGTTCATGTAGAAGGCGTTTTAGATGGAGTTGTCTTATATCTGACTTCCGACGATCATGTCCCGGTAGGAAGTATGCCGATCGTACTTCCATTTTCCTATGTCATCGAAGCGAAGGAGATGAAAAAGGATGATCATTATCGCATTCATGCGGCATTGGATCAGATCAATGCTGCATTTTTTGATGGGGATGAGATTGAAGTTAAGGCAGAGGTTACGTTTGATATGATCGTTCTTTCGCCGGAATCAGCGGATGCTGTCGTTCAGATTGAGGAAAGATCCTTTGATCTGAATAAATTGCAGCAGATGCCGGGCATTATCGGATATATTGTAAAACCAGGTGATACGTTGTGGAAAATTGCAAAAACATACTACACAACAATCGATTCTATTAAAAAATTGAATGAAGAAGTAGAGGATGAAGTGCGGCCGGGAATGAAGCTCCTGATTGTGAAAGAAATTGAGGAAAGTCTTGATGTATAAGGCTTGCAATTGGCATTTGAATTCGATATAATATGGCTGTATACATAATACTGCACAAAAATTAATACAATCTTACGAATGGAAAAATGATGTGGAGAAGGAGAAATTATGAGGGAATTACAGTTGCGCGCATACGGAAAGATCAACCTCGGATTGGACGTAGTTCGCAAAAGAGAAGATGGTTATCATGAATTGCGCATGATTATGCAGACAGTCGGCTTGTACGATGAGCTAAAGATGAAGATTATTCCAGAAGATGAGATTCGATTAACGGTGAATTTATCCTTTCTGCCGACGAATGAAAACAATCTAATTTATAAAGCGATTGCAATGCTGAAAGAAGAATTCGGAATCAAGCAGGGAATAGAAGCGAAGTTGGAGAAGAGAATTCCGGTAGCGGCAGGCATGGCAGGCGGAAGCTCAAATGCGGCTGCGGCACTGGTAGGCATGAACCGCTTATTTCAATTGGGCCTTTCCAAAAAAAAGCTGATGGATTATGGCGTTCGTTTAGGGGCGGATGTTCCGTATTGTATCATGCGTGGAACGGCTCTATCAGAAGGAATCGGTGAGATATTGACACCGCTGCCACCTATGCCGGACTGCTATATTTTACTTGCGAAGCCGGGTATCAGTGTTTCCACAAAATATGTATATCAGAATTTGAAAGTGAATGAGATCAAAGATCATCCGGACATTGACGGAGTGGTCGATTCATTAAAGCAGGGAGATCTAAAAGGCATTTGTGATCGTTTGGGAAATGTTCTTGAGACGGTGACGATCAAAGAACATCCGATGATTGAGGAGATTAAGCAATTTATGATCGAACAGGGGGCAGCAGGTGCACTGATGAGTGGAAGCGGACCTACGATTTTTGGAATCTTTGAAGATAAGGGTGTGGCAAAGAAAGCTCTGGAGAATATGCATCGGTTTGAATATATCAAACAGGCGTATGTTGTTGAGCCATTTAACATAAGAAGATAGTATTAGGGGAAAAGAACATGAATGACAAATTAAAAGTTAATATGAATGAATATTTACCGTTAAGGGATGTTGTATTTAATATCTTAAGGCAGGCAATTATTACGGGAGAATTTGCTCCGGGGGAACGATTGATGGAAATCGCTCTGGCAGAAAGGCTCGGTGTCAGCCGCACACCGGTTCGAGAAGCGATACGTAAACTGGAACTGGAAGGTCTGGTTGTGATGATTCCGAGAAAGGGAGCGGAAGTTGCAAGGATTACGGAAAAAGATCTGAGAGACATTCTGGATGTACGCTGTGCTCTTGAAGAGCTGAGTGCATCGTTGGCGGCCGAAAAGATTAATGATGAGCAGAAGAAAGAATTAAAATTTGCACTCATTGCTTTTGAAAAAGCGATCAAATCAGGTGATACTGCGGAAATCGCTGATAAGGACATGGATTTTCACGATGTGATCTTTGACATTGCGGATAATCCGAGATTAACAACGATTGCAAATAATCTTCGGGAACTGATCTACCGCTATCGTTTGGAATATGTCAAGGATTTTGATTATCATGATACCCTGATTCATGAACATCGCCAGCTGACAGAGGCAATTCTCAACCATCATGCCGATAAGGCGCGGTATATTATGAAGACGCATATTTATAATCAGGAAATAACGGTAATTAAGAGCATTCAGGAATAAAATATGTGGCAGGCATTTGTTAGTAAAATAGCGGATGCCTGTTTCTCAGCGTTTAGCTGTATATAGAAAGGAAAAGAAGCATATGCATACGATAAAGAAATTATATTGCAGAATATTTCAGAGAGGGTTGAAGACGGCTTTGCCGTTTTTGCCATATCGGAAGCCAAAGATCGTAAGAAATGTGGGGGATATACCGGCAATATTGCAGAAAAAGAAGCGGGAGAATGTGCTGATCATTACGGATGCGGGAATCAGTCAATTGGGATTGACGAAGCGTCTGGAAGTTGAATTGATTGACGCTGGGATTCCATATGTTTATTATAATAAGACAGTTGCGAACCCTACAACAAACAATGTAGCGGAAGCACTGGAACTGTATCATAAACACGGATGTCAGGCAATTATCGGATTTGGCGGGGGATCCAGTATGGATTGTGCGAAAGCAGTCGGAGCGAAAGTTGCCAGACCGAAGAAGCCACTGGCTAAGATGAAGGGAATTTTAAAAGTTGTGAAACGCATTCCGTTGCTGATCGCTGTTCCGACAACGGCGGGTACAGGAAGTGAGACGACATTGGCAGCGGTAATCGTGGATTCTGAGACGAGACATAAGTATGCGATCAATGATTTTCCATTAATACCGAGATATGCAGTACTCGATCCTCGCGTTACACTCAGCCTCCCAAAGTTCGTTACAGCGACAACCGGAATGGATGCCCTTACACATGCAGTTGAAGCTTATATCGGGCGTTCTACGACACCGGGAACGAGAAAAGATGCTCTAATGGCAGTGAAATTAATTTTTGAAAACCTGGATACCGCTTATATGGATGGGAAAAATAAAGCAGCAAGACAGAATATGTTATTGGCGGCCTATGATGCAGGATGTGCGTTTACAAAATCATATGTTGGTTATGTACATGCAGTTGCACATTCATTGGGCGGTGAATACAATGTTCCGCACGGACTTGCGAATGCGATCCTGCTTCCGTTCGTGTTGGAAGAATATGGTGAAACAATTCATAAAAAATTAAAGGAACTCGCAATTGCAGCAGGACTCGTTGGTGAGCATACGCCGGTGGATATTGCGGCAAAGGTATTTATCGAAGAGATCAAGGATATGAAAAAGAGGTTCGGAATCGGAGATACTGTGCCTGAGATTCGGGAAGAGGATATACCAAAACTCGCAAAATATGCGGACAAAGAGGCGAATCCATTGTATCCGGTACCGGTACTCATGGATGCAAAAGAATTAGAGAAGTTCTATTATATGTTAATGGAATAGGGGAGATAGAAGATGAAAGCAGAGGAAATCAAACAGATCGTTGAGGAGCAAAGAGCATATTTTTATCAGGGGAAAACGCTGGATACAGGGCGGAGAATCAAGGCATTAAAAAGATTAAAGGCCTGCATTCAAAAATATGAAAAAGAGATTGGCGAAGCGATAAAAAAGGATCTCGGTAAAAGCGCATTTGAAAGTTATATGTGTGAGACGGGTTTAACATTGAGTGAGTTCAGCTATATGATCGGTCACGTGAAGAAATTTGCAAAAGAAAAGACCGTGTGGACTCCGCTGTCGCAGTTTTGTTCCAGAAGTTATAAGAAACCGTCACCATATGGCGTTGTTCTGATCATGAGTCCGTGGAACTATCCGTTTATGCTGACGATGGAACCGCTTGCAGATGCAATTGCAGCGGGTAATACGGTCGTATTAAAACCGAGTGCGTATTCCCCTCATACAAGCGAAATGATCCGAAAGATTGTAGAGGAATGCTTTGACAGGCGATATGTCGCGGTAGTAACCGGGGGACGAGAGGAGAATATGTATTTGCTGGATGAGAAGTTTGATTATATTTTCTTTACCGGCAGCCAGAGTGTTGGCAAAGTGGTAATGGAAAAGGCATCCAGGCATCTGACTCCTGTTACGCTGGAACTCGGGGGAAAAAGTCCGTGTATCGTAGAGAAATCTGCAAATATCAGGCTTGCAGCAAAGAGAATCGTATTTGGAAAGTATTTAAACTGCGGACAGACCTGTGTAGCTCCTGATTATATCTATTGTGATGCGGCGATCAGGGAAGAATTGGTCAGAGAGATCAAGAAGCAGATCAAACATCAATACGGTAAAAATCCATTCAAAAACAAGAATTACGGTAAAATTATCAACGAAAAACATTTTAAACGCATCTGCGGGTTGATCGACAGCCAAAAAGTTGTTCATGGTGGAAGATCGGATGCAGCTACATTACAGATCGAACCGACTGTAATGGATCAGGTATCCTTTGAAGATGCAGTGATGCAGGAAGAAATTTTCGGTCCGATCATGCCGATTTTAACTTATGAATCTCTGGATCAGGCGGTTCAGAAGATAAATTCGATGCAGCATCCGCTGGCACTTTATATTTTCAGCTCCGATAAAGAAGTTATTCGTAAAATAACGGAACGATGCAGTTATGGAGGAGGGTGTGTCAATGATACGATCATCCATCTTGCTACGAGTGAAATGGGATTTGGAGGTTTTGGTGAAAGCGGTATGGGTTCCTATCACGGTAAAGATGGATTTGATACATTCAGCCATTATAAAAGCATGGTGGATAAAAAGACATGGCTTGACTTGCCGATGAGGTATCAGCCGTATCGAAAATTATATGATAAACTGATTCATTTATTTTTAAGATAAATATTATTTCATTTTTTACACATACTAGCTCCTGAAAAGGAGCTAGTATGCAGATCAAAACATTTATTTTCCCGGATTTACAATTAAATATCGATTATCTCAATGAACGGTTTCGCGATTGCGATGACATGATAAAAAAGCGGTTTCAGATCGGACAGCGCAGAAATCATGCCTTTTACCTGATTTATGCGGATGGACTTGCTGATTCAGTGATGATTCAGGACAATGTCATTCGTCCTTTGCTGGTTGAACCTTTGAAAGATTATCCGAGATCTTTGGAAAACTGGATCATTGAAAGTGCAGATAGAAGAAAGATTTTTGATATGGAAGAGGCGATTACGAATATTCTTGCCGGAAATACACTTCTATTTTTTGATGAGTGTGATTTTGCGATTATGGTTTCGAGTAAAAAGTTCCCGGTTCGAGGGATTGAATCGCCGGATCAGGAAGCATCGATCCGTGGGCCAAAGGACAGTTTTAATGAAAGTCTCAGATTTAGCACGGCGCTGATTCGCAGAAGGATCAGGGACACGCGTTTAAAGGTAGAACAGGTGCAAGTCGGGGTACGGAGTAAAACGGATCTGGCAATCATGTATATGGAAGATCTTGTGCATCCAGAAATTCTCGCCCAGATAAGAACAGAGATAAAGGAAATCTGTGTAGACGGTATCCTGGACAGCGGGGTTTTGGAACAGTTTTTGGAGAAGAAAGTAAATTCACCATTTCCACAGTATCAACATACGCAGAGGCCGGATAAAGTTTCTAGTGGAATTTTAGAGGGCCGGATAGCAGTCGTTGTGGATAACTCTCCGGATGTGTTGTTGCTTCCGGTAACTTTAAATGTCTTTTTCCAGGCAGGTGATGATTATTATAATCGTTGGGAGACCGCAACATTCGGCAGACTTTTAAGGTACATTGCAGCTATGATAGCGATTGGGCTTCCCGGACTTTATATTGCGATTGCTGATTTTCATACGGATGTCGTGCCCACGGATCTGGTGCTTTTTTTTGCAAAAGCCAGGGAGAGTGTTCCGTTTCCGGTCGTGGTGGAAGTGTTAATGATGGAAATTGCATTTGAACTGTTAAGGGAGGCGGGAATCCGGCTGCCCGGACAGCTTGGAGGAACAATCGGCATCGTCGGTGGTCTGATCGTCGGACAGGCTGCTGTGGATGCAGGGCTTGTGAGTACGATCGTAGTCATTATTGTTTCTCTGACAGCAATCGCTTCCTTTTCTGTTCCGAGCGAAAGCTTTCGCGGGGCATTTCAATTGTTGAAATTTGTCATGATCGCTTTCTGCACTTTATGGGGACTTTACGGATATTTTCTCGGATTTCTTGCTATTTTGATTCATCTGTGCAGTTTGGAAAGCTATGGGGTTCCTTATTTGTCGCCGACGGTGCACGGGGGAGCAGAAAAGGATTATATTGTGCGAATGCCATGGAAAATGCTGAACCTGCGCCCTTCATTTACACGGGCAGATGCAAGGAGACGGCAGAATAGAGAATGAGAAGGATGTGTGGGAATGATTTCAAATCGTCAAATGAAACGAACGTTAATGATAGAGTTATTTAGTACGACCGGGTTGTTTTTGTCTGCTATGGCTGAAAATCTGCAGCAACTGGCAGGCGGCATGGCTGCTGCAGTCGTATATGCGGCGTATTTTTTGTGGATTGGAAAAGATTATGATATCGGGCAGACAGGGAAAATTCGAAAAACAATTTATAGTCTTCGCTTTTTCATTTATGCTTGTTTTTTAGGAAGTCTGATCAAACTTCTTGTGTCGAAAATGCTTCTTGGCGGTAGCAGCGGATGGTATGTCTTCCTTCCTGTATTTCTTTTAACGATTTATGCGAATCATGGAGGGCGCGAAAAAAGAGCAAGATTGATGGAAGCGTTATTTTGGTTTGTATTTCTTCCCTTGTTCCTTGTACTGATCTTAGCGGTTAAAGAAGTACATGCTCCATATTTAATTACAGGTGATTTAAAACCGGCAAAAAGTATTCAGGTATTTTTATGCTTTTGTTCCCTGGAAATCTTATTATTTTTTCATGGAAAAATAAAAGAGAAGATACAGCCGTTAGTCTTTATTTTTGTTTTGAATATCTTTATTTTTATTGTAACAGTCGGAATGTATGGATCGGGTATGACGCAGAGCGCAGAGCTTCCGGTCGTGACGATCATTCAGATGGTCCGTCTGCCTGGGGGTTTTCTGGAAAGGCTGGATATCTTTATTCTTTCCTTTTGGATATTGAGTTTATTTGCCATTTTCAGTGCTTATTGCTTTTATGGCACTTATTATTTTCACAGGGATACAAGACAGGCAGAAATACCTGCAAATTCATCTGATCGAAAGAAAATATCATGGATCAGTTTGTTGTTTTATGCAGGGGTATTTGCAGTTGTTATATGGAACAGGCTGGATTTGAGATCGATCATCCATGTATTCCAGACATATGTTTTATGGATGGATATCCCTATGGCGGTTATTTTACCGCTGCTCGGAAGACCGGGAATGAAGCGCACGATTGCAGCGACAATGCTTGCGGCTCTTCTTTTTATTGTAACCGGATGCGGACCGAAACGCGTTAATATCGAGGATCGGGCATATGTTCTCGCTTTGGGAATTGAAAAGCAGGAACAGATATGGAAGATCGGTTTCTTTTTGCCGGAGAATGAATATATGGAAGTGCAGGGGAAAAACTGGGATGAAGTGGCAGAGCATTTTCAAAAAAGCAGCGAAAAAGAACTGGAACTGGGGCATCTGAAGGCAATCGTCATAAAAAGTGGGACGGATGTATCAGAACTTGAAAATGAATGGAAGGAACAGGATTATCCGAAGACAGTACTTCTGTTTGAGACTCAGGACTCCATGAAGAAACTTAAAGAGGCAGATGAAAAAACGGAGGATTCTCTTGGAACAAATCTTGTCGATCTGGCAGAAAGAAATAAAAAAGAAACTACATTAGGAGATTATCTGGCTGGAATAAAAACGATGCCAAAGCTTCGGATCAGAACAGATTTCCTTACGATTGAATAGGAACAATATTTCCTATTTCGAAGTGCTTTTTTCTGTGATACTATAATAACAGAACAAGAAAGAAAGCCTACGAAAAGGAGTAAATGACATGAAAATTTTAATTGATGATGCAGATTTAACCAAGATTGAACAGTTTTTTGATATGTATCCATATGACGGAGTAACGACGAATCCAACCATTCTGAGCAAAACAGGAAATCCTGATCCGATGGATCAGTTAAAGAAGATCGTAGCTTTAATGCCGGAAGGAACGGATCTGCATGCCCAGGTTCTTTCTTCGAAAGCGGAAGATATGGTAAAAGAAGCGGAACATATGGTAGAAGTACTTGGCAAGGGCAAGATCAATATGTATGTCAAAGTGCCTGTAACTGCAGAAGGTTTAAAAGCAATCTCCATCCTTTCTAAAAAAGGAATCAATGTAACGGCAACTGCTGTATATGGAGTGATGCCGGCTTTCATGGCAGCAAAAGCAGGTGCAAAGTTCCTTGCTCCTTATGTAAACCGTCTGGATGTGTTGGGTTATGATGGCGTGAAAATTGCAATCGACATTCATACAGCGGTAAAAGCAGCAGGCTATGAGGCAGAAGTGTTGGGTGCAAGCTTTAAGAACTCTCAGCAGATCTTAGATATGGCAAAAGCAGGTATTGGCTCTGTAACAGTTGGTTCTGAGCCATTGGCAAAACTTGCTTATAATGGTGTTGCAGAAGATGCTGTTAAAGTATTCATCAATGATTTTGAAGGATGCTGCGGCGAAGGCAAGACAATGTTAGATTTTGAATAAGGTTGTTTAAAAAATTGAAAATCAGTCAATCCTTATGATAGAAAGTCATAGGGAGGACAGATCATGTTGATAAGAACCAATATAAAAAGATTCCTGGCTTTGCTGGGAATCTTTTTTGTGATGTTATATAGTTTTAGTGAGATTTGTATGGCAAATGAATCGATGTATGAGGATTTCAGCGATTGTAATTTAATCCGTTTTCACATACGTGCGGAAAGCAATGCGAGGATCGATCAGGAAGCCAAGATGGCAGTGCGACAGAAAGTTTTAGAATATCTCAAAAAAAATGCGGCCAAAACAGAAGATAAATCAGAAATGAGGAAATTTGTGTTGAGGCATCGGGTAGAAATGGAACAAGTCATTCGATCCAAGTTGGAATCATATGGTATGGAATCATCCATTTCGATTTATTTTACAAAGGAATTTTTCCCAATGCGAAAGTATGGACAGACGATCGTTCCCGCAGGGATCTATGAGGCACTGCGCATCGATCTTGGAAAAGCAGCGGGCAGAAACTGGTGGTGTGTCTTATATCCGGGTTTGTGTCTGATCGATTCGGAACACGTGCTGGAGAATCCGGAAGATAAAGAGAAACTGGAAAAGATCCTTCAGGACGGTTCCGTAAAAGTCAAGTATAAAAGTTATATTTTGGAAATAATGAAAAAGTTTTCTAAAAAGGAAAGAGATTCTATTTCGTAGTTTATACAAATCCCATCGTCCGAAGCAGAAATACCCAGAAGGTCAGGCTGATCGACGATAATAAAGTAGCCATAACGATGATACTCGACGTCAGAACATCATCATTGCCCATATTTTTTGCCATGATATAACAGCTTACCGTGGTAGGAGAGCCGAGCATGATCAGAATTGCGATCATGGATTCTCCATGAAAACCAAGATACATAGCTGCCGGTAAGAATATTGCGGGCAGGATAAACAGTTTTATCATGGTTGCAGCAATCGTCGGCTTGATCTTTGCGAGAGCTTTTCTGCCTTCAAACCCGGCACCGACCAGTAATAAACCGAGCGGAGTTGCGGTAACCGCGAGGTTGCCGATGCACTTATCAATTACATTTGGAAAGTCAATATGCAGGAATGAAAACGGAATACCGAGAAAAATTCCCAAAATAATCGGATTTTTCAAAATGTTGATCGCCGCAGTTTTTAAGCTGCCGTTCCCGTTTCCGGTTCCGCGCATCGTCAAAACGAGCACAGAATAGATGTTATACAGAGGCACGCTGGCAACGATCATCAACGGTCCGACTGTTGAGTGTCCGTAAATATTTTCAATAAATGCAATTCCTAAAATTGCGGCGCTTCCACGGAAGGAGGCCTGTACGAATGCGCCGATCATAGACCTGTCTTTCATCAAGAGTTCCGTAAATAGCCAGATTCCCCAAAACATCAGAGAAGTGACGATCATACAGTATAAGACATATTTCAGATCGAAAACATTCCGGATATCCGCACCGGAAATATCTCGGAATAAAAGTGCGGGTAGTGAAACCGAAAAGACAAATTTGTTGCCTGCCGAGATAAAACCGTCGTTTAGCATGCCTTTCTGCCGCAAAAACCATCCGATAAAGATGACGAAGAAAATTGGAATTGTTGAATTTAAGCTAAAAAGAAAATCGTTCATATGTTTCCCTCATTCTTTATATAGAGTATATATTTATCAGATATCATCCATCTATGAAAAGTCAGTCCGTGGATACCATTTATTTATCATAAATCAAATTTTTCATCTATGCAAGAGATGGCATAAAAAGATAGTGACAGAATCTGTATTTTATCAGTAAATACGAGATTGAAAAATAAGATTAGATGGGGTAAAATAATTGAATAATGGTTTTTTATAAAGGAGTATATTATGAAGAAAAATGTAGTCGTTCTATTTGGAGGAAATTCATCAGAACATGATGTTTCTTGTATATCAGCGCAGACAGTAATTAAGAATATTGATATAGATACATATAACGTTTTGTTAGTTGGGATTACCCGTGCGGGAAGCTGGCTCTATGTTGACAGTGTGGATGCGATTGCTGACGGAAGCTGGAGAGAATCAAAAGCTTCGGCTGCAATTTCACCGGATACAGAAAAGAAAGAATTGATTATATTTAAAGATGAAGGCTATGAGACAAAATCAATTGATGTCGTATTTCCGGTTCTTCATGGACTGAATGGCGAAGATGGTACTGTACAGGGACTTTTAGAACTCGCAAAGATTCCCTATGTTGGATGCGGTGTACTTGCATCTGCTGTTTCCATGGATAAAGTTTATACGAAAATCATTGTAGATAAGTTGGGAATCCGTCAGGCATCCTTTGTCGATATCCGCCTGGAGATGCTGGCTGATATGGATAAGGCGGTTATGGAAGTAGAAGACCAGCTGGATTATCCGGTATTTGTAAAGCCTTCGTGTGCGGGATCTTCTCAGGGCGTATCAAAAGCTCATAACCGGGAAGAATTAATTGATGCTTTGAACCTCGCTGCTCAGCACGATCGGAAGATTCTGGTAGAAGAGACGATTATCGGACGAGAGATTGAATGTGCTGTATTGGGAGCGAAAGAGGTAAAAGCTTCTGGAGTTGGTGAGATTCTTGCAGCAGCGGAATTTTATGATTTTGATGCAAAGTATAACAATGCCGAATCGAAAACAGTGGTTGATCCGGATTTATCTTCGAAGACGGTTGAAAAGATTCGGGACGCAGCGGTTCGTATTTTCAAAGCCGTAGATGGATTTGGTCTTGCCAGAGTTGATTTCTTTGTCGCTCAGAAGAATGGAAGAGATGAAGTGATATTTAATGAGATCAATACATTGCCTGGATTTACTGCAATCAGCATGTATCCGATGCTCTGGAACGCAAGAGGCATTGAGACGAAAGCTCTGGTGAACCAGTTGATTGAAATGGCCTATGAAAGATTTTAGAGGTTTCATATGACAAAAGATGTTTTGGTGCAGGTATCGGGACTTCAGGTTATGGAAGAAGAAAGTGAACCGATCGTGCTGATCGCACCCGGAACTTATTATTTTAAGAATGGAAAGCATTACTTCTTATATGAAGAAATTGACGAAGATGGAGAAGTTTCCAAAAATACAGTAAAGGTTATGCCGGATATGGTTGATCTGATTCGAAAAGGCGTAACGAGCAGTCATATGGTTTTTGAAATGGGAAAAGAAAATCTGACTTATTATGATACCCCATTTGGAAGCATGTTGATGGGAATTACAACGTCGGCAATCCGTTTTCGGGAAGTCAGCGGTACACGCATGGAATTAGAGATTGATTATGCTTTATCGATGGACGGAAAGCATATGTCCGATTGCAATATAAAGATAAATGTTACTGCAAAGCAGTGACAGACCATATTTTGGAGGAAGGGAACATGGATTTAAAAGGGAGAGATTTTCTTACATTGAAGGATTTTACGCCGGAAGAAATCGAATATCTGATTGATCTGGCAGCGGATCTGAAAGAGAAAAAGAAAAAAGGCATTCCGATGGATGTTCATCGCGGAAAAAATATCGCGTTGATTTTTGAAAAATCGAGTACGAGAACAAGATGTTCTTTCGAAGTTGCGGCAAGTGATCTGGGGATGGGAAGTACATATCTCGGACCAACCGGATCGCAGATCGGTACAAAAGAGAGCATTGCGGATACTGCACGCGTGCTGTGCCGTATGTTTGAGGGAATCGAATACCGCGGATACGGACAGGAGATTGTCGAAGAATTGGCAAAGTATTCGGATGTGCCGGTATGGAACGGATTGACGAATGAATATCATCCGACACAGATGCTTGCGGATATGCTGACGGTAAAAGAACATTTTGGAAAACTCAAGGGTTTAAAGCTGGCATATTTAGGGGATGCGAGATATAATATGGCGAATTCTTATATGGTAGTATGTTCGAAATTAGGTCTTGACTTTGTTGTCTGCACGAATAAAGCATATTTTCCGAATGAAGAACTGGTAACGGAATGTCAGGAATATGCAAAAGCTTCAGGAGCAGCGATTACTTTGACAGAGGATATTGATGCAGTCGCAGGTGCCGATATCGTCTGCACGGATGTATGGGTATCCATGGGTGAACCGGATGAAGTATGGGAAGAACGGATTCAGGCATTTACTCCTTATAAAGTGACAAAAGAAGTGATGGAAAAAGCAGGACAAGACGCAATTTTTTTGCATTGTCTTCCATCTTTTCATGATGTGAAAACGAAAGTCGGACAGGATATCTATGAGCGTTTTGGAATCACGGATATGGAAGTTACCGATGAGGTATTTGAATCAGAACAATCAAAGGTATTTGACGAGGCAGAAAACCGTATGCATACGATCAAAGCTGTTATCTATGCGACATTGGGAGAAAAATAAACAATGAAAACGAAGATATTGACTTATCTTAGAAATACCGATCAATATCTGTCGGGAGAGCAGCTAAGCCAGCAGTTCGGAGTCAGTCGTACCGCTGTATGGAAATATATGAAGCAGTTGAAGGAAGAGGGATATCAGATTGAATCGGTTCCGCGAAAAGGATATCGGCTGATAGAGACGGCTGACAGAATCACTTCCAGCGAGATTTTGAGTCAAAATAAAGCGAGCTGGATCGGAAAAGAAATTGAATATTTTGAATCAACGGATTCTACGAATAACCGCATCCGCAGTTTTGCGGAAGAAGGAAGGAAGCAGGGACTTCTGGCAGTTGCAGAAGAGCAGACGGGCGGCAAAGGAAGAAGGGGAAGAAGCTGGGATTCTCCGCCGGGGACGGGTATCTGGATGTCTCTTTTGCTGAAACCCTGTATTGAACCTCATAAAGCTTCTATGATAACGATTCTTGCTGCACTTGCTATGGCAAGAGCGATTGAAAAGGTTACTGATCTCAGTCCGAAGATTAAATGGCCGAATGATATCGTGATCAATCGGAAAAAAACGTGTGGAATCTTAACAGAAATGAGTGCAGAGTTGGAAGAAATCCGCTATATCATCCTTGGAATCGGGATTAATGCGAATACAGAAAGTTTTAATAGAGACATTGCGGATAAAGCAACATCCATTTATTTGGAGAATGGTGAGAAGATCAAAAGAGCAAAGCTGATTGCCGAATTTTGCATGGAATTTGAGCAATTGTATGAAGAATTTTTAAGGTGCGGTGATTTGCATACGATAAAGGAAGCGTATGAATCGTATCTGATCAATATTGGAAAGATAGTTAAGATCATGAAAAACCGCAGGGAAGAGATTCGAAAGGCAATTGGGATTAATGAATTAGGAGAACTGGTTGTCGAAGATGCGGAAGGAAGAAAGGAAATCGTCTTTTCCGGAGAAGTTTCTGTCCGCGGACTGTACGGATATGTTTAAAAATGGCAGTGATCAGGAACAGGAGGATTTATGTATCAGGATAAAATAGTCTTATGCGGAGCCAGTGCATATGAGAAGAAATTTTATTTGAATGAAGACTTTTCTTCATTGCCGCAGCAGGTGAAAGATGAGCTGAAGATTGCCTGTGTATTGTATACTGCTGAAGTTGGAGGGATCATCACTTTAGAGTTTGATCAGAGTGGGAATCTCGATATTGTAGCTTCCTCGAAAGAAAATGATCTGTTGTTTGACGAAATAGGAAGTGCGCTAAAGATTAAAGATATGCAGATAAAGAAAAGGGAGTTGTGGGAAACCCTGGAGCTTTATTATAAGGTATTCTTTTTAGGAGAAGACCTGGAATAGCAGTGTAAAACTGCATATGATAGGAGAAAAGATATGTTATTAGTGGTAGATGTAGGGAATACCAATATTACGATGGGCATCATGGATGGCCAGAATATTTTAGGTACGTTCCGCATGACGACAAAAGAGAACAGGACATCGGATGAATATGGTGTGCTGGTATATGATATGATTCGGAGAAAGGGATTTGACCCTAAAGAAATTGAAAATACGATTATTGCTTCCGTTGTTCCGAAGATGATGTATTCTTTTACCAGTGCGATTTATAAATATTTTGGCAAGAACCCGATTATTGTTGGTCCTGGTATCAAAACAGGTATTAGTATTAAGACTTCTAATCCGAAGCAGCTGGGTGCAGACAGAATTGTGGATGCGGTTGCTGCTTATGAGATTTATGGGGGACCTGTACTGGTTATCGATTATGGAACGGCAACAACTTATGATTTGGTTAACGAAAAAGGTGAATTTCTTGCCGGACTGATCGTTCCGGGTATTCAGACATCGGCGAATGTTCTGTGGCAGGCAGCAGCAAAACTGCCGGAGATCGAGATTAAAAAGCCGAAGACGATCTTAGCAAAGGATACCGTTTCCAGCATGCAGGCGGGTGTATACTTCAGTTGCATTGGGGAGACAAGTTATATTGTAAAACGATTTAAAAAAGAAACAGGAATGAAAGATTTGAAAGTCGTTGCAACAGGTGGTCTTGGGAAAATTGTTTCCCATGAAAAAGGATTGATTGATATTTACGATCAAAATCTGACATTGAAAGGGCTTCAGATTCTTTATGAAAAGCAAAAATAAATGGAATTTAAAATTAGAGATAAGATAATTCGGAATAATTTTATACTAGCTCCGATGGCTGGAGTAACGGATTGGCCATTTCGGCTTTTATGCAAAGAGATGGGCTGCGGCATGCTTTATACGGAGATGATCAGTGCAAAGGCATTATTTTATAAAAACAAGAATACGCAACCTCTTTTAAAGACGAGCGAAGAAGAACATCCGATTGCAGTTCAGCTGTTTGGTTCGGATCCGGAATTGATTGCAGATATGGCAGTCGAAATTCAGGATAAGGGATTTGACTTTATCGATATTAATATGGGTTGTCCGGTTCCGAAGATCGTCAATAATGGTGAAGGTTCGGCATTGATGAAAGATCCGGAATTGATCGGCAGGATCGTAAAAGCAGTTTCCGAAAAAACAAAACTGCCCGTAACCGTTAAGATTCGCAAAGGATTTGAAATTGACGATGAAACGGCTCCGGAAGTCGCAAAGATCATCGAGGAAAATGGAGCGAGTGCAATTGCGGTACATGGTCGTACCCGCTTCCAGTATTATTCCGGTAAGGCGGATTGGAATACGATTCGAAAGGTAAAAGAAGCGGTAACGATACCGGTCATCGGAAATGGAGATATTGAGACGCCTCAGGATGCAAAACGCATGTATGAAGAAACCGGCTGTGATGCATTTATGATTGGGCGTGCGGCAAAAGGCAACCCGTGGATTTTCAGACAGATGAATCATTATATGGAAACAGGGGAACTGCTTCCAAAGCCAGAATTTCATGAGGTTATTGATATGATCCTGCGCCACGGTGAGATGATGTTGGATTTTAAAGGCGAATACACAGGGATGCGGGAGATGCGAAAGCATGTTGCGTGGTATACGTATGGGTATCCAAACTCTTCAAAATTGCGGGGAAGGATCAATGAGGTAGAAACGATGGAGGATTTTCGTATTCTGTTGAGTGAATATGCAGACCAAATAAAATGATAAAAGAATTAGGGCAAAGCAAAAGGAATCTGTCTGAAATGGCAGATTCCTTTTTCGTAAGATATGTATATGAATATTTTTATGGAATTAGAAAATAAAACTTAAAACGATGACTTCTAGGACACCAACTGCCCATGCAAGGGTAGAGGTGATGGACCAGATTCTGATCTGATTTTTTGCCTCAGATACACCAAGTGTACGGTTAACAACCCAGAAATAAGAGTCATTAAAGTATCCAAAGAATAAAGAACCAACACAGCAGGCGATTGCTGCGATAACAGGGTTTGCAGAAGTTGCCAGAATAATTGGTGCAGAAATTGATGCAGCAGTTGTCATAGCAACTGTACCGGATCCCTGAATAAATCTCATAGCAGTTGAAATGAACAATGGAAGTACTACGATAGGAATACCTGTTGTAGCAAGTCCGTTTGCCATATAAGTGCCAAGACCGGAGTCAGCGATTACTTTTCCTAAAGCTCCGCCACCACCAGTAAGGAGAAGGATAATACCGGCAGAAGCCATTCCTTTTTCCATTTCAGCGATTGCTTCCTGTCTTGTCATTACCTGGCCGAGTGTATAGATGGAGATAACGAGACCAACTGCAAGAGCAACAACTGGCTGTCCGATAAAGTTACATACAGTTCCAATGGTTCCAGAAACTCCAAGAGCACTTGTGATCGTGGCGAAAAGAATTAATAGGATTGGAACAATCAATGGTGCAAATGATACTGCAACACCTGGAAGATTTTCATCTTCGGCAGCTAAATCCTGTGAATAATCCGGTTCCTGATAATCCAAGGAGACAAAGTTTCCATCTTCATTTGGAATCTGGTAATATTTTTTGCCTAAAGTTTTTGAATAAATAATACATACAATTGCCATAGGCAGTGCAAGAACAAGTGCAAATAATAAGAACGTTCCTACATCAATTCCAAAGATACCGCATACACCAAGTGGGCCTGGAGTTGGTGGTACAAGGGAATGTGTGATTACCAGACCCGAAGCAAGTGCTACGCCAAGTCCAATCACAGATTTTTTTGTTACGCGGGATAAAGATTTTGCAATTGGAGAAAGGATAACGAAACCGGAATCGCAGAATACAGGAATCGATACTAGAAATCCTGTAAATGCAAGGGCAGCTTCCTCCCGTCCTTTACCGAAAATTTTTAAGAATGTATGAGCCATTGTTTTTGCAGCACCAGATGCCTCAAAGATTTGACCCATCATAACACCGAATCCGATAATAATACCGACACTTGCCATCGTATTACCAAATCCATTTTTAATTGAAGTTACAAGATTTAATGTCGTTGTTTCATCTACAACAAGATCTGTAACTGGGAATCCTCCAACGATACCAATGACCAGTGAGCAGATGATCATTGCTAAAAATGCATGAATTTTTGTTTTTAGTACTAAGAAAATTAACAGAATGATACCAACTGCTAAGCCAATCAGCATCTGAGTTCCGTTTAAACTTCCAACCATAATAGTCTCCTCTCTAGATGTTTTGTTTCATAGATGTTATTGTTTTTTAAAATTTGGGGCATATTTTGCACCAAGAAGAATCGCCTCAATCATGCTGACAGCACTGGCGATATTCTTTCCAGCAATATCAAATGCCGTGCCGTGATCAACAGAAGTACGTAAAATCGGCATACCTCCAGTAATTGCGATGGTCCTTTCAAAGTCCAGAGTTTTGGTAGCGATATGTCCCTGATCATGATAGAGAGACAATACGCTGTTAAATCTCCCCTGAAGAGCCTGATGAAAGACAGAATCAGCACCAATTGGGCCAACTACGTCATAACCCATTTTCTGCAGCTTTTCTACAGCTGGAAAGATTTCGTCGACTTCTTCTGTACCGAACAGACCATGTTCACCGCTGTGTGGATTAAAACCGGCGATTGCCATTGTGCCGTCTGTTACACCAAGTGTTTTCAAAACTTCGGTACAACGTTTGACATAATCAATGATTCGATCTTTTTTAACCATATCGCAAGCCTGTCTTAAAGACACGTGACGGCTTAAAAAGAATACACGCATGCCGTGGACCTCAAACATCGTTAAAGGATCTGACGTGTTGGTCTGGGCTCCAAAGATTTCTGTATGACCGATAAAAGGAACTTTTGCTGCTTTTAATGCTTCTTTATTAATTGGTGTGGTAGATACAGCATCAGTTTTCCCTTCATTTGCCAGTTCGATACTCTTTGTAATGTACTCAAAGGCAGCCTGTCCACACATTGCACTGACCTTTCCATATTCAAATTGATCCGGATCAATATTGTGAAGATCAATCAGATTTAGAATTCCCTTCTCATAGGTTCCTCCCTCTGGCTCGTGAACCATATGGATCTTCAGATCTGTTTCAGTGATTTCGATGGCTTTTTCCATCACCCATTTGTCTCCAACAACGATAACGTCCGCAGCTTCAAATACTTCATCTGTTGCAATTGATTTTGCTACGATCTCCGGACCTACTCCTGCCGGATCACCGATTGGGACAGCAATTACTGGTTTTGCCATAATACTTGATTCCTCCCTTACTTTAAAATCTTAAATAATAGGTATTACATATATAGTTTTTCTTTTGGGAATGTAATGCATTGGTTGATTGCATTTTATTTCCCTGAGAACTACCCTTGGTAACCATGTGGATACCTTCGAACTCTCCTTTTCATGTTGTACCATAGGTTGCCAGCGGCAACACTTCATTTTATTAAGATTGTCAATGGTATAGCCTTTTTGTGTATTGCGGGAATGGGTTTATTTTGTTAATACTTCAACCGCTTCTTTTAATGTAGAGATTTCTCCTACATTACCTGGGAAAATAACATATGGAGTCTGAGGGAATTTGCTTTCTTCACCAGTCTGCCATACTGGAATACCAGGTTTGATTTGACCTAATACGTTTGCTTTTTGAACTGCCAGTGCTTTTGTTCCAACATCACTGGAAGTGATACCGCCTTTAGCGATTACAAATGCAGGTGTAACAGTCAATTTTCCGACTAATGACTGTACGGCATCAGAAATCTTAACGGAAAGACGAAGTTCATCTTCTTTATCACCAGTATCAGCGGTAATAAGAGTACGGGTTGTATAACAGCAAACTGTCTTGCCAGCTTTGATGCATTCTTCTTCTTTTGCCAGGCATCTTTGCACCTCTGCTTCAAATGCTTTGTCATCTTTTACGAGAGTTGCATCTAATTCAATAAATTCAATATCCGGTAATTCTTTTAAAGATTCTACCTGTTTTGTTGTTTTGTCAGTATGAGAACCAACAATGATGATTCCACCGTTTGTAGTTTCATTAACTACCATCTGTGTTCTTGTTAATAATGGCTGATCTGTAACACCGCCCATTACTTTTACGATTGCAGCAGCAGTACGAAACATAAATACTTTTCCCTTTGCCATTGCTCGATATAAAGCAACACAGAAAACTTTAATGTCAACATAATCAACGGCATTTACAATGATTTTCTGGAAATTCTTTACAGACATAAGCTGTTCTTGTATCTTATCGATATTGACATTATGAATATCTTCTAGAGAAATGCAGGTAACATCAGCAGCTTTGTATTCACCATTTGTTTTTTCTTCCACATAACCCGGCATTGTGTCTGCGATATAACCAAATGTTTTATCTTTTGCAAACTCTGTTTCATTGGCTGGAATCAGCTCATCGCCATATTTTACATAATGAACATTATCAATTGTGAAGCGTCCGCCTTCTTTAAAGAATGGACAGAGGATCTCACCATCAATCTGTGCGCCTGTATTCTTTTCATAATCCGCTTTTAATAATTGTGTTTCCAGAGGATAATGTCCGCGAAGTGTTGAGTCACTTCTGCTGATAAAGATGTATTCTTTTCCTGTTTTTTTTGCGACTTCATCGACAACAGCAGCAATTTCTTTGTGAGCTTTTGTTGTTTGCTCCACGGTAAATCCACGGGAGTTTGTTAAGATGTAAAAAAGATTATTTTCTTCTTCAAATCCCTTTTTGATACTGGCTTTTTCCCAGTTTGTATAAACAGAAATATCATGAACGGTCTGTACACCGGTCGGATCGTCATCTAAAACAACGATTTTCTTATTGTTTGCAGCAATCTCTTTTTTGAGCAATGCATCTATAGCTGCTTCATCAATTTTTTTATAGGAAACTCACATGCTTCTATGAAGCACCACAATAAATGAAACATGGCTATG
>JAUNOI010000137.1 GCA_030531165.1 Lachnospiraceae bacterium
ATAGCATCAAATAATTCATTGAGATAATCTGTTGTGATATCTAATAATGACTCTCTCTGAACAATCTCGATAATTGCAGGCTTTACATTAAATAATCCCAAAAATCCTTTGTTACCTTCATCAATCACTTCATATTCGAGATCACTGCTTGGAACGCCTAACTGTACTGCAGCATTCATAACAGCATCCTGAACTGTCTTACCCTCAACACGAATATTTTCCATTTTACTTTCCTCTCTTATCATCCAATCCTTTTACAATATTGGCCTTGGACGCAATCGATCCACCTTTTTTCGTTTGCTGTGAATTACCTACATTTTTCGTATTAATATTAGCCGCACTCTTCACTTTGCTATTGGAATTTGTGGATCCGCTGTTATTCTGTCCCTGCGCTGCTGTCTGATCCATACCCATTATTCGTTCCTGAAGAGTTGGTTTTCCTTGTCTTTTCGCTTTTTTCTTAGCTACTTTCTTTCTCTGCTTTTCGATAATCTTATCCATATCAGTATGATCATAATAAAAATCAATCGCTGCCTGCTGGATAATCTGTATAATGGATGAAGTTGCCCAGTAAATACCGATAGCGGCAGGTAATGTAATACACATAAAGAATGATACTAATGGCATCGTCATCATCATCGTTCTGGATGTCGATGCTGCCGGATTATCATCATCCATTTTTCCAAGAGACACCTTTGCAGTAATAAACTGTGCTCCCGCTGCTAAAATCGGAATCAACAGATAAATAGAAAGTCTGAATCCTGGCGCTTGTGTAATATTAATCCCAAAGATAAAGTCATTCATATGAATCAATTTATCCGCATGTGTTGCAATCACATCTGCTGCTCCCGGAATTTTCTTCGCAATCATATCCCATGCTTCATTTGGCATATGGGATAAATACGAAACAACATCGTCCAACACCGGTTTATCACTCAATGTATAACGGGATGTTAATTTAACCGCATTACCGACAGATTGCAATGCTTTTGCGAATCCGCTTTCAGACATCAACGCCTGTGCAATTGGTTTATATGCCTGATATACCCTTGGAATATAGGTCGGCACATCCATGATTACACGATATAAAGCTAATAAAATAGGCATCTGAATCAATAATGGAAGACATCCTGCAGTAGGATTTGCTCCATATTTTTCATAAACAGCATTTGTCTCCTGCTGCTGTTTTAACATAGATGCATTATCGCGTTTGTTTCGATATTTTTTCTGAATTTTCATCAATTCAGGCTGCATAAGCTGATTTACTTTTGTAAATCTCTGCTGATTTAATGTCAATGGGAACATAATCAATCTGATTACAATCGTAAACAGAATAATGCATAATCCGATATTTTGAATTCCAAACACTTCTAATATGTTATAAATCAATTCAATAACATAGCCGAGTATTTTCGCGATCGGACCTAAAATCCCACCACTTGTTGCTAACAACATAAGTACTTTACCTTACCTTTCTTATGATCAGGGAACCGGATCATACCCACCTTCTGAAAATGGATTGCATCTTAATATTCTCCAGGCAGCCAGAAGACCGCCTTTTATGATTCCATACTTTTCGATGGCCTCAATGGCGTATTGTGAACACGTCGGTCGGAATTTACAGGTTCCTCCACCTTTCATTGCTGATAAATATTTTTGATAAAATCGAATACAACTCAATGCTATTTTTTTTATCATATTCTACACTTCTTTAACTATCTTATGGAGTCCTGCCAGATGAAAGAAAGAAGATTTTAAATCATCATATCCCTTTCCTCTCGCACCTCCTCGTGCAATTATAACAATATCCCATCCAGACATAAGCTTCGTATCATTCAATCGGTATACTTCTCTTATTACTCTGGTAATACGATGTCTAACTACACTATTTCCAATTTTTTTACTTACTGATATTCCTAATCGGTTTATCTCCAGTTCATTCGGCCTGATATACATGACCAGCTGCCTGTTTGCTTTTGACTGGCCTGTCCGATAAACCAAAGAAAAATCTCCAGACTTTTTTAAAGATTCATAATGTTTCATATTATACCCTTAAAAGAGAAAAGGTCACAAAAGATTGCGACCCTAAGCTGATAATTTATTTCTTCCTTTTGCTCTTCTTCTAGCTAATACTTTTCTACCGTTAGCAGTGCTCATTCTTTTTCTGAAACCATGAACTTTTGATCTCTGTCTCTTTTTTGGCTGAAATGTCATCTTCATAATCTAGGCACCTCCTTATATTTTAAATAAATTTAATCATTTTCATGTCACAAAACACCACTCCTATTATATAGATTTAAGCCATTTTCGTCAAGCAAATATTAAACTTTTTTTATCAACATCTCATCAACCAAATATCTTGTGTTTATTCACCCACTTATCCACAATTTGTGGATT
>JAUNOI010000011.1 GCA_030531165.1 Lachnospiraceae bacterium
TCAATCGGTTTTACTTTGGGAAGCAGAAAGGTACCAACTACATCCTTACGAACTACGCCTACGAGTGTATGTCTGATTTTGGTAATATTTTCACATAAATATTCTGCCATATTCTCTACACAAAACAAATATGCTCCTCCTTCTTCTACAAGGATATCTCCAATGCATTCTCGCTCGATTCCCAAATTCAAAATCGCTCCCAGATAATCCCGATGATTCAGTTTTTCACTGAACTTTGCCGCTAATGGCTCAATTCGCAGGCATACAATCGGCGAATCTTCTTCATATCCGAACTCTTCTTCCGATCCAAAGATCAGCATCTTTCGCTCGGCATCCGCATAGCCTCCATCAAATCTGCTGTTAATATGAGACAAGCTTTTCTCTATTGAATAATAGAGGCTCTGCTCTGCTAGATTTAAAAATGGGGTGTGGCAATATACGGATTGATGATACGCCTTATCTGCCAGCTCCTTCATTCTTTTCTTTAATAATTCTTCTGCATCCATTCAAATCACCAATGTTGTTTCCGCTTGCCTTGTGCCTTCGCGTAAACCAATCAAAACACGCTCTGCATGTTTTGCCGGTTCGCGTGCGGCGGCAAATGGAAATGCAAGCACTTCCGCTTGCCTTGTGCCTTCGCGTAAATAATAGAGAACACCTTTGCGTTCTCTATTACTTTCCTTTATTATTAAATTTTCGGCGAAACGATACTCTCGTTCATGATCTCATCACGCAGATCCCCATTCACTTCAATATTATTCGGTGCTGCAATAAAAATATTGCGTGAGATAGCCTGCAATGTTCCGTCAACCGCATAGCATGATCCGCCAATAAAATCAATCGTTCTTTGCGCTTCTGGATTAACAATTTCTTCCATATTAATTACAACCGTCTTTCCATCACGTAATAGATCGGCTACCAGCTTTGATTCACTGAAATCTCTCGGCTTGATCACATTCACTTCAACTCCGCGGCTATTCATAGACACCACCTTGCTATTGATATTACGCTTGATCTGGCGCTTCTGTGGTGTTTCACGAATAACCGGATCCTCATCCTCGGTCTCCTCTTCTTCCGGTTCTTCTTTCTTAAAGAATGAAAACGGACCGCTTTTCTTTTCTTCTTCCTCTTCTACTTCTTCATAATCTTCTTCGTATTCATCATATTCATCATCGCCCAGCTTCATAAGCCCCAGTAATTTATCAACAGTACCTTTCATATTAACCTCCAAGAACTATATATTATAATTTCTGGCACCAAAAATTCCAGTTCCCACTCGAATCATTGTCGCACCTTCCTCAATCGCAACTTCATAGTCATTTGTCATTCCCATAGACAAAATAGACATATCTACATTATCGAAGTTTTTCTCATCAATGTCAACAAATAATTGCTTTAACTTTCGGAAATAGTCTCTATTCTCTTCCGGATCATCTACAAATGGAGCGATCGTCATCAGCCCTTTTATCGCAATATTAGGCAATTGAGAGATCTCATAAACGAGGTCCATGACCTCGTCTGTATCCAGACCAAATTTTGTATCTTCCTGTGCAACATTCACCTGAATCAGTATTGGAACAGTTACTTCTTTTTTGATCGCTTCTTTGCTGATCTGCTTTGCTAACTTTAATGAATCGACAGAATGAATCAACTCCACCTTATCCACAATGTATTTTACCTTATTCGTCTGAAGATGTCCAATCAAATGCCACCGTACCGGCTTCTCGATCTCTTCATATTTTGAGCAAAGCTCCTGTACCTTATTTTCACCAAAATCCATGACCCCGTATTGCTGTAATTCAACAACATCGCTGAGAGGCTTTGTTTTACTTACAGCAATGATCGTTACTTCTTTCTTACTGCGTCCGGCTCTTGCACACGCATTTTTTACTTTTTCTGCAACTGCATCATAATTTTCTTTTAACATTTATCTCACCTGTCCTTAATAAATTGCATCATTTTCATCGATATCTGAGCTTTCATAAACAATCCGATCATACAGAGAGATCCCCTGAACGGTATCTGTCGCAATCAGAACAAATTCATCATCTGATTTTAATTTTTCAATTGCGCGGAATTTTGCATATCCCTGATTTACAGAATATACACCCTGTTTTTTTACTTTTTTCTCTAAAAAATATTGTTCAACATTGATATCGCTATCGGAAAACAGTACCGTATTCTTCTGCACCTCATCTGCTGATAAATAAAAATACTTGTCCTTATCTGCCTCAAATTTGTAGATCGTATAATTCTTAGTAGAAGCCGTTTTTTCTTTTCCGGACTTTGCCAGAACACAATTCGCTGTAGAATTTCCTCCCTTTGTCAGATATTCCACAGGAACACGATAAAAATCTTTTTCTACAATTGAAGATTTCGGAATTTTATATCCACTGTCAGAACCAAGTGAAATCTCCAATTCTAAATACCTGTCATTCATATATCGAACCATATATTTTGATAAACTCAGGTATCCAAAATAATGGTTATCCTTTTTCTTAACTTCTATTCCGGCAGAAGTGGTTACCCCGTCTTGTAAAAATGTAATGTTTACGTTATCCCGGTCCTTTAATTCATTATATTCGTCTTTGTCCAAAAGAATAACAATCTGCCAGTCTTCACTATCCACAATACGATAAACTTCGTCACCGGCACTGATTTCATTATTCGATGACAGATGATTTTGCTCGTATTTATTTTGTTCGAAATCTGACTCTGTGATATCATCTGCTTTTGCCCGCTTAAAATTATCATATGTAAAAGATACTACTCCGCTCTGCCCGCTCTTTTTTATCTGATAGGCATCTTTTCCGTATTTTTTTTGAATTTTATTTAATGTTTTCTCTATATACTCACCGTTACTGCTCAATACCGCATTATCCAGTTTTTGCTTCAAACTATATACATCTTCAAACTGAGAATATGTATAATCCTCCTTAAATGCAGTAATCGTATCATTCAAACTGGATATCGCTTTATTCGAAGCTTTCTTATTCTCTGTAATTTCCTCGGCTATATAATTCTTAATCTCTCCCGTTGTATCGAGCGAATAAAGGATCTCTCCTTTATATACTTTTGACAGATCCGGTATATAATAATTGATATACCCTCCCGACTTGCTTTTTATGACTTCTTCTTCTCGAATCGCAATCCCTGTGGTAGAGATTTTATCTGTCATGATACCCGCCTGAACTTCGTATACTGTCAGCTTTGTTTTAAATACAAATGTCAGGACATTCACTATCATATATATTAACAGAATCAGAAATATTACAAGACTCAGACTAAGATGTATCCTGCCTTTTTTCATTTTAACAACTCCTTGTCTAATGCTGCTCCATTCAGATAATTGAATTTGCATCCCTGAATATAATGTTTTTGATTCATCAACTGCTCAAACTCATCTTTTAATTTCCACCAGCTGGTTCCCCAATTTGAAAATGCGGCATATTCTTCCGGAACACGACTGAATAACCGTTCAATCACAATATCCGGTGATAAATACGCAAGAAACTCGGCAAGGCGTTCTAAATATTCTTCTTTTGAACACAACGTAATTGTACCATTTCTATATTCTGTATACAACTGTGAATTTTTCGGCAGATAAAGAGAATGTAATTTTACAATATCGATTTCCAAGGCTGATAAGAACTTTGCCCCTTCAATCGCGTCTTCTAATGTATCGCCGGGCAGATTTAAGATCATATGAGTGCAGATCGTAAATCCGTATTTCCGGATCAATAAAACCGCCTGAATAAATTCTCCAAGACCATGCCCGCGATGAATGTGTCTTAACGTATGGTAATTGACTGTCTGAAGTCCGAGTTCAAAATGAATCTTTATTTTATATTGTTCTTCTATCTCTGCCAAAAAGTCCAAATATTCTTTTTTTATGCAGTCCGGCCTCGTTGAAATGGAAATCTCAACAATGTCTCTAACATTTGCAGCCTCATAAATATAACTTCTAAATAAATCCAGACTCATAAATGTATTGGTATAATTTTGAAAATAAGCAATAAACTTTTTGGCATTATAGCGTTTCTCAATCTTCTCTTTTGTTCTTTCCAGCTGTTCCTTCACGGAGTTATTCGCTGACATGGCCTCAAATCCGGTTCCAATATCAGCACAAAAAGTACAGCCGCCCTTTCCATTTAAACGATTCGGACAGCTGATCGGAAGATTTACCGGCAATTTATAAACTTTTTGTCCATATCTGTCTTTTAAATATTCTGAATAGATTCGATACATACTTCTCCCCTGCCATTTCTGTTATGTATAATCTGCCTGCATCTTTGCGGAGTATTCTTTGTTGTATAAAAAGTCCAAAGGAATTTCTTATAGAACAAAAGAAGAAACCTGCCACAATCACTGTGACAGGTTCTGCACTAAATTATAAAGCTACTGTAACAAGACCTTGAATGCTTTCAGGCATGTCTTCTTTATCGCGAGATGCACTAATTACAAAATCAACATTAAATTTTTTAGAGATATCTTTAATCTTTTCAACGGTTGATTCAACGGCATGATCATCTGCCGGATCAATATTCGAAATTGTTAAAAAGCTTTCAAGGTAAATTGTTTCAATGTCATAATTCTGTGATAAGATTCCAGCTAAGAATCCAAGGAACATATCAGCATTTGCAATTCCGTATTCTGGAGAAACGATAAAACGAATTCGATTGCTAAGTTCATACATATGCTTATTACTCTTGTCAATATATACAATATCGCCCTTTGCAACTTTCACCGCATCATTGACTTTCTCAATTAATACTTTCGTTTTCCCTTTTCCTTTTACTCCTGAAATAATTTCGACCATCCTTATCTCCTCCTTAGAAAGAACATTTATTATATATATTGTATAATATATGCACAAAAATAACAACCATTATTTATGAGTTTTTTCCAATAAATCTGTCATTGTATTGTACAAAATGTCTTTTGTTGCGCCATTATAAACGAGTGATATATACTGCTCTCCCTTGCTGTCTTCCGTCAAAATCACCAGGCAAGAGCCTGCCTGACTGGTCGTTCCTGTCTTTCCGCCAATCATAAAAATATTACCTGGCAGAGCATATTCGCCGGTAATGTAGTGATTCGTTGTCTCCATTGGAAGATTCACCGGAGTTCCGGATGCCATTTCATATTCTAATGTGTAGTTTGCCTTTTTTACGATATTCAAAAAAGCATCATGCTTGATCGCCTCTTTGAAAATAAGATACATATCATAAGCAGTGATATAGTGATCTTTATTATGAAGACCGTTCGATGTTACAAAATTGCAGCTTGTAGCCCCCAATTCCTTTGCACGTTGATTCATCATTTTTGCAAAGGCTTTTGAAGATCCCGCTATATGTTCTGCCAATGCTACCGCAGCATCATTTGCCGACTCAACCAGAAGTGCATTTAACAGACCTTCGATTTTAACTTTATCACCTTTTTTTAATCCTACCGCTACCACGCCGGATTCATGAAATGTAATGTCTGATTTAATTTTTACCTCTTCTGTTAATTTACAGTTTTCCAATGTAATTAATGCTGTCAAAACTTTTGTCGTACTGGCAGGATAAACCCTTTTTAAAGCATGATAGGAAGCCAGTACTTCATCCTTTGTAGCATCCACGAGCAATGCACTCTCCACATCTGCCTGGAAAGTATTATCTTTATCAGAAGTTAAAATTGCCGCATGCTCTCCCAGACCGTCTAACATCGTCCCATAATACTGATCCAACATTTTTTCCTCAGATGACTCAAAATGCTGGTTATAAGGCTCCGCAGCCGAAACCGGAACAGGAATTACATAGAAAAACACAAAAACCGCTAATAAAAATGCAGTTATTCTTTTCATCATTTGTACATTTCTCTCCAATCCAAATCTCCACGCTCTAATGCCATAACAAGTAATTCCGCAGTTGCCAAATTGGTAGCAAATGGAATATTATGCTTATCGCATAGAGCAAGTACATTGTATACATTCGCTTCTTTCTTTGTTTTTGCCTCCGGATCACGCAGAAAGATCAACATATCGATCTCATTATGTTCGATCTGTGCACCCAGCTGCTGTGTACCTCCCAGCGGTCCGGACAAATATTTATGCACATTCAAATTGGTGGCTTCTTCAACAAGATGCCCCGTCGTTTCTGTCGCATATAATTCATGTTTGCATAAAATCCCCCTATAAGCAATGCATAAATTCTGCATCAGTCTCTTTTTTGTATCATGCGCTACTAAACCAATGTTCACTTTGTTCTCCCCCTTTTCTAATACTTCTTACTTTGCAGTGATATATTTAATACCATTCCCATCCCAATCATGATACTCAAGACTGAACTAAGTCCATAGCTGATCAGAGGCAATGGAAGTCCGGTATTCGGCAAAGATCCTGTTGCCACGCCTATATTAATAAATGACTGAAAAGCAATTAACGCCGCAACACCTGTTGCGATTAATTTTCCGGTTATGTCATTTGCTCTTCTGGCTACCATGATACACTGTACCGCTAAAGCTGCAAGCAGCAAAATCAAAATAACACTTCCAATAAATCCAAATTCTTCACCGACAACCGAAAAGATAAAGTCCGTCTGCTGCTCTGAAACCAGTCCTGTATCTCTGACTGTTACTGTAACATCCGAAATCGTATTGGAATTCAAACCTTTTCCGATCAACTGTCCGGATCCAATTGCCATGATTGAATTATTCGTTTGATATGCCGTTGTTGATGCATATTTTGCCGGATTAATAAAAGACATGATTCTGGTAACCTGATAATCTTTCAATAAGATCTGCCCCGGTGTCTGTATATACCAGATAAACAGGATGAATGTCGGTACTGCAACAGCTATGACCCAACCGATCAAGCGAATACTGAGTCCTCCGACAAAGATAATCGCACATAAAATAAGTGTAATATCAATCGTCGTGGAAAGATCCGGTTCTTTTACTACCAGCAGCATCGGTATCAGACAAATTACCGCAAACTTCGCTAACGTCTTCCACTCATTTAAAATATCTTCATTTTTTGCTATAAATGCAGCTGCCGTTATAATCAATGCTATCTTACATGTCTCTGACGGCTGAAATGTAAATCCTCCGACAGCAATCCACCTCTGTGCGCCGCCGACTGTCTTTCCTGCCACAAGAACAAGCAACAGTAAAACAATATTCACAATATAAATAATACCTGTATTATTGATAATAAGGCTGTAATCAAAAACAGATAAAAACAGCATAATTACAGAACATAATAAAACGCCGATCATCTGTTTCAATGTATAAGCAGGATTTGCACTATTAATGAACAAAATTCCCAACGCACTGAGCAGCCATACATTTAGCAACAGCTTAATATTATAATTTTTCAAATCATACTGTCTTAACATAATATCAATCCTACTTTTTTAAATCTCTGATCGGAATATTCGCATATAATGCCGGTACTTTTCTTCCACTATCATCTGTTTCCGTCTGTGTAATCTGAATATCAAGTCCCTCAGCATCAACTTCCATATACTTTGAAATCACCTGAATAATATCATTCTTGATCTGTTCCATCAGCTCAGGAGAACAACTGGAACGATCAGATACTAAAAGCAGCTTCAAGCGGTCTTTTGCAACATCACCAGAATTTTTTTTACGAAAAAAATTATCAAAAAATCCCATGTTTATCCCCTTTCGTCTATCCCCTAAAAGCTTTCACCAAACGAGCAAAAAATCCATCCACTTCAAATTCTACAAATGGAACACTTTCTCCGTTGATTCTCTTGCAGATATTCATAAACGCTTTTCCAGCCTGGCAATCTGTTCCTACCAGAGGTTCTCCCTGATTCGTTGCAATAACAATGTTTTCATCATCCGGCACAATACCTAATAAATCAATTGCAAGAATATCTACAACATCCTCTTTTGACATCATATCGCCGCGTTTCACCATATCCATACGAATACGATTAATAACGAGTTCCATTTTGGCAATTTCATTTGCCTCCAAAAGACCGATGATCCTGTCCGCATCACGGATTGCTGAAACTTCCGGTGTCGTTACGATAATCGCTCTGTCTGCACCGGCAATTGCATTTTTAAATCCCTGTTCAATTCCTGCTGGACAATCTAAAATTATGTAATCAAATTCTTCTCTTAATTCATCTGTCAATTTTTTCATCTGTTCAGGAGATACACTTGTCTTATCCCTTGTCTGTGCAGATGGAAGTAAAAATAAATTCGGATACTTTTTGTCCTTGATCAATGCCTGTTTAATTCGGCAATTCCCCTCTACAACATCTACAAGATTATATACAATTCTATTCTCAAGTCCCATAACAACATCGAGGTTTCTCAAACCGATATCTGTATCGATCAAAACGACACTATATCCCATCTTGGCCAAACCTGTTCCCACGTTAGCAGTTGTTGTTGTCTTTCCTACACCACCTTTTCCTGATGTAATTACAATTACTTCACTCATCTTTTTCTTCCTCCATTAATTTATATCATAAGTTCATGAATGAGAGACTTAGAAATTGGCTCCACATAAATTTCTCCATCTTCAACAAATGCCATCTGTGGTTCCGTAATCTCTGCCTTTTTCTTCTTTTTCTTTAACTGAAATCCTTTTTTTCTTTCTTCATCGGAATTTCTGGCGATATGATTGCCGATTCTAAGCTGCATTGGCCGCATCTCTAATGCAACAATAAAAGAATGGTCATCGCCCTCTGTTCCCGCATAGGCATATCCTTTTAATGCACCCAGAATTACAACATTGCCAACCGCACTTACCGTTGCACCAGGATTGACATCCCCTATCACAACAACGCTGGAATTACTGGTAACACTCTGTCCTGAGCGAAGAGTCCCTTTATAAAAAATTCCATCATTTTTTTTCTTTTCTTCTTCCAAAAGCCTCTCTTTTCGCCTCTGTTCTTCCAGCAATGCTGCTTTTTCCTCTTCTTTTTCAGAAATTAACTGATGGAATTTCGTCTCAATCGCAATATCCTCATCAATGATATAGGCAATCCGCAGTGAGGTAATTCCAGAAATCCCTTCTAATATCTCCGAAATCTGCTCCTGCGTAAGCCTTCTTCCTTCAAATTTTATTGCAATCGGTTTTGAAAAACGAAAAAATGAGGCTGATGCTTCAAATTTATTCATCATTTCTTCATACAGGACCTGATACTCCTCATTCGGATCCATCCAAAGTGTTAATCCTATTTTATTGCCTTTGATCATAACCGACTGTTTCATATATCTTTCTCCAATCTAGTCACTCGAACCGGATGCAGCATTTCCGGCCTGTTTTACAGATTTTACTAATGTTGCCTTCTCTTTTTTGCTTCCAAAATAATATTTGTATATATCATTTGCCACATTACAAGCATTTGAAGATGTATATGCAAATGGCAATACAACGGTAACCGCGATCTCAGGATCATTGTACGGACCATAAGATATAAATAATCCGTGGTTTGGTCTTTTCTTATCCTCCTGTGCAGTTCCCGTCTTTCCGGCAATTCTGACACCCTTTAAACTCTGGAAAATATCTTTGTGTTCATCATAGACAACTCCATACATACCAGAATGTACAAGATTCCAGTAGCTGTCGTTCTTTAATTTTACTTTATTTTTTACTTTTTTTTCAAATTTCTTTACGGTTTTGCCCTTAGTGTCTGTAATCTTATTCATAATACTCAGATCAAACACCGTTCCACTGTTCGCGATCGTCGTTGCATAATTGGCAATCTGAATCGGTGCAAAGTTATTGGTACCCTGTCCGATTGCTGTACGTACGAGTTGCTCATCCGAAACCTGGGGATCTTTTTCCGAAAGCTCAATTCCAGATTTTTTATTCAACCCTAAAAGTGTAGCATATTTGCTAATGATTTCCAAGCCCTGTTTTTCACTGATGCTGCCATTTCCTGTCGTTCCCATTTTGTAACCTACTTCATAGAAAAACACGTTACAAGAATCTGTAATGGCTTTTGAAACACTTTCTACACCGTGGCTGCTTGGATAAATCCAACACTTCGCAACCGGACTGATCTTATTAAATACACCGTTACATCTTACTGTTGTTCCGGATGAAATGATTCCTTCATTCAATGCAGCAAGTGCCATCAGCGGTTTAAAGGTAGATCCTGGTGCAGTCGCATGATACAATGCCTGATCATACAACGGCCTGGATTCATTGCTGACAAGCTGACTGTAATAATCGCCATCAATGCCATTTGCAAGGCGATTACTGTCGTAGCTTGGATAACTCACGAGCGTTTTTATCTTTCCGGTCTTTGCATCTGTGATAATGATCGAACCGGAACACGGATCCAGTCCAAGCTGTCCCGGCGTAATCTCACGATCCGAGATCTTCTTTCTCATGAATGAATACGCTCCTAAGGATCCGTTTACAAGATTATTATAATCCGTCTTATCCTTCTTTTTATCCAGTACCCCCTGTTCATACAACAGACGGCAGACTGTTTTCCCGGAAAGCTCTCCTGATTTTATCATATATTCACAAACTAACGTGTCGAAACTCGTATCATCCGAAAGTGTTTCGACAACATAATCTGCCAATGCCTGAAAGATTTCATCTGTATTATAATAAGAAGATTTGATGTTAAATTCCGAAGTATCTATCCATTCCTGGTTGATTGCATATCGCAAAAACTCGCCAAGGCTAATTTCCCCGCTTTTCCATCTTTTATATGTTTTATCCTTTGTATCGATCGAACTGCTCAACAAAATTTTATGATCCGCAAGCATATCGTAAATATATTCCGCATATGCCTGTTTTTCTTCCGAAATATCTTTATGCGCTTTCGTGCTATTGATAAGATCGTTCTTTAATGCGGATAATTTTCCCGATTGATAGTTAGTGATACTTTTATATACGGATTTTTCAAATTTTGTACTGTCATCGTCATTTAAAGAGCCGATATCGATTACTTTATTCTGCACAAGTGCATTATAAACTTCTTTGATCGGAATTCGCTTATTATCACTGCTCGTACCGGCAGAATCTCCGGATGTCATCTTCGATAAAACAATTCCGGCAAGTTTACTCTCAATTAAATCATAACAATATTTTTGCAGGTCTGAATCGATACTTAAGGTAACATCATTGCCTTTTCCCGGTTCTTCTTCATCCGTCACTTCCAGCACTTTCCCGATCTTATCAACGAGCATCGTCTCACTTCCGCTTTCTCCGTGAAGGTAAGACTCATATAACTTTTCAATGCCGTCCTTACCGACGATATCATTCGATGTATAATAATTAGGATCATCTTCATCCTTATCTTCGTTCAGTGTTTTTAGTTCATCTTCGGATGCAGCACCCGTATATCCAACAATATGAGCAATCGACTCGCTGTTATTATAGACACGCATCGTATCTTCGGAAATCATAATTCCGGTCAGCTCGTCACTTGCCTCTTCAATCGCCGCAATGCTGTTCTCGTTAATCTCACTTGCAATCGTTACCTTCATATATTGGGAAAAACGGCTCAAGTATACGTTATAACGAACTGCCATAATCTTTAATGCATCTTCTTCGGAATAATCATCTGAGATATCAAACATCTTGCCAACCCCGGCACCTCCACCGGTTCCATCCTTGAAGAACTGATACATTTCCTCTGCAGTGGCATTTAACTGTTTCTCTCTCTGTTTTAATTCATCTTTGGATAATTCGGATGTATCCGTTCCGATTCCATATGCATTTATTTTAAATGTCTTCAATTCAGATCCGGAAATCGTAAATTCAAACTTTCCCTTTCCGGTCCGCTTGATCGGAAAATCAGAAATGATTTCATCTCCGTTCTCTTCCAATATCTTAATTACCTTATAGATGACTTTATTCTTTTCTTCATTTTCGGTTGTCTTATTCTGCTTTGCGAGTGCTGCAAAAGCTGAGTCATTCTGAAATGTAACCGTATACGCAAGTTTATTATATGCTAAAAGCTTACCGTTACAATCGTAAATATTGCCCCTTATCCCATTCTTGGTAATTGTCTTTTGAATTTTATAAGTAAAATTATCCAAGTGTTCTTCTCCCTGAATAATCTGAAGCACAAATAAACGACAGATTAATATAAAGAAGAGTATAAAACTAAAAATCATCAACACAAGCAAACGATGCTGATCTATAAAATCTATGACCGTTTCTTTTAATTTCCGATTCATTATATCGTTCCCCTTTCTTCATATGCTTCAATTCTAATAAGGATTGGAAGAAGTACTACATATACACAAAATGCAACGATCGCTGTGTAGATTGCTTCCGGAATGATAATACTCCACAAAAAATAGAAAAATCCAAATCTCCCCCTTAAAAGAAAGAAGAATATATAGACTAATATATCATATATAAGAGAATTGCCGATCAGGACAGCCAGTGGCAACATAAAATCGTCCTGAAAATATAGCTTGTGGAAATATCCATTCACATATCCGATTGCCACATACAAAAGTGCATACGGTCCTAATGTCGTCCCATAAAACAGGTCGACCAACAGACCACAGAAAAAACCAACTACCGTTCCTTCTTTTCTCCCTCGTATCATCGCAATACAGACAACAAATGCAAGCATAACATTCGGTGCGGTACCCGCAAGTTTTAAAAAACTAAAGACTGATGTCTGCAACAAAAAACTTATAATAATTGCAATGGTATAAAATAATCCTCTGACTAACATGTTCTTATTCCTTAACTGTCTCATCTAGTACAACAGATTCTTTGACTTCTTTAATTACTAATACTTCTTTTAAATGCTGGAAATCCACAATTGGTTCTATTCTCGCGGTTTTTGTCAAATCATCCGTACTCTTTTCTACCTTTGTAACTGTTCCGATCGTGATTCCTTCCATGAACTTTGAACTGATATTCGATGTTACCAGTTCATCTCCCTTTTTGATCTTGGAATCCTTATCCAGATAAACGACCTCCAGATATCCTTTATTCATCGTTTCTTTGCTTCCCTTTACAATACAGTTATCCTGGGTTGAAAGGACCATAGCGCTTACCATGCTGGTATCATTGATCACCGAACGTACTTTTGAATAATGATCACTGACCTCATAGATAATTCCTACCAGACCGTTACCCGCTATAACATTCATATCAACTTTCATTCCATCGGCCGATCCTTTGTCGATCACAAAAATGTCAAACCAGTTTCCACTTCCCTTGCTGATCACGTTAGCCCCTGTTTTTTTATAATCAGAATATTTTTTATCTAATGCATATAATTCTTCCAGTCTTTCCAATTTATATGTATCCTGAGAAAGATTCTGATTTTCAAGTTTTAGTGCATTCACAAGATTTGTCAATTCTTCATTTTCTTTTTGGAGCTCTTCATTCTCCTCTTTTGCATTCTTCCAGTCAACAATATTATTGCCGATAGAATTAATGCCTTTTTGCATCGGCACGATCGTAACACCTGCAACATTCGATATTACCGCCAGGCGTTTAGGCGCAAATGTGCTGACTGCCAGTAATACAATGCATATAGAAGCAAATATTGCCACGATCTGTTCCGGACTTAATCGATTCTTTCTCTTATTATTCATGATTCATTCCTTTCTCAGATTACAAATTTTAAAAAAGGTTCTGTTCTCTGAGACTGACATAACTGCAGTCTCCGATAATAATATGATCAAGCAGCGGGATATCAAGAAGTTCTCCCGCCCTTTTAATGATTTTTGTGCTTTGAAGATCCTGTTGGCTCGGCGTTGGATCTCCGGATGGATGGTTATGAAGCAGAATAACATAAACCGCTTCATATCTTAATGCCTCTACAAAGATTTCCCTTGGAGAAGCAATGGATGTATTTATCGTTCCCTCAGATATAATCAGTTCCTGAATCATATGATTCTTCCCATCCAGAAGAATTAAAAAAGTTTTCTCTCTTTTTTCATGACGAAGCTGCTCCATATAATACTGTGCAATCGCTCGTGGAGACTGAAACGAAAGCCGTTGTCTCCTTCTTAACTTCGTCAGACGCTTTGCGAGCTCAGCAGAAGCCAGAAGTTCTAATGCCTTTACCCTTCCGATTCCATGAATCTTCATCAGTTCTTCTTTTGTCGTATGATAAAGGCTGAGCAATCCCGGATATTCCGGCTTATGATTCAGAACTGCATATGCAAGATCAATCGACCGGAGCTCTTTACTTCCAGTTCTCAAAATCACTGCAAGTAATTCTGCATCAGACAAACTTTCAATTCCTTTTTCATACGCTTTCTCATAAGGTCTTTCTGATTCCGGTAATTCTTTTACCGTTAAATGTGTATTCATATCTGTCTCCTTTTACTATAGTACTCACAGTAAAAAGAAATTATGGAATGTTGTCTCCGCTTCCTTTGGCTCAAATAAAAAACTTCTCTTTCTAATATTAACACAGGATTTTATCCTTGTATACAATCGAAAGTTTTAACTTTCTTAATTTTTTCTTATTCATTGCCTAATTGGATCAAACCTTTTTCAACATTGCGCTGCAAAGACTTCATAATACCGAATTTCGCATGATAATATGTCAGGCCTCCCTGAAAATATACTGCATACGGCGGTTTTATCGGTGCATCAGCACTCAACTCAATCGATGATCCGGATACAAAAGCACCGGCAGCCATAATAACATCACTGTCATATCCCGGCATCGGCCATGGTTCCGGCACCACATAAGAATCAACCGGAGCTGCCGCCTGAATTCCTTCGCAGAAGGCAATGACCATATCCGGATTTCCAAATTCTACTGCCTGAATAATATCATGTCTGGACTCGGTTCCATTTGGAACAACTTTAAATCCTAGTTTTTCATATACATTTGCAGCAAAAATCGCCCCTTTTAATGCTGCATTTACAACAGCCGGCGCTAAAAACAAGCCCTGTATAAATTTTTCATTGACGCCGAGCGTAGCGCCCACTTCTTTACCAAGTCCGGGTGTGGTCAAACGAAATGCTGCATTTTCAACACATTCTTTTGTACCGCATATATACCCTCCGATCGGAGCAAGCCCCCCGCCCGGATTTTTGATCAATGATCCGACGATCATATCTGCACCGACATCGCTCGGCTCCAGTTCTTCAACAAACTCTCCATAGCAATTATCAACCATGCAGATGACTTCAGGCTTCATTGATTTGACAAACGCAATCAATTCTTTGATCCTCGCAACAGACAATGTCGGACGCGTTGCATATCCTTTTGACCGCTGGATCGTCACCAGCTTCGTGCGGTCATTGATCGCATTTTTAATTCCTTCAAAATCAAAACTTCCGTCCTCCAACAGATCCACCTGTGCATAAGTAACACCATATTCGGCCAAAGATCCTTTGGATGGACGAATACCGATTACTTCTTCTAATGTATCATATGGTTTACCAACCGGCGACAAGATCTCATCTCCGGGGCGGACATTTCCCGCAAGTGCGATTCCAAGCGCATGCGTGCCACAAGTAATCTGCGGTCTGACGAGCGCATCCTCTGTGTGAAACACATCTGCATAAATCGCCTCTAATGCCTCTCTTCCGATATCGTTATACCCATAACCTGTCGTTCTGCCTAAATGAGCTTCACTCAATTGGTTTTTCTGCATTGCCGTCAGGACTTTCAATTGATTATATTCTGCTGTGCGGTCAATTTCCCGAAAGCGCTCCTCTAATCCTGCTTCGACTTCAGAACAAAATTTGTATACGTTCTCATCAATTCCTAAATTCATATAATATTGTTTTAACATAGTATCCCTCGATCCTCTATTATCTCCAGCATATAATCCAAAATCGCTTTATCACTTTCGAATTTTTGTTTTTCTATCATAATCACACTGCGTTCCCGCCCAAACCATGTCAGCTGGCGTTTCGCAAAATGTCTTGTGTCTCTTTTTAATATATATACGGCTTCATCCAATGAAATTTCGCCATCCAGATAGCGCAGGATTTCTTTATATCCCAGTCCCTGCATGGAAACAAAATTTCTGTCATATCCTTCGCTTTTCAGAGATTTCACCTCATCTACAAGGCCCTGCCCGAGCATCAGATCTACCCGTTTGTTAATTCTATCATATAAGACAGATCTTTCATGCGTCAGAACAAAATACACAAAATGATAGGGTGATGTCCGCATACGTTCCCTTTCGTTATGTTCCGAAATCGGTTCTCCCGTCTCTTTATAATATTCCAATGCCCGAATCACTCTCTTTACATTATTTTCATGAATTGCTTCTGCACTTTTCGGATCCACTTCTGCCAACATTTCATGCAGATAGTGATTTCCTTTTTCCTTTGCGATCTGTTTTAGCTCCCGGCGATAGCTCTCATCCGTCTTCGTATCAGTAAACTGAATATCATATAGAAGCGCCTGAATATAAAATCCGGTTCCACCGACAATGATCGGTATCTGTCCTTTTGCATAAATCTGCTCTAAGGCATCCTTTGCCATTTCCTGAAAACGCGCAACATGAAATTCTTCTCCCGGATCCAGCTCATCCACAAGATAATGGTCAATTCCTTCCATTTCTTCCGGCATAATTTTCGCTGTGCCAATATTCATTTTTTTATATATCTGCATAGAATCCGCAGAAACCACAGCACCATTTACCGCTTTCGCAAGCTGAATAGACAGGCTTGTCTTTCCTGCTGCCGTCGGACCGGTCAAAATAATCATTGGTTTCATCTTTATACAATCCTCTTAAATTTCTTTTCTATCTCTGTCTTCGTCATGGAAATCATCGTTGGCCGTCCATGCGGACATGTATATGGATTCTCACATTTCATCAACTCTTCCAACAAATGTTCCACTTCTATGCGGCTGATATTCTGATTTCCCTTCACCGCCGCTTTGCAGGACATGGATGCAATTTTATCCGTAATCACATCTGTGTCCGCCATAATATTTTCTTCCATAACAGAATCCAGCAGTTCAATAAATACATCCTGTTCCCCCAAACCATATAAGTTCGCAGGAACTGCACGTATACAGTATTCCCTGCCGCCAAATTCTTCAATCACAAATCCCAGTTTTTCAAATGTTTCTTTATATTGTTTCAGAGCTTCCGTCTCCTTCATCGATAAGCTTAAGATCAAAGGAGGTGCAAGCTGCTGACTGTAAATTTCTTTTTTTTCAAGCGCCTTTATGAGCTTTTCGTAATTAACTTTTTCGTGTGCAGCGTGTTGATCCATGATATAAAATTTATCTTCTAATTCCATCAACCAGTATGTGGCAAACAGCTGGCCAATAATCCGAATTTTCGGTTTCCACTGCTCTTTTACTTCCGGCCCATCCAAAAATGAAATCTGCTGTTCATCCTTTGTCCTGTAGATCGGCATCTCTTTTAGCTGATTTCTCGTCTGAATGCGAATTTCATCTTTGATGTCCTGTTTGATCGTTTTGTGGTCAGAATCTAACTTCACCATTTGCTTTCCATCTTTTTTTACACTTTCAAATGGTTTCGATGGGATCAATCGATCAATCTCCCGTTTTGATTCTTCACCAATATCTGCTTTCCGAATCACCTGTTCTCTTCTAACCGATTCAAATGGCTCCGGCACCGCGGCTTTTTTCGGCGCAATCTCTGAAACGCTCTTTCTCTGATTCGTCAGCGTCACTTCCGGTATCAGATTTTTCTGCTGAAGGGCACTTCTGACCGCCTCATAGATCACACGATATAACTTTTCTCCGTCAGAAAAACGGACCTCCATCTTGGTAGGATGGACATTAACATCCAAAGTTTCTGAAGGCACGCGAATCATCAATGCCGTAAACGGGTATTTATGTTTCATATTATATGTCTTATACGCATCCTCAATTGCACGGCTGATAATCGGACTTTTTATATAACGTCCATTCACAAAATAAATCTCATATCCGCGATTTCCTCTTGAAATCAACGGTTTTCCAATATAGCCCGAAAGAACAATCTGGTTCTTTTCCTGTTCACATTGTAGTAGATTCTTCGCAATATCACGTCCAAAAATGTGATAAATCACATCCTTCAGCTTTCCATTCCCCGGCGTAGATAACTTATTTTGATTATTATGAACCAATTTGAAGGAAATCTCCGGATGGCTCATCGCAAGCTGCCGCATCATGGATTCAATATAAGAAGCTTCCGTCATGGAAGTTTTTAAAAACTTTCTTCGTGCCGGCACATTATAGAACAAATTGCGCACAATAAAAGTCGTCCCCTCCGGACATCCAATATCTTCAAAGGAAATCTCGGTTCCCCCTTGGATTTCATATCTGGTTCCAGAAAGGCTGTCTGCTGTTTTGCTAATCAGTTCAACCTGTCCTACTGCTGCTATACTGGAAAGCGCCTCACCGCGAAATCCAAGCGAAGACACATTTAAAAGATCATCTACGGAACGGATCTTACTCGTCGCATGTCGTAAAAAGGCTGTCCTTATCTGATCTTTTTCAATTCCGGTTCCATTATCTGTTACTCGGATAAATTTAATCCCGCCTTCTTTTATCTCAACCGTAACCGCAGTTGCTTTTGCATCGACTGCATTTTCCACCAGCTCTTTTACTACAGACGAAGGGCGTTCTACAACTTCTCCTGCAGCAATATTATCGATTGTATATTGATCTAATACTTTAATTTCTGGCAAATCCATCACCTACATCTTTGCTCTTTCCTGTAATTCATACAAATAATTCATCGCATCAATCGGCGTCATATGGGACAGATCTACATCACGGAGTTCTAAAATAACCGGATGAGGCTGATCTGACGGCACAATTTGATCTAAAAATGACAGTTGCTGCGGTTCTTCTACGTAGCCGTCCATCTCTTTTGCCTTATTCAGCATATCATTTTCCGTAAGCTGAACAGCGATTTCCTTTGCCCGCTGGATCACGCGTTCCGGAACTCCTGCTAATTTGGCAACCTGAATACCATAACTTTTATCAGCACCGCCCTTGATAATTTTCCTTAAAAAAACAATGTCATCGCCCTGTTCTTTTACGGCAATACAATAGTTATTAACACCCGCTATCTTATCTTCCAATTCTGTTAACTCATGATAATGCGTCGCAAATAAAGTTTTTGCTCCTAAAAGCTTTGCATTACTGATATATTCCACAACTGCCCATGCAATACTAAGCCCATCGAAAGTACTCGTTCCGCGTCCGATCTCATCAAGAATAAGCAGACTGTGCCTGGTTGCATTTCTCAAAATATTAGCAACCTCACTCATCTCCACCATAAAGGTGCTCTGTCCCGAAGCAAGATCATCCGAAGCTCCGACCCTCGTAAAGATTCGGTCTACCAGGCCGATCCGCGCTGATTTCGCCGGAACAAAGGAACCAATCTGTGCCATCAGTACAATCAACGCGGTCTGACGCATATAGGTGGATTTTCCTGCCATATTCGGTCCGGTAATAATCGATACGCGGTTTTTGCTATTATCCAAAAATGTATCATTCGCAATAAACATATCATTGGTAATCATCTTCTCTACGACCGGATGACGTCCGTCTTTAATATCGATAATGCCCCTTTTATTCAATGTCGGTCTGACATAGCCATTCTGTTCCGCCACGAAAGCGAGCGATGCCATAACATCCAGCTTCGCAATTGCATTTGCCGTTTTTTGCACGCGCTCAATTTCCGCTGCCAATCTCTCACGAATTTCCACATAGATTTCATATTCCAATGCGTATAAGCGCTCTTCCGCTCCTAAAACCGTATCCGCAAGTTTATCCAGTTCTTCTGTCGTGTATCGCTCCGAATTTGCGAGCGTCTGCTTTCTGATATAATGATCCGGAACCTGATCTTTAAATGAATTGGTCACTTCTATGTAGTATCCAAATACTTTATTATACTTCACACGCAGTTTTTTGATGCCCGTTGTTTCTTTTTCGCGCTCTTCAAGCTCAGCCAGCCATCGTTTTCCTTCTGTCTTCGCCTGTTTCAGCTGATCGATCTGTTCTGAAAATCCATTTTTTATGATTCCACCTTCTTTAATCTGAATCGGCGGATCTTCAATAATCGATTGATCAAGCAGCTCATACAGATCCTCTAAAGGATCCAGTTCTTCATATATCTCCGCTAATAAACCTTTATGAAAATCATCTAAAAGCGTTTTGATATACGGCAGTAGTTCCAGTGAAGACTTAAATGCCATCAGATCCCGTGGATTTGCAGAACGATAGCTTACTTTTGTCATCAGTCGTTCCATATCGTAGATCGGTCCTAAATACTCTCTGAGCTCTTCTCTGGTAATAACTGCATGGTTCAGGGCGGAAATCGCATCCAGTCTTGCCTCAATTGCGTCCTTTCTTACCAGCGGCTGTTCAATATATCTCCTTAAGAGCCTTGCTCCCATAGCCGTCTTTGTCCTATCCAGCACCCATAGCAACGAACCCTTTTTTTGTTTTTCACGTATTGTTTCACACAATTCAAGATTTCGCCTGCTTGCGCTGTCGATCAGCATAAAATCAGACGTTATATAAGGAACAATCTTTGTCAGATGTTCCAGGGAATGCTTCTGTGTTTCATTCAAATAACAAAGCAACGCTCCTGTTGCAACTACACAAAGCGGAAAATCTGTAATTCCCAGTCCATCTATCTTTTCTACATGAAACTGATTTTTAATGATTCGTATTCCGTTTTCTTCATCAAAATAATAATTATCAACTGTAGAGATACTGATCTGAAGCCGCTCTTTTAAAAATTTCAGATCTACACCGCTGATTAAAAACGCATCATTACAGATAATCTCTGCAGGCGTAAATTTAAAGATTTCATCCATCAGCTTGCTTTCATCATCAAGCGTCGTTGTCCGGAAATCTCCAGTCGTAATGTCCACGAAAGAAATTCCATATTCACCGTTGCCAGAATAAACGCTCATTAAATAATTATTTTTTGTTTCATCCAGATTTTGCGTCGAAATGTTCGTCCCCGGAGTAACGATACGAATCACTTCTCTTTTTACAATTCCTTTTGCAGATTTCGGATCCTCCACCTGCTCACAGATACCTACTTTATATCCTTTTTCAACTAATTTATTTAAATAACTATCGCAGGCATGATAAGGCACCCCGCACATAGGAGCACGTTCTTCCTGCCCGCAGTTTTTCCCTGTCAATGTAATTTCCAGCTCTTTTGATGCAATGAGTGCATCGTCAAAGAACATCTCATAGAAATCCCCCAATCGATAAAACAAAATACAATCCTGATTCTGTTTTTTTATTTCTAAATACTGTTCCATCATGGGAGTATATTTCGCCATTCTTCTTATGCCTCCTGTGCCATTTCTCCTATATAATAAAATCCTTTGGCCTCATTTAGTACAACTGGAACGATCATTCCGATCAGTTCCTCTCCGCCTTTAAAATGAACTAATACATTATTGGTCAATCGACCGGTCACCATCGTTTCATCATGATCATTGATGCATTCGACTAATACATCCATCGTCCGTCCCACATAACGGTCTACATTATTCTTAGAAGCTTCTCCGACAACTCTTAATAATCGCTGAAAACGATCTTTGATCACATCTTCCGACACTTGATCTTCCATAGCAGCCGCAGGTGTTCCTGTACGTTTTGAATAAATAAATGTATAGCAGCTGTCATAATTTACTTTTTTTACAACATCAACCGTTTCCAGAAAATCTTCTTCCGTCTCTCCTGGAAATCCTACAATAATATCCGTCGTAAAGGACACATCCGGCACTTTTGCACGGATTCTCTCTACCAAATCCAAATACTGTTCCTTCGTATAATGGCGGTTCATCTTCTTCAAAATACGAGAACTTCCCGATTGAACCGGAAGGTGGACATGATTACAAACTTTTTTCGAAGATGCCAAAACATCGATCAGATCATCGGATAAATCTTTCGGATGCGGAGTCATAAAACGAATTCTTTCTAATCCTTCGATCTTCTCGATCTCCCGGAGTAGCTGCGCAAATGTCATCGGTTCTTCCAATCCTTTTCCATAAGAATTGACATTTTGTCCAAGCAGCATCACTTCGATCACTCCATCTGCAACTAACCCTTCAATCTCTCTAATAATATCTTTTGGATTTCTGCTTCTTTCCCGTCCTCTTACATATGGAACAATACAATAACTGCAGAAATTATTACAGCCGTACATAATATTGACTCCGCATTTGAAGCTGAATTTGCGCTCACTTGGCAAATCCTCCACAATCTGATCGGTATCTTTCCAGATATCCACAATCATCCCCTTAGAATCCACACGCCTTTTCATGATCTCTGCTAATTTAAAAATATTATGCGTACCAAAAATAATATCTACAAACCGATAGCTTTCCTGAATTTTTTTAACGACCTGTTCCTCCTGCATCATACAGCCACAAAGGCCGATCATCATATGCGGATTCTTCTGTTTTATCTTCTTCAAATGACCCAAATGACCATATACTTTCAAATTCGCATTTTCACGAACTGTACAAGTATTAAATAAAACAAAATCAGCGATTTCTTCCTCTGTTTCTACATAACCCATCTGTTCCAAAATTCCTAATAACTTTTCGGAGTCCTTTGCATTCATCTGACATCCGAATGTCGTAATATGACAGGTTAACGGTCTTCCCATCTTCTTGCTCTGTTTATTTACCCAACTTTTCATCTGCTGCATATAATCAAACTGTCTTTGACTTTCATCCGTATATGTTAAACTTCCCATTTTTAACTCCTATATATATAAATCATATTATTCAAAATCGTGGCATACAGATTTAATTATAGCAAGAAAAATAACAAATAGCAAGACGGGAACACAACCGACTTGTCCGCTCTGTTCCCGTCTTACTCTTCGTCTTATCATGATTCTGCTTTGCGCTGCATCAACTCAATGATGTTCCCCTCGCAGTCCCTTACATAATGAATAAACAGATCCGGTTTATCCACATAAGTTCTATGTATCTGTCTGCCGACATAAGCACCTCCGGCTGCAAGAAGTTTCTTCGTTGTTTCTTCAATATCCTCTACATCAACTGCAATATGCCCAAGCCCTGTCATATTGATCGCTCCTGATGCAGAATCGTCCTGAATATTGTACTGAAAGATCTCCAACTGTGCTCCATTTGGATCGTCAGGAAAAATCATCGTCATACCATGGATCTCTGCGCCCTGAAGCCCTGTCAGTTCTGCTGCATAATCACCGGTAATTTCTTTTGCAGGCGGTGCCTGCACACAGCCAAACACTTCCTCATAAAATGCAGCAAGCTTTTTCCAATCTTTTGCATTCATATTTACATGTAATAATTTACTCATTCTTTGAACTCCTTTTTTATCATTCTTATTTTTATTATACCGAATAATCCGCTTTCTGAAAATAAGAAAATCAAATTGTTAAATGATGTCATGCCATTTATGACATCGCATTCTCTTACTCTTAAATATTTATTCATTTTTTATAAATATTGTCTAAAAAAATTATATTTATTGTCATCATGACGAATTTTCATTGTGAAATTCTTTTCAATATATTAAAATAGACGAAAGTTGGTTTACATGATTTTTACATTATTTTTACACTTTCAACAGATCGTAAAGTATATTTAATATTCGTTCCAAAACCAACGCAAAATTTTATACAAAGGGGAAATTAACTATGACGACTGTTTTATTAGGTTTAGCAGGCGGGTTGGGACTTTTTCTTTACGGCATGAAGCTGATGAGCGATGGTATTGAAAAAGCAGCCGGTGCGAAACTGCGTGAGATCCTTGAGGTGTTTACGCGTAACAAAATCACAGGGTTACTTGTCGGTATTGTCTTCACCGGTATTATCCAATCATCCAGTGCAGCAACAGTAATGGTAGTCAGTTTCGTAAATGCCGGACTGATGGATTTATATCAGGCTGCTGGCATTATCTTCGGTGCCAATATCGGTACAACGGTTACCTCGCAGCTGGTATCTTTTAATTTATCAGCAATTGCTCCATTGTTCCTGCTTGCCGGAGTTATCATGATTCAGTTCATTGATAATCCAACCGTCAAAAAAGTTGGAGAGGTTGTACTCGGATTTGGTATTTTATTTACCGGACTGACTACTATGAAAGATTCCATGTCCTTCTTAAAGGATTCCGAATCATTCGTGCATTTACTAACCGGACTTACGAATCCAATACTAGCCGTTTTGATCGGTTTTGTGATTACTTCTATTTTGCAGAGTTCATCTGTTACAGTAAGTATCGTATTATTAATGGCTTCTCAGGGATTGCTGGAACTGCAGATTTGTTTCTTTATCGTATTAGGCTGTAATATCGGTGCTTGTTCTTCTGCTTTACTGGCAAGTTTAAGCGGAAAGAAGAACGCCAAACGTGCCGCTTTGATCCACTTTTTATTTAACGTGATTGGAAGCATCATATTCTTCGTTATCCTGTTATTTATTAAGGACCCATTGGCAGATTTTATACTGAGCTTCTCAAACGGCGATATGGGACGTGCCGTAGCGAATACCCATACATCATTCAAGATTGTACAGGTAATCATGCTGTTCCCATTCACAAATTTGATCGTAAAACTTACTTATCTCCTCGTTCGTGGTGAAGATAAAGTTGCAAAAGAAAATGAATTACAGTACATTGGAGATCAGTCTTTATACGTTCCGACATCTGCTATCCCACAAGCTACACTTGAAATCGAACGTATGGGCAACATGGCAGTTATGAATCTGGAAAGAGCGATGACCGCATATTTGAACGAATCATCGTCTGACTTGGATGAGATTTATGAGTTGGAAGATGATATTAATATGATCAGCGCGGCAACCATTGATTATCTTGTTAAGACAAATCAATATCCATTGCCGGTTGCTGATAAAAAGACATTGGGCGGATTGTTCCATACGGTTAATGATATCGAACGTATCAGTGACCATGCGACAGATATTGCTAATATGACCGCTACTATGGTCAATAAAAAGCAAAAGATCACAATTCCTGCAAAAGAATCTCTGATCGAATTGTACCAATTGGTAGATGAATTATTGTTAAAGACAATTTATACATTAAAGCACAGAACGAATGATTACGTTGATGAGATTATTGATCTGGAAAATACCATCGACATGATGGAAAAACGTTTACAAAAAGAACATGTAAAACGTCTTGCGAAACAGGAATGTGATCCTCATGCAGGACTCAATTATTCTGATATCCTGTCAAAATTAGAACGTGTTGCTGACCACTGTACAAACATTGTTTACAACTCATTAACAGACAATACGAACCTATTAGACAAAGATCAGATTGCCGAATTAAAGTAATTTTATACATAACAAACCCCGATTGGTTTCATCCCAATCGGGGTTTTATCATAAATATTAATAAAAAGATTTTGAATTTTTCAACTGTGGCTGATATCCCGTATCGCTTAAAGCCTTAATAATTTTATTTTTATGTTCTGTTCCAAACGCTTCCATTGTAATCGTCAATTCCACTTTTGCATTCCGGTTGATGCTGACAAACTGATTATGCTCCAGGCGAATGATATTCCCCTGAGCTTGAGCAATAATTTTGGATACTCTTGTCAATTCACCCGGTTTATCCGGCAAAAATACCGAAACCGTAAAGATACGGTCGCGAACGATCAAACCGTGCTGTACAAGGGAGGATAGCGTTATCACATCCATATTACCACCGCTGATGATCGATACAACCTTTTTACCCGTCACATTCAGATGCCTTAATGCAGCGACAGTCAATAAGCCTGAATTTTCCGCCAGCATTTTATGATTTTCAATCAGATCAAGAAATGCCACGATCAACTCCTCATCCTCAATTGTAATAATATCATCGATATTCTGCTGGATATATGGAAAGATCTTCTTTCCCGGAGTCTGCACCGCCGTACCATCGGCAATTGTGCTGACATGTTCTACCGTTGTCACTTTTCCCGCCTCCAAAGAAGCTTTCATACAGGCCGCACCTGCCGGTTCCACACCAATGACTTTAATGTTCGGATTTAAGAATTTCGCTAATGCAGATACACCGGTTGCAAGTCCACCGCCGCCAATTGGAACTAAGATAATATCTACCGTTGGCAGTTCTTTGAAAATCTCCATTGCAATCGAACCCTGTCCTGTTGCAACATCCAGGTCGTCAAAAGGATGTATAAAGGTCATCCCCCGCTTTTCTGCCAGCTCTGTCGCATATGCGCTGGCTTCATCAAATACATCACCTTTTAAAATAACTTCTGCACCAAGCTCCTTTGTGCGATTTACTTTCATTAAAGGAGTCGTTGTCGGCATAACGATCGTCGCAGGCACATGATTTGCCCTTGCTGCATAAGCAACGCCCTGTGCATGATTTCCGGCTGAGGCGGTGATCAGTCCCTTCTCCTTTTCTTCCTGAGACAGCGTACTGATCTTATAATACGCCCCACGAATTTTATATGCGCCGGTAAGCTGCATATTTTCCGGTTTCAAATAAACCTGATTTCTCGTCTGCGCAGACAGATAATCACTTTTCATTAATTTTGTAGGAATAATGACTTCCTGTACTTTTTCATATGCTTCTTCAAATTTTCTTAATGTAAGCATTTGATTTCCACTCCTTTATTCACTAAATAAAATGCTGACAAAAATATCCGTATCAAATTCAAGCAGATCATTAATATGCTCTCCAAGTCCAATATACTTAACCGGAATCCCCAATTCGGTCTGAATCGCAATCGCGATACCGCCTTTGGCAGTTCCGTCCATCTTTGTAAGAATAATACCAGTAATATCCGCCGCTTCCATAAACTGCTTTGCCTGGTTCATCGCATTTTGTCCAGTCGTTGCATCTAATACGATCAACGTTTCTCTTTTTGCTTCCGGATATTCGCGGTCGATGACGCGATTAATCTTCGCAAGTTCATTCATCAGGTTCTTTTTATTATGAAGACGTCCGGCCGTGTCACAGATCAGTAAATCCGCATTTCTTGCTTTTGCCGCACGGCATGCATCGAATACCACCGCTGCAGGATCCGAACCTTCATCATGAGCGATCATATCGACTTTGGCAAGTTTTGCCCAAACGTCCAGCTGGTCGATTGCCGCCGCACGGAATGTATCTGCTGCTGCAATCAGTACATTTTTACCTCTTGACTTCTGTCCGGCTGCGAGTTTACCGATACTGGTCGTCTTTCCGACTCCATTTACTCCAATGACGAGCATAACCGTCTTTTCGTTTTCAAATGCAAATGCATCTTCATCCAGTTCCATCTGCTCTTTAATAACCTGTTTTAACAATTCTTTACAGGCAGACGTCTCTTTGATACCCTGCACACGAACACGATGCTTCAGATCTTCGATAATCTTCAGTGTCGCATCCACACCGACGTCAGCCATAATCAATGTTTCTTCCAATTCATCATAAAAATCATCATCGATATCCGAAAATGTTTGAAAAATTGAATCAAGTCCGCGAGAAAGATTTTCCCGGGTCTTTGTTAATCCCTCATAAATCTTCTCAAAAAAGCCCTTTTTTTCTTCTGCCATAATTTCCTCCTGATATGCTTTAATCATCTAAATCATTTTCAATCAAATTAACCGATACGAGCGTTGAGACCCCCTTTTCCTGCATCGTAATGCCGTAAAGCATGTCTGCCGCTGTCATCGTCCCTTTTCTGTGTGTAATAACAATAAACTGCGTATCCTTTGTCAGCTTATGTAAATATTGGCTGAATCTTCCGACATTAGAGTCATCCAATGCAGCTTCAATTTCGTCTAAAAGGCAAAACGGAGACGGTTTTAAACTCTGAATAGCAAACAACAGGCTAATGGCTGTCAATGCTTTTTCTCCGCCGGACAGCTGCATCATATTCTGCAGTTTTTTCCCTGGAGGCTGCGCAATAATCTGAATCCCTGCTTCTAATACATCTTCATCCTCTGTTAATTCCAGCTTTGCATGCCCACCGCCAAATAACTCCTTAAAAACAGAGGCAAACATCTCCTGAATATCACAGAATTTATCTTTAAACTGCTTGCGCATTTCCGTTTCCAGCTCTCTGATCAGATTCACAAGCTGCCCTTCTGCCTTCACGATATCATCATGTTGATTTAATAAAAATTCATAGCGTTCTGATACCTCTTTGTATTCCTCAATGGCATTGATATTGATAGAGCCAAGATTCTTAATTTTATGTTTCCATTTACCAATCTCTTTTTTCAGATCAGAAACGGACATCGTAATTTCATCTTTCCACTGATCTTTTGCCATGCGGTAGGTCATTTCATAGGATTCCCACATATAATCCGTCAAATTCTGGATTTTTTCGTCTAATTTCTCTTTCCGCGACTGAAGGCGATAAATCTCTTTATCGAGAGCAGCCATATGTCGGCTCAGGGATTCACGGTCTTCCATGGAATGCTTATACTGCTGATTTTTCTGTTTCTCACTCTGTTGCGCTTTCTTTAACGCAACCTCTCCATCCATAACTTGTTTGTTAAGTTCATGGATTCTCTTATGGATCTCAGTGATTCGATTTTCGATATGCTCTACCATATCTTCTCTGTCACTCGCATCTTCTTTGATCTCTTTTAAGTCATATTCCAGGCGTTCTATTTCCTCCTGAACACGGTTCTCATTTTCCTTCGAGAAATTCATCTGCTGTTCATAAGAATTTGCCTGCAGCTGAACCTCTGAGAGTTCTCCCACATGATGTTCTTCTCTCTCTTTTAAATGCTCCAGCTGCTTTTCTAATTCTTTTTGAAGAGATTCCCTTGACTGATTTTGTTCTTCCAATCCCTTTTTCTTATCTAAAAGATTTCGGACATTTTCAGTCATTGACTTTTTATCCTCTTCCAGTGAAGCCTTTTCCTTTTCCAGATCATCCCTGATACGCTCGATTTCCTGACATCGGTTTTCCATCTGCTGCTTATTTAAAACAACCGTATTGATATCAAGTGAACGTTCCTGGTCTTCTTTTTCCCATATTGAAATCTGTTTTTCCAGGCTATCCTTTTCTTCTGCAATCGAATCATATTGCGATTTTAATTCCAGATATTCCTTTTTCTTTTGATTTTCCAGACGTTTTGCTTCGGAAATCTCCCGGTTTCTCGCAAGCAGATTGCTCGAATGTTTAAAAGCACCCCCGGTCATGGCCCCACCCGGATTGAATGATTCGCCTCCCAGGGTGACAATGCGCATGGAATAATGATAACTTCGTGCCAAAGCAATTGCATGGTCGATCGTATCTACAATCACAATTCTGCCAAGCAGCGAATCAACAAGCTGCTCAAAGCGTTTTTCGGTCTGCACCAGAGAACTGGCAAGTCCTATCACTCCCGGTTCCTTCAGAGCCTGTTCCTGTCTGAATGGATATCGGTTCTTTACAGCATTTAGCGGCAAAAATGTTGCACGGCCGTATTTCTTTTCTTTTAAAAATGCGATCATACACTTTGCGGTCTGTTCATTATCTGTAACAATATTTTGAATACTGCCGCCTAACGCAGTCTCTATGGCAATTTCGTATTGCTTTTCAACTTTAACAATATCCGCAACAACGCCGATGATTCCCGGATTATGTGTCCTCTGTTCCATCACACGCCGTATGCTGTTTCCATATCCGTCGTAGCGCTCCGCCATATTTTTTAATGTTTCCAGGCGGGATTGAATCCGGAAAATTTCCTGCTTTTTATCTTCTCCCTTTTGGGACAGCTGATTGCCTTTCCGGATTAACTCGCTCCTCTGCTCAAGCGCTTCTTTCATTTTGGAAGCCGTCGTAATCTCAAGCTGCTGCAGTTCTTTTAGCTTCCGATCATAAATATCCCGGCTCTCCCATATTTTATCATATTCCCTTTTATTCTCATTCAAACGCTTATCTAAATCTTCAATTCGAAGAGCCAGCTGTTCTCGAACCGTTGCAAAGTGTTCCATTTTATTGGAAATCTCCGTCTGATCCTCCGCCATTCCCTTGATATGTCCAAGAATTTCATCTAATTGTCTCTCAATTTCTGCTTTTTGCTGTTCGACTGCATCCAGTGCCCAGCGCTCTTCTTTTTCCTTTTGTGCATTTTGTTTCTGTCGTACAAGGATCTGTTCTTGTTGCCGCAGAACTTCTGCCATCTGTCGGCGTTTTCCATCTAATTCCATCTCCACACGGGAAACATTCGAATAGTAATGTTCTTCTTTTGTCTTTTCTGTTTTAATCTGCTCATTTAGAACATTGATTTCACCTTCAAGTTTTTCTTTTTCAACTTTTTCCTGCTGCAGTTTATCGGTCTGTTCATCAATTGCGGTACGCAGATCAGACAGTTCCTGTTCCAGTGCATCATTTTTACTTTTTGTGCGTTCATACCGGATTCTTCCGTCATGGATATCCCGCTCTATAACCTGAATATGGTTTGTCACATCTGCATTTTCATCCTGCATCTTCGTTTGTTCCAGCAAAAACATCTGAATATCTGCATTTTTCAGGCTGTCCCGATACTGAAGATAATCTTTCGCCTTGGCAGACTGTTCCTTTAACGGTTCAACCCGATCTGTCAATTCAGATAAAATATCATTGACACGAGTCAGATTTTCTCGCTCTTTTTCTAATGATTTTTCGGCCGTCAGCTTATTTTTTTTATATTTTATAATTCCTGCCGCCTCATCAAACAATTCCCTGCGCTCTTCCGGCTTACCATTCAGAATCTTTTCCACCTGCCCCTGACCGATAATGGAATATCCCTCTTTTCCTATCCCGGTATCAAAAAACATCTCTACGATATCTTTTCTTCTGCAGACAGAATTATTCAACAGGTATTCGCTTTCCCCGGAACGGTATACGCGTCTTGCAACTGTCACTTCATCAAAACTGACCGGGAGACTGTGGTCGCTGTTATCCAGTGTAATTGCAACATAAGCAGATCCCATAGGTTTACGGAGCTCTGTTCCTGAGAAAATGACATCTTCCATCTTTGAACCACGAAGCTGTCTGGCACTCTGCTCCCCTAATACCCATCGAACAGCATCTGCAACATTGCTTTTTCCGCTTCCATTTGGCCCTACGATCCCCGTAATTCCGCTTTGAAACCGGAATACCATTTTATTTGCAAATGATTTAAATCCGTGTACCTCAATACTTTTTAAATACATGATTCACCTTACTTTGCTTTCAACTTTTTAATGGATTCATATGCTGCCATCTGCTCTGCAGCTTTTTTCGTTTTGCCTGTACCGGTACACAAAGTACGTTCGCCAAAATGAACAACGACCGTAAACTCTTTGCAATGATCCGGACCTTTTTCATCGATCAGCTGATATTCTACAGAACGTCCCGCTTCTTTTTGCGCCATCTCCTGTAATATGGTCTTTGCATCGTAAAATAATGTCTTATCCTCTACATCCTGTAATAAATATTTTTCTACGAAAATCCTTGCTTGTTCAAATCCCCGATCCAGATAAATAGCTCCGATCACAGATTCAAACGCATCGGACAGAATCGAATCTCTTTCTCTTCCTCCTGTCATGTCTTCGCCTTTGCTTAAAAGCAAATATTTTCCTAGAGAAATATCCTTTGCACACATCGCAAGTGTATATTCACAAACCAGACTGGAACGGAGTTTGGTCAGTTTTCCTTCATTTTGAGTCTTATATGTGTGAAATAAATAGTCACTGATAATCAGTTCCAACACTGCATCTCCCAAAAATTCTACACGCTCGTTATTTTCCACCCGCTTCATACGGTGTTCATTCGCATAAGAACTGTGTGTCAGAGCCAGTTTCAATAACTTTTTATTCTTAAAATGATAATCGATGATATCTTCTAATTCATGAAATTGCTGTAAATTACTCATATTTCCTCCTTTCCGAATAACGGATGAAGCCTGCTTCGCGGACTCCATCCGGTTCACGTGCAGCAATAAGCAAAAAACAACGAATCTTATCTTCTTCCTAACTGCTCACGAATCTTTTCATTAATTCCCTGTTCCATAAAAGTAATACATTGTCCAACCGCGATTCGGACTTCTTTCGCTTTTGAATTTCCATGCATCTTTACAACCAGACCATTCAATCCTAATAATGGTGCTCCTCCATATTCCGAAGCATCAAACATCTTCAGCGTATCTTTTAATGCCGGCTTTACAAGAAGACCACCGATCTTTCCTCTTGTCGATGACATCATTCCGTCTTTGATCGCATGAATCAATGTGCTGGAAAGACCCTCAGCAAGTTTTAAGATAACATTTCCGACAAATGCTTCGCATAACACAACATTTGTCTCACCCTCAAAAACGTCTCTTGGTTCAATATTACCGGTAAAATGAATCGTATCCAGTTCTTTTAACATTGGATAAACTTCTTTGACAAGCGCATTGCCTTTCGCCTCTTCAGCACCAATATTTACTAAAGATACTTTTGGATTCTTTACCCCAATGACGTGTTCCATATAGATAGAACCCATCTGGGCAAATTGAAGAAGATGTTCCGGTCTTGCATCAACATTCGCACCACAGTCGATCAGCAACGAAACCCCTTTCATCGTTGGAATAACAGTTGCAAGAGGTGCCCTTTTAATTCCCCTGATCTTACCGGTAATAACCTGTCCGCCTACTAATACTGCTCCGGTACTTCCGGCCGAAATAACCGCATCTGCCTTTCCTTCTTTTACCATTTTTAAAGCTACGATCAAAGAAGAATCCTTTTTCTTACGGATTGCCTCTACCGGTGCTTCATTACAGGAAATCACCTGCGTCGTATGGACAACCTCGATCTGTTTTTTATTATATTCATGCTGAGAAAGTTCCCGATCAATCTCTGTACTGTCTCCAACTAAAATAATTTTTACATTATTATGTTCTTTTAATGCATCTACTGCACCTTTTACAACTTCAACTGGAGCATAATCTCCGCCCATCGCATCAATTGCAATTCGAATCATCTGGCTCATAGCTACCTCCATTTTTCTTAAAGAATTGTAATTCTAATTATACTTTAACTTATTAATTCTATCATAATTGAATTGGAAGTACAAGCAATTAATTCATATCAGTAAACCTAAGCACTTCTCAAATTCCACTCCATCCGGATCATATTTTCCCGTCTGAGGTGATGCCGAAATCGAAGCATTTAAAAAATCGGAGGCTTTTTTCAATACAGCGCTTAATTCAAGTCCTCTCGCAATTCCTCCGGTAATCACCGAAGCAAACAAATCTCCGGTACCAGAATAACTCCCTCCGATTTTTGGATTGCCGATCAGACAGATATCATGTTCACTCACCGCGAGATTTCCCATCATCAAAATATCATCCTCAATATAATGCAGTCCAGTTACAATTACAGTACTCGGTCCACTTTTCCGGATCATATCCGCCGAATGCCTGATTGCTTCAATCAATCTCTCTTTTTGGACAATTGCATGGAGCTTCTCATAATCTTCTCCTGTGAGCAGACACAGTTCCGTCAGATTCGGTGTGATAATATCCGCCTTTAACACCAGTTTCTTCATTAACTGACACAATTCCTGAGTGAACATATCATAAACCTCGCCATCGTCTCCCATGACTGGATCCACCAGTAAAAACGTATCCTCTTTATAAAAAGTATCTAAAAAACGAAAAATATTCCGGATCTGTTCTTCACTTGCAACAAAACCCGTGTAGATACCGTCAAACGTTACGTGCATCTTTTCCCACCCGCTTCGGAAATATTCCATATGATCCGTATAATCATCACAGTAATAATCCTCATATCCTGTCTGAGCACTTAAGATCGCCGTTGGCAGCGGACAGGGCTGCACACCCATAACGGATAAAACGGGAATTGCGGCAGTCAATGAACATCTTCCGAATCCAGATAAATCATTGATAACTGCAATTTTCTTTGCCACTTTACACCATTCCTTTCAAAAATAAACCGGATGAAACACGCTCTGCGAGTTTCACCGGTTCGCGTGCGGCGGCAAATGGAAATGCGAGCATTTCCGCTTGCCTTGTGCCTTCGCGTAAATCATAAAAACGGTCGGGAGTATCTCCCGACCGCTGTATCATATCACAATATTGGCTTTGTCACAATGACCAGATATTTTATATCTTACAAAGCCAGAATAGTAAAACAGGCTTTCCGAAAACTCGGAAAGCCATTTTTTAACTTTATTATTTTACTGTAACGATCTCTTTTTTGTTATAAGATCCACAAGCTTTGCACACTCTATGAGGCATCATTAATGCACCACATTTGCTGCATTTTACTAATGTTGGTGCGCTCATCTTCCAGTTAGCTCTACGTTTATCTCTTCTGCTTTTAGAAGATTTATTTTTTGGACAAATTGACACGGTTTACACCTCCTTAAAATTATTGAAGATATCTTGAATCGCCGCCATGCGGGGATCCGGCACGGACTGATCACAGCCGCAATCTTTTTTATTTCGATTCGTCCCACAAACAGGACAGATTCCTTTGCAATCATTCTTGCAAAGAATTTTCATCGGAATCTTCGGAAGCAGTTCTGTACAAATCAGCCGTTCCACGTCTAAATTGTTTCCTTCAATAAAACTTTCCTGATTCCATTCATCATCGCGATCCGATTTATCAAACTCCTTATCAAGGCGAATCGGACAAGTCCACAGCACTTCTTCCAGACAACGGTCACATGTTAAAACAAGCGTTATATCTGCTTGTACAACAAAATGTAACTGATTCTTTCCGATATTCTCAACAGTCAACTGAATTACCGGATCGTCTTTCACCAAATAACTGCTTCCCATAAAACTTATGGCATCTGATTCAAAAGGAACTGAAAAATCTTCTTTATGTGATGGTACTGATAAAATTTTCGATAAATTAATTAACATAATATCTCCCATTTCTCATACTGTTCTATTATATCGACACAGTATCTATTTGTCAAGAAAGTTTTCAAAGTTTCTCATCGGATATTTTCAGAAAAATGAGTCGGAAAAGCATCTCCCGACTCAAATATCTTTTTCATCTATGAAATCGTGATTAAACTAATGCTTCTGTATTTCTTGCAATCATTAATTCTTCATTTGTAGGTACACAAAGTAATTTTACTTTCGATGCATCTGTAGAAATAATTGCCTCTTCTCCATGAACATCATTGCGCTCTGCATCGATCTCAGCACCTAAGTATCCTAAATATTCGCAAATTTCAGCGCGGCTTTCTCCGTCATTTTCTCCGAGACCTGCCGTAAATGCAATTGCATCCACTCCATTCATAGCAGCGGCATAAGCACCGATATATTTTGCAACACGATATCTATGGACTTCCAAAGCATTCTCTGCCCATTTGTTGCCTTCATCTGATGCTGCTTTTACATCACGGAAATCAGAAGAAACGCCTGACAATCCAGCTACACCGGATTTTTTATTCAATACATCCATAACTTCTGCTAATGTTAAGTTTTCCTGATTTGCGATGAATTCTAAGATAGCAGGATCCAGGTCACCGGAACGTGTACCCATTACCAGACCTTCTAACGGAGTCAGACCCATAGAAGTATCTACGCATTTTCCGTATTTTACCGCGGATAAAGATGCTCCATTACCTAAATGACACACGATAATCTTTAATTCTTCCGGTTTTTTCCCTAAAAGTTCAGCTGTTCTTTCCGATACGAACTGATGAGAAGTTCCATGGAATCCATAACGTCTTACACCATACTTTTCATAATATTCATGTGGCAATGCATACAAATAAGCTTTAGCCGGCATCGTCTGATGAAAAGCAGTATCGAATACAGCTACCATTGGAAGTCCCGGCATTAATTGCTTACATGCATTGATACCGATCAGGCATGCAGGATTATGTAGTGGGGCAAATACATTACATGCTTCGATCTCTTTGATTACTTCCTCTGTAATGATGCAGGAAGAAGTAAACTTCTCACCGCCATGTACAACTCTATGACCAACTGCACTGATCTCATCTAACGATGTTACAACGCCATTCTGGGCATCCGTTAACTGCCCTAATACTAACTGGATCGCTACTGTGTGATCCGGCATAGCCGGCGTCATCTTGATCTTATCTTTTCCGGCAGGCTGATGAGTCAGCGCGCCATCAATGCCGATTCTTTCGCATAAACCTTTTGCTAATACTTTTTCAGTTTCCGAGTCGATTAACTGATACTTTAATGATGAGCTTCCACAGTTAATTACTAAAATGTTCATAATTAATATCTCCTTTGGTGTTATTATTTATGTTATGTAGTTTCCTACAAAATACTAACATAATTTTACTAGCTTTTCCTTTCAATATCAATACTCTATTTATTTTTTTCAATTATTGTGTATAATAGTAATAACAGATAGAAAGGATCCAATCATGAAGACAGCAGCGATCATATGCGAATACAATCCATTTCATAATGGGCATTTATATCAGATCGAACAGATCAAAAGCCAGTTGGCAGTTGATCATATCCTTGCAGTGATGAGTGGGGACTTCGTCCAACGGGGTACTCCGGCTTTTTGCGGAAAATACACCAGAGCCGAATTAGCATTAAAAAACGGCGTTGATCTGGTACTGGAACTGCCCGTATGTTATGCATCTGCAAGCGCAGAATACTTTGCATACGGAGGTATCTCCCTATTAGATTCCTTAAATTGTGTGGATTATCTCGTATTTGGCACGGAAGCAGGCAATTTGCAGTCCCTGAAGAATTGTGCTCGCCTGTTCACTGAAGAACCGAAGGATTACAGAGAACTTTTGCAGAATCAGTTAAAAAAGGGCCTTTCTTTTCCTGCAGCAAGAGCGTATTCCGCTTCAAAAATACTCGGCACAGACATGTCCGCCCTGCTTTCTGCTCCCAACAATATTCTTGCCATTGAATATCTGAAAGCCTTATCCAAATGCGGTTCTCCCATTGAACCATATACTATTCAGCGAATGGGCTCCGATTATCACGATACGAATATGACCTGTTTCTCATCCGCTACAGGCATTCGAACAGAAATTATGCGCCATGGCATCCAACCCGATTTGGAGTCTGCCGTTCCACATGATACTTTCCGTTATTTTAAAACATTTTATCATACGGATTTTCCGGTTATATTCAATGATTTTTCGGAGATGATGTATTATCAGTTGATTACAGAACCACATCCGGAAAGATATCTGGATTATCATCCTGAACTTATGGATCGAATTATGAAAAAACACAAAAGCTTTTGCGATATTGAAACACTGATTTCGGATGTGAAGAGCAGGAATTTTACACATGCCCGTATCAGCCGTTATCTGCTGCATCTTCTGTTGAAGATCACAGAAGAGCAGGCATCCTCTTCCTGCCAATATGCCAAAATACTTGGGATGAAAAAAAGTCATTCAAAATGCATCAAGCACCTAAATAAATCTTCAAGTATACCTATCATCCAAAAGATTTCACAATATAAAAGCGTGTTAGACGGAGATGCATTATCTTCATTTGAACAGACGCTCCGCGCAACCGAACTATATCGATATACAGTAAACAAAAAATATCAGACAAAACGAGTTTCCGAATTTGCACAGTCATTGCTTATCGTCTAATTTTCCCCTTCCTCTCATATAGTATCTAGTAAGGGGGATAAAAAATGAGACGTGCAATGACTTTTTTATTTTTTCTGTTATTGATCATCTTTCCAAAAATCAGCGTAGAAGGAGCACGGCAAGGTCTAATTCTTTGGGGATTTACCCTTGTTCCCACTTTACTGCCATTTTTTATTGCTACTAAATCCATGCTTCAATGGAGAATTCCGGGGAAATTTTTATTTCCTTATCTGTTGTTTGTTGGTTATTTTTGCGGTTATCCTACCGGAGCGGTAATCGTCAACCAATTATATGAATCAAAAAATATTACTCAAAAACAGGCCAATCTGTTTATCTGCTTTTGTAACCACACCAGCCCTGCATTTTTACTGAATTTTGTATGTTATAATTATTTTAAAACACAATACTCTGCATTCAAATTTTTGCTGCCTATTTATCTTTCCGCTGTTCTCTGGTCATTGATCTTTTACTTTCTTTTTGGCCAGCCTGAACTTTTTCCAAAAGGCGAAGATATTGCTGCAAAAAAACAAACTCTCGAGGAAATTTTTATGGAATCAATTGCTACCATCATGAAAATCGGCTGCTTTATGCTCATTTTTTCTATATTGATCCAGATTTCATTTTCACTCTTTATGGAACATTCCATCCCCTGCTGTCTTTTATCCTGTTTTTTGGAAATTACAAGCGGCATTCATTTTCTGTCCTCTTGTCCGATTTCCATACAATTAAAAACAGCTCTGATCGGAGCACTCTGTTCCTTCGGCGGCTACTGCAGCATCGCTCAAGTCCGGAGTGTCCTTTCAAAAGAGCTGTCTTTGTTCTTCTATATTTTGTTTAAATTATGTACCGGAACTACGACCTTCATTCTGATTTATCTGGCTGTTTAAACTGGTCCATCGTACGTCCTCTTGAAACACTTGCAGGATTTTTGATTGCATAAAGCTGTCCTTCGATCTCTACAGTGTTGGCTTTGATATCTGCAATCTCATCCGTAAGGCGATCGATAACCTGGGAATAGACGGTATTTTGTGCTTTTTTTAATGACTCCATATAATCTTCCATACCCTTCATCATATCTACCGTATATTCCATCGTGCCGACACGAAGTTCTTTCGCCTCTGCCTTTGCTTTTGCAACGATGTCATCCGCATACTGTTCCGCCTCACGTTCGATGTCAGCAGCCCTTCTTTTGGCAAGCTGGACAATCTCATGATTCTCTACTGTCTCACTGGCCTCTTTAATAGCATTCTGCAAAATGGCATCTGCTTTGATTTTCGCATCATCAATAATATCCTGTTTTGTCTGCACGATCTGCTGACTCCGTTCCACTTCAGACGGAAGTTTCGAGCGAAGTTCCTCCAGCATAGTCATTAGAATATCCTCCTCAAGGATGACTTTTCCCGGACTAAAACGGGCAGGCTTTCCATCATCTACAAAATCTTCAATATCGTCTATGATTTCATGCAAATATTTTTCCTTTTCACTCATACTATATCTCCTTTTCCTGTAACTTCTGAATCACATAATCCGGAACATATTCCCTGATATCCTGATGATAATACCACAGTTCTTTCACAGCCGAAGAACTGATAAAAGAATAACCCGGATCCGTTGCAAAAAATAAAGTATCAATCTTATCATCTATTTTATGATTAATCTGAGCCATCTGTAATTCATATTCAAAATCCGTGGTACTCCTTATTCCCCGAATCAGAACATTTACATCATGCTCTTTTGCAAATTCTACAACAAGTCCCGAAAACGGATAGACTTCGATATTCGGAATATCTTCCGTCACCTTTCGGATCATCTCCGTTCTCTCCTCCAAAGAAAACAACGGTTTTTTGCTTTGATTCACTAAAATTCCAATCACTACTTTATCAAAAATGGCAGCTGTACGCCTGATCAAATCCAAATGTCCATTTGTAATCGGATCAAAACTGCCAGGATAAACTGCAGTACTCATTCTTATTCCTCCAAAACTTTCCAAATAAAAGTATGTTTATTTGTTTTATATTTTTTTATACGATAAACTTCCAGATCAGTTCCTTCTAAATAATCAAAATCTGTATCCAGATCGGATTCAACGATAATCACCGTCTGCTCATCATACAGATCCGTAGTCTGTAATTCCAGTAAGACTTCTTTCTCTAAATCCTTTCCGTAAGGTGGATCCATAAAAATAAAATCGAACTTCTTTTTCTCTCCATCCAAAATTCGAATTGCTGTCATCGCATCCTGACACATCGTCCTCGCCTTTTGAGCGAGATGCGTATGATTCAGATTATCCTCAATACAGAGCATCGCTTTTCGATTCTTTTCTACAAAAACTGCATGCTCCGCACCGCGGCTTAATGCTTCAATGCCAATTCCTCCGCTGCCACTGAACAAATCCAGAAAAGAAGCTGCTCCTATATCGGAAGAAAGCATATTAAACAAGGTTTCTTTGATTCTATCCTGTGTAGGTCTGGTGTCCATGCCTTCTACCGTCTTTAATTTTAAGCTTTTCGCTGTACCTGAAATGACTCTCATATCTATATTCCTTATATATTTTCTTCAATTTCATATTTTTTATATTGTATAATAATTAAACAAAAATGAAAAGGGGCATTTCTGCCCCTTTTCGATTTAAATCTATCTTTTTTGATCTATCGACCCATCTGGTCCTCTCTTGACATTTCTTCTTCCTGTCTTCTGATCATCTTACGAACCATTTCACCACCGACAGAACCTGCCTGTGCAGTTGTCAAATGTCCATTATAACCTTCTTTTAAATCTACACCGATTTCATTTGCTACTTCGAATTTAAATTTGTCTAATGCACCTTTTGCTTCTGGTACCTCTACTCTGTTTGAATTTGAACTATTTGTCATTTTAATTTTCCTCCTTAAATGTGTTTGTTTTGTTTACACTCTTATTATGTCTCGTAGATTGAAAAATACTCTGAGAAATATTTCTTAAAATGACAAAATATTCATGTTTGAAATTGCAAGTTACCAAAAGGTTCTTCTCGGGGGACTGGTGCGACTGAATAACCAGAGTTTTCTTATTCCCTAATAGCGCACTCCAAACCTTCTCTCCGTCGTATCCACCGGAATCTCCCGCTTTTCGATTGAACGAATCCGAATATAGCGGTTTCCTGTCTGAATTCCCTGCATGAAAATCTCAATCTGATCTCTTGTGCCCTGTACCTGCACGGTCACACTTCCATCATATTCATTCCTTGCCCAGCCGGTTACCTTCGCCTTAATCGCCTGCGTATGAGCCCAGTAACGAAAACCGACACCCTGTACACGTCCGTAATAATGCAGTTCTAATCGAATTTTTTCCATATTTGACTCCTTTGTTTCTAAAGCTGTAATGCCAGTTCCAATTGTTTTTTTAAACGTTCATTCTGCAGATTTTGAAACGAAAATCCTTCCTGTTCCAGCAGTTCGATCGAATCAGCTGCCATTTTCAATAAATCCGCATTTTGATAAATATCGGCAAGCACAAAATCCATCATGCCGCTCTGCCGGACACCGAAGAAATCGCCGGGTCCACGCAATTTTAAATCTTCATTCGCTATATAAAATCCATCGTTTGACCGATTTAAGATTTCCAGACGTTTTTTGGTCTCATCATTATCTTTTCCACTAATAAAGATACAATACGACTGACTATCTCCACGTCCGATTCTTCCCCGGAGCTGATGAAGCTGTGCAAGTCCAAACCGTTCTGCATTTTCCACCATCATAACCGTTGCATTCGGAACATTGATTCCAACCTCGATTACCGTCGTTGAAACCAGCACATCAATGATCCCTCTTCCAAACTCATCCATAATCCGGTTCTTTTCCACTGCCTTCATTCGTCCGTTCAGACATTCAACCCGGATTGACGGTGGAAGATTCTGTTTCAGGATTTTCGCATATTCCGTTACATTTTCCGCTTCCATATTCTCACTTTCCTCAACCATCGGACAGATCACATATGCCTGATGTCCCATCTGAACCTGCTTTTCAATAAAACGATATGCATTTGGACGATAACTCGTATTGACGACACAGTTTTTGATCGGCAGACGGTTTGCGGGCAGTTCATCGATAATCGAGATAGCTAGATCACCGTACATGATCAATGCAAGCGTCCGGGGAATCGGTGTTGCACTCATGACGAGTACATGTGGCTCAAGACCCTTACGGTACAGCGCTTCCCGCTGCTTCACACCGAAGCGGTGCTGTTCATCCGTAATAACAAGAGCTAAGCAATTGTACTCGACCTTTTCCTGAATCAATGCATGCGTTCCAATGATCAAATCTAATTCATGATCTTTTAATTTTTGATAAATTTCCCGCTTTTCTTTCGCCTTTGTTGATCCGGTCAACAGTCCGATGCGGACAGGATACGGTTCAAGCAGTTTACAAAATGTTTCATAATGCTGCACTGCAAGTACTTCCGTCGGTGCCATTAAAGCCCCCTGATATCCGTTTGTTACGGTCATGAAAAGCAGGATAACAGCTAAAATCGTCTTCCCTGAGCCAACGTCGCCCTGTACGAGACGATTCATGACTTCTTCTTTTACTAAATCCTCTTTCATCTCCTGCAGAGCACATTTTTGAGCATTCGTCAGATCAAACGGAAGATGTTCCATAAAGTCACGGCTTTCTTTCGTTTCCCTGATAATGTACTGATTCTGAACTACGCCGGTCTTTTCTTTTACCATCCGCATTGCAGCAAGAAAGATGAAAAATTCATCAAAAATCAATCTTTTTTTCGCCTCAATCACTTCCTGTCGTTCTATCGGAAAGTGAACATTCTTTAGCGCCTTTCCATACGACTGAAGATGGTATCTCTCTATGATCTTGTCCGGAAGATATTCCTGTGCCGTTTCCATATACTCTTTCGTCTGGCTCATTGCCTTTATGATCATCTTATTCGTCAGACCACGGCTCAGCGGATAAACAGGCTGCAGATGCTCTCTTTGTTTTGCATAACTTTCTTCCGTAAATACTTCAGGATGTTCCATGACAAGCCTTCCGTTCTTCATAACCGGCGTTCCGACAAATATCTTTGAATCCCCCTGATGAATCTGCTTTCTCATGTACGGCATATTGTACCAGATCAACCCCAAAGATCCTGAATGATCTCTGATATTGCATGTTGTTATTTTTAGCCCTTTGAACTGTCGATAAACCGGTGTATTCGTAATCTTTCCACAAACAGCAATGCGGATGCCCGGCTGGGCATCCGCAATTGAAACCGGTTCTTCATATGTTAAATAGTAACGCGGATATAACGTTACAAGATCGTCAATCATCTCAATACCCGCCGAGCGAAAAATCTGCTCCGTCTTATCTCCGATTCCTTTCAAAGAGCGAATAGAATCCGTTCCATTCATGATTATTCTACCGATAATACATAATAGTAAATCGGCTGACCGCCTTTTTGCAGTTCAACATCACAATCAGGAAATGCCTCTTCCAGCACTTCTACGAATTCTTCGGCATCGGCTTCCTCAATATCCTGTCCATAGTAGATAGAAATCAGTTCACTATCTTCATCAACCATACCTTTTAACAGTTCCAGCGTTGTCTCAGAAACATCCTGTCCAACGGCTTTAATTCCATCATCATCGATTCCCATAATATCATTGATCTTGATTTCCTTACCATCCACGGAAGTATCGCGGACAGCATATGTGACCTGTCCGGTCTTGATGTAAGAAATTGCTTCCTGCATCGCCTCTTCATTATCTTCCGGAGCCGCATCAGGAACAAAAGAAATCACTGCTGCAATTCCCTGTGGTACTGTCTTGGTCGGAATCACGATAATATCTTTATCCTCTACAAGATCTCTTGCCTGCTCCGCAGCGAGAATAATATTTTTATTGTTCGGCAAGATGAAAATATGATCTGCATTTACCTGATCGATCGCATTCAGCATATCTTCTGTGCTCGGATTCATCGTCTGACCACCTTCAATCAGATAGTCAACTCCCAATCCTTTAAATATCTCATTCATACCGCTTCCAACAGAAACCGCAATGAATCCATTCTTTTTTCTTTCCTGTGCTTTTTTTGTTTTCTCTTCTGCCTCCTGCTGAGCAGCAATCTTCGAAGCATCTTTGATTAATTTTTCTTCATGTTCCAGACGCATATTATCGATCTTCATATTTGTCAGAGAACCAAATGTTAACGCTTTTTCAAATGCCTGACCCGGATGATTCGTATGAACATGTACTTTCACGATCTCATCATCCGCAACGACTACTAAAGAATCTCCAATCGATGTCAGGAATTCTTTCATCTCCTGTTCTTCTTTATCACCGAACTCTTTTTCCAGCATAATAATGAATTCCGTACAATATCCGAATTTAATATCAGCAGTTGAAACATCTGATCCTGCTGCAGATGGCGCTGATGCCGGTTTCTTTGCTGCAACCAGGATATCTACATCGATTTCTTTACCCAAAAATGCATCATAGGCACCTTTTAACACTTCCAGAAGCCCCTGTCCGCCGGAATCCACTACACCAGCTTCTTTTAATACAGGAAGCATATCCTGTGTTTTAGCAAGGATCTCTTCTGCCGCTTCTAATACAGTTTTACAAAATGTATCAATATCCTTTGTCTCCTCCGCAGCTTCTGCAGCTCTTTCCGCAGTTACGCGCGCAACGGTAAGAATCGTACCTTCTTTTGGCTTCATAACAGCTTTATATGCTGTCTGAACAGCCAGATCGAAACCTTCTGCAATGTTCGCAGTTGTGAGCACATCTTTCTCTTTGATCGCTCTTGTAAATCCTCGGAATAACTGGGATAATATAACACCCGAGTTACCTCTGGCTCCACGAAGTGAACCACTCGAAATAGCTTTTGACAATTCATTCATCGTTGGATTCTCAATCGCTCCAACTTCCTTGGCCGCCGACATGATCGTCATGGACATATTCGTTCCGGTATCTCCGTCCGGTACTGGAAATACGTTCAGTTCATTAATATATTCTTTATTTGCTTCAATTCGTTTTGCACCGCCTAAAAACATCTTCTGCAGAGTGCTGGCATTTATCTGATTCATCGTTAAAAATTTCCTCCTTATATTCGATTAATCGAGTGAGCGCACTCCCTCAACATAAATATTGATTTTTTCAACTTCAAGACCTGTAAATTCTTCGATTTTATAGGTAACTGTATCAATTAAGTTTTCTGCCACTACTGCAATACTGACACCATAGGCAACAATAATATGAAAGTCTACTGTAATCTTATTATCATTGATCACTGCTCTTACACCCTTTTTTACATGTTCACGGCTTAAGAGATCCGCAATTCCGTGTTTCATGTTCACACTTGCCATTCCGACAATTCCAAAGCATTCTAACGCACAAATACCTGCGTATTTTGCCAGTACGTTCTGATCAATACTGATTTTGCCTTTATTTGTATCCATATGCCCTTTCATACGCATAACCTCCAAAATTTTTCTTAAGAAATAAATAAAATAAAAGATGTATTATGATAAATATACACATAATCACTTATATTATACTATAACTTATGAAAAATGGAAACATTTTCTTGACATGTATTTTTTGGCATTTTAAAATAGTGTACTTAGGAGGGCAAAAAAATGAATCATTCGAAAAAAGTACGAGATTCCTTTTTTGACAACTATAAAGCATTTCTAATCCTTTGTGTTGTCATAGGACATTTTTTAGATCACTTTACGGAAGATTTCAGAATTGCGGAAATTCT
>JAUNOI010000063.1 GCA_030531165.1 Lachnospiraceae bacterium
ATAGGGGAGGTCTGCGCTTTTTTGGCTAAACGAGGGTTTTGTTTCAAAGGAAATTTCAGCGGAATTTTCTATACAATAAAAAAACGTTCCTCAAACTTCAAATCATCCATTTGAGAAACGCCTTTTATCAATTGTCCACATTCACCCCATAGCTAAAACCACGGGCGCTCTGTGTCATATTCCATAATTGTCAAATTAAGCAAAGTAACGGTCAAGAAGTCCTTTTAATGCTTTTCCGTGTCTTGCTTCATCTCTTGCCATTTCATGAACTGTGTCATGGATTGCATCTAAACCTGCAGCTTTTGCACGTTTTGCAAGGTCTGTCTTACCTTCTGTTGCACCAAATTCAGCTTCAACTCTCATTTCAAGGTTTTTCTTTGTAGAATCTGTTACAACTTCACCTAATAATTCTGCAAATTTTGCAGCATGTTCTGCTTCTTCATAAGCAGCCTTTTCCCAGTATAAACCGATTTCAGGATATCCTTCTCTATGAGCTACACGAGCCATAGCAAGGTACATACCTACTTCTGAACATTCACCTTCGAAGTTTGCTCTTAAATCAGCAATGATATCTTCGCTTACGCCCTGAGCAACACCAACTACATGTTCGGAAGCCCAAACCATATCGCCGCTCTGTTCTTTAAATTTATCTGCACCAACGCCACATACAGGACATTTTTCAGGTGCTGCTTCTCCTTCATAAACATATCCACATACTGTACATACAAATTTTTTCATAATAGAATCTCCTTTATAAATCATTTTTATTTCAATATCAGTAACTATTACTGATATCATTGACATTATAGTAACATCATCCATTCTTTTTGTCAATAAGTTTCACACATTTTCCACATAATCCTTTAAATTGGATAGAATGACCGCTGATCTTACCTTCAAAAGCACTCTCTGCTAAAACATCAATATGGTTCAGCGGATCTATCTTCAAATCCATAACAGATCCGCATCGGGTACACATAACATGATAATGCGGCTTTAGATTCCAGTCAAAACGGTCGGACTTCCCATCAATCGTCAATTTGATAATATCCTCGCAATCAACAAGAAGATTTAGATTTCGGTAAACGGTACCTAAACTGATGTTAGGAATCTCCTTCCTGACATTCTCGTACACCATATCGGCAGTTGGGTGTTCATTGGTCGATCGTAAATACGCTAAAATAGCTTCTCTTTGTCTGCTTCTTTTTAGTTTTGTTTTCATACCCAGCTCCTTAAATTAATAATAATTACTATTATTATAAATTCTTAGAGGCCTGATGTCAATGTTATTTTTTCCCATTTGCCGGTTCAATACGAATATTTTTTCCTTTTATCTTTACTTTATTCATAGATTTTAGGACATCCGATACTACATTTGCCGAAACTTCCACAAAAGAAAATTTATCGAACATATCAATCGTTCCGATCATATCGCCGGGAATGTGAGCCTCTCCGGCAATTGCACCCAGTATATCGCCTGGACGGATTTTTTGTTTTTTACCAACATTGATAAATAACCTTGCCATCCCCTTTTCTTTCGCTCCGGTATCATCCGCAGAGACTTTTTCTCTTTTCACCTGATTATCTCCAATTGCATATTTTAAAAAAGCCGCCGCAATTTCTTTTGAGTCATAATCCTTTGTATCCGTTATCGCTTCAATCATTGATACATATTTTGACAAATCCTCTTTTTGAATCGTATGATCCAGTTTTTTGAATACTTTTACCGCCTTCGCCTCCATAACATTCGTCATCGAAGGAACCCTTTTGGATCTGATCTTCGTCTTTGCATAACGGCCGATCTCCCTAAGCCGATAAAAATCCTTTTTGCCGACAAATGATAATGCCATCCCACCTTTACCAGCACGACCGGTTCTTCCGATCCGATGGACATAATACTCATTATCCTGAGGCAGATCATAGTTAAATACAATATCGATGTCATCGACATCAATTCCACGGGCAGCTACATCCGTAGCTACAAGCACATGTGTCTGCCCATTTCGGAATCCATTCATAACTCTGTCTCGCTGCCCCTGACTTAAATCCCCATGCAGTGCATCCGCATGATATCCCTTTTCTTTTAATTCATCCGCAACTTCATCCGCCATCTTTTTTGTATTACAGAAGACAATCGCAAGATTAGGATCATATACATCTAACAGACGGCATAAAATCTCTTTTTTATTTTTCCTTTGAATCTCAAAATAATATTGTTCGATGTTCTTTACCGTCAACTCTTTTTTTACAATTTTAACAATTTTTGCATCTCTTTGATAGTTTTTTGTGATATCCATAATTGGTTTTGGCATCGTAGCGGAGAAAAGCAATGTCTGTCTCTCCTCAGGAACTTTTTCCAAAATCGTCTCAATATCCTCCCGAAAGCCCATGTTCAACATCTCATCCGCTTCGTCTAAGACCATCATCTGCAGAGAATCGAGTTTCAAGGTATGACGGCGCATATGATCCATAACTCGTCCTGGCGTTCCAACAACGATCTGAACACCTTTCAAACTACGGATCTGCTTCGATATCTCCTGCCCACCATAGATCGGAAGTACTTTTATTCCATTCATATATCGTGCCAGATTCCTGATTTCTTCCGCAACCTGAATTGCCAGTTCCCTTGTCGGGCATAATATCAATGCCTGGACTTTTTTTAATTCAGGATCCGTTTTTTGTAAAATCGGAATTCCGAATGCGGCTGTTTTTCCGGTTCCTGTCTGTGCTTGTCCCACCAGATCGCGTCCTTCTAAAGCGATCGGAATCGCTTTTGCCTGAATCGGCGATGCTTCCTCAAATCCCATCTGTTTGATACCGCGTAAGATCTGCGGTTTTAAATTTAAATCCTCAAATTGTATTGTACTCATATATTTCCTTTCTATTTCTATACCCGGAGCAAAGCAGACAAGCCCTGCTTTAAACTTCCTAAATCCTATAATCATATATTGAAAAATTCCCCTTGACATCTCCAAAAGATAGTAGTAGTATCAAATTAAAGATTACGTAGTTTTCAATACTACTTGTTGTTTTTATAATAACTATTTTTGGAGGTGTCATTATGAAATTACATTTTAAAGATCCAGGAAGTGCCATTACTCATTTAATCGGCGCAGTCCTTTCTCTTCTTGTTGCGGGACCGATGATCATTCTGTCCTTTGCAGAAGGCAATTATATAAAGACCGTTTCACTGGCTGTTTTCGTAACGAGCATGTTTTTATTATATTCAGCGAGCACACTTTATCATTCTGTTGATATCAATGACCAGGTGAATCTGCGTCTGAAAAAACTAGATCATTGTATGATCTTTATCCTGATTGCCGGTTCCTATACGCCGATCTGTACTATAGCTTTACAAGGTATGATCGGATATGGCCTGCTTACGCTGGTTTGGGCAATTGCTTTACTCGGAATCATTTTTAAACTGTTCTGGGTAACCTGTCCAAAGTGGATTTCATCCATTATGTATATTGCGATGGGCTGGACCTGTATCCTCGCTATATCGCCGATTATTCATTCCCTGTCACATTTTGCCTTTACCTGGCTTGCACTTGGCGGAATCATTTACACGATCGGCGGAGTTATTTACGCATTAAAACTACCTGTGTTTAATAACAGACATAAGAATTTTGGTTCCCATGAAATCTTCCACCTGTTCGTTATGGCTGGAAGTGCATGCCACTGTATCGTTATGTATTCATTCCTTTAATGCATCATTCTGGATCAATTTCAGTTTTTCCTGCCGGCTCAGCCGCTTAATTGCAGACTCCCGTTTCATGGCTTCCCGCTTTGTCTGATACTCTTCTGAATAGATCAGACGAACTGGAAGCCTGCTTCTTGTATATTTTGAAGCTTTTCCTTCGTTATGTGCTTTTAATCGTCTGTCCAGATCATTCGTCCATCCCGTATATAATGTATGATCTGCACATTGAAGTATATAGGTATAATTCCCCTTTTCCATCTTCATATATCCTTCTTATACAATTAAATCGAATATCGCAAAGCATCGTTCACTGAATAGGAAATCCAAAAGAATTTCCTGTTCAATAAAGAAAGCATTTACTAATAATATCTAGTAAATGCTTCTATCATTTAATTAATACTGCAAATGGTATTATTACACAGAATAAAAGAAATCTCAAATTTATTCTTTTAAATATTTCACCGGATTCACCGGATTGTTTTCTTTCAGCATTTCCATGTATACATGACTTCCCTCTAATGTATAGTAACTGGTCGGCTCATTGACGTATCCTATAATATCTCCTTCGGATAAAGTATCACCTTTTTTTACTTTTACATCTTTTAACTGTCCCAAAATCACTGTATAGTCGCCCCCAAGTTCTAAAATAACCTGTTTGCCAAATTCATCACTTTCTGTAATCTCTTTTACTTTGCATTTTGTTACAGCGCCAACGCCCTCTCCTTCTTTTGCCTCGATCAAAATACCCGGGTTACATTTGTATTGATCCAAAGTCTCAAAATAAACCGTTGTATCCATACTGAATGGAAGAAGAATATTGCCCTTCACAGGCCATTCAAGCTTTGTCGTCCCATCATAAGAAAAAGCATTTGCAGACGTTTCGGTCGCTGCTGATGTCGATTCTGTTGTTGTTTCTGTCGTTGTAATTTCTTCTGTTGTTGCCGTGTTTTCTGTTTTTTGTATTGCTTCGTTTCCTACTTCATCAAGATTAATTTCCTGTCTTGCCGCTTCATTTTTATTTTTCATCTGCTGACTGTAAATGACCATCAATGTAATCAACAGCGCAAATCCGACAAATAGAGCTATATAATATGCCTTATGAGATAAAAACGAAGTATTTTTTTTGTACTGTTTCATATTCATCACCTCAGTAAATAGTTTTGCCCAAAAAAACTGATTTATTCAGTTTATTTATACGCATTGGCAAATTTTATTCCTGCATAGTAATGTTTCAATATTTTTTTAAACGAATCACCTTTTTTCGCCATCTCATTGGCACCATACTGACTGAGTCCCAATCCATGCCCTTTCCCGAGTGTAATGATCCGCATTTGATTATCATAGTCTTCTATGTAAAAATTTGTGGAATTCAGATCAAACATCAATTTCCATTCTTCACCGGAAAATTCCTGATCTCCGACTTTTATCTTTTTTACATAGCCGGAACCGGTTTTAGAAATCACAACAATATTTTTTTCTAGTTGTTCCTCCGTAATCTTTGTGTTTTTTTTCTCTTTTTTTATCAACGACAACGCATCTTCATATTTCCAGGTTTCCACCCTCATATAATCTTCTGACTCTACATCCGCACTGCTGTCAGCTGCCTGCAGATAAGAAATGTCTTTTCCGTATAGTTCTTTCGCACTTATCGTTGTCCCAATGCTGACCTGATGATATAACGGAACAATATATTTTTGATCCGCCTTCATTACCATTCCTCTCGTTTCCAGCACTGCCTTTGTTAAAATTTCCTCATAATTCAGATATTCCTTTTCTCCGTACTCCTCCCTTAATTTTTCCTGCGAAACATATGTTTCTTCCAGCTTTGATGCGTCTGTCTCTTTTTCCCCATTCATCTGCTGCAGAATACTTGTCCTGACAATCACCGCCTGCGCTTTTATTGCTTCATATGAAGATTCCATCCCGATTTCCGAAGGCAACACTCCTACAATATATTGATCAAGATCATACGTCTTTCCATCCTCTGATTTAATCAAATACCCGCTTTCCACTTCTTTAATATTCGGAAGCCGATTAAAATCAACGCCATGAAATGCAAAATAAAATAATAACGGGAAACCGATCAGCACACCGGTCACCACGAATACATTTGAAATCAATCTCACTTTTTATCCTCCCAAAATCATACTATTTTACTATATGAAAAAAGCAGGTGAAATATCACCTGCTTTTTGGAAAGATATCTAATTCTTATTTTGTTAAATCAATTTTCTCTAAATTCCAGATTTCTGTTGCATACTGCTCGATTGTTCTGTCAGAAGTAAACTTGCCTGCTTTTGCAATATTCAAAATTGCAGATTTTGCCCATGCAGAACGATCTTTGTACGCTTCATTGACTCTTGCCTGTGCCTTTGCATAAGAATCAAAGTCAAGTAATGTAAAGTAAATGTCTTTGTTCAATAAGGAATCGTAGATTTCTCTGAACAACTCAGGATTTTCTGGAGAATAATATCCGTCGATCAACTGTGTCATCACAAGGCGAACATCCGGGTTATTATTGAATACATCCCATGGAGAATATCCTCCGTTCTTTTCGTATTCCATAACCTGATCTGCACTTAACCCGAAGATAAATGCATTCTCTTCTCCAACCTCTTCTACGATCTCTACATTCGCACCATCCATTGTACCTAATGTTAAAGCACCGTTTAACATGAACTTCATGTTACCTGTACCGGAAGCTTCCTTGGAAGCCGTTGAGATCTGTTCCGAAACATCTGCTGCCGCAAAGATAATCTCTGCATTTGATACACGGTAATCTTCGATAAATACAACTTTTAATTTACCATTGATCGATGCATCATTATTGATCTTTTCTGCAACATTGTTGATCAGTTTGATCGTCAATTTTGCTGTACGGTATCCTGCTGCTGCTTTCGCACCAAATACAAATGTACGAGGTTCGATATCCACATCAGGATTGTTCTTTAACTGATTATATAAATACATAACATGTAAAATATTTAATAACTGACGTTTGTATTCATGCAAACGTTTTACCTGGCAGTCAAAGATGGAATTCGGATTTATATCAATGCCATTATGCTCTTTGATGTATTTTGCCAGACGAATCTTATTCTGGTATTTGATTTCTAAAAATTCTTTTTGAGCTTTTTCATCGTCTGCATAAGGAGCCAGTTTTTCAAGGTGAGGAAGGTTTGTGATCCATTCATCGCCAATCTTATCCGTAATCCAGTCTGCTAACAGTGGATCACCATGTAACAAGAAACGTCTCTGAGTAATACCGTTTGTCTTGTTGTTAAACTGTTCCGGTCTCATCTCATAGAAATCTTTTAATTCACGTTTCTTTAAGATCTCCGTATGGAGTCTTGCCACACCATTGACAGAATAACTTCCGGCGATAGCAAGATGAGCCATGCGCACCTGTCCATCGTAAAGAATTGCCATGCTTGCAACTTTTTCAGGCTGATTTGGATATTTGTTCTGAATCTGTCTTACATAACGTGCATTAATTTCATTTACGATCTGATATACACGAGGAAGCAATCTCTGGAATAAGTCAATCGGCCATTTTTCCAAAGCCTCTGCCATGATTGTATGGTTTGTATAAGCACATGTACGGCATGTAATATCCCATGCTTCATCCCATCCAAGACCTTCATCATCAATTAAGATTCTCATTAATTCAGCTACTGCTACTGTTGGATGTGTATCATTTAACTGGAATGCAACCTTTTCCGGCAGATCATGAATATCATCATTATAGTTTTTAAATCTTTCAATTGCATTCTGAACAGACGCAGATACAAAGAAATACTGCTGTTTCAGACGAAGTTCCTTACCGGACATATGATTATCATTCGGATATAAAACTTCTGAAATATTTCTTGCAAGGTTCTGCTCTTCAACTGCTTTTTTATAATCTCCCTGATCAAAAGATGACAGGTTAAATGTCTGGATTGCTTCTGCATCCCAGATACGAAGTGTATTGACAACGCCGTTACCATATCCTAAGATCGGCATATCATATGGCACTGCGCGAACCTGCTGATAGTTTTTCTGGATATAATGTTCTTTTCCATTTTCATCGATCTCAACTTCTACATGTCCGCCAAATTTTACAGTTTTTGCATATTCATCACGACGAATTTCAAATGGATTGCCGTCTTTTAACCAGTCATCCGGTTCTTCTCTCTGATATCCATCTACGATTGCCTGTTTGAACATACCGTAATGATAACGAATACCACATCCGTATGCAGGATAACCTAATGTTGCCAGAGAGTCTAAGAAACAGGCTGCCAGACGTCCTAAACCACCATTTCCTAATGCAGCATCTCTTTCCTGATCTTCGATGACATTGATATCAATTCCTAACTCATCTAAAGCTTCTTTGATATCTTTATAATAAGTTAAGTTGATCATATTGTTGCCCAATGCACGGCCCATTAAGAACTCCATGGAAAGATAGAATACTGTCTTTTTATTCTGATCTTTGTATTCTCTCTGGGACTTGATCCAGTCATCCATCATTAAATCCTTAACCGCATATGCAACAGCCGTGTACAGCTGTTTATCGTTTGCTTCGTACATTTCCTTACGGTAAAGGTTCTTCACATAGTTAATAACTGACTGTTTAAACATGATTTTACTAAATTTCATTTTGCTACCTCTTTCGTCTACCTAACTACTATTGGGTTTTTAAAGTTTCTCAACACCTAAGACTACGGTCTCACCATTGATGTTCCATTCTTTTGTGTAGCCTTCCGCTTTTTCAAGTTCAATCGCTTCACATAATACATCATTTTGGATCATTTGTCTATTTTTATCGATAATTTCAGCGATTTTTACATTTTTTTCTGCAGAAACTTTAATTTTATCGGTAACTTCAAACCCTGCTTCTTTTCTCATCGTCTGAATTTTACTGATGATTTCACGGACAAATCCTTCTTCTAATAATTCCTCCGTCAGATTAGTATCCAGTACAACGGTCACGCCCTTATCCTGTTCTGTCACATAACCTTCCATCTTGATCATCTGGATCAGTAAATCTTCTTCTTCTAATTCTACAGTCTGTCCATTTACCTCGAAACTGATCTTTCCTTCTGCATCAAGCTCTGCTTTTGCTGCATTTCCATCAATATTCGCTAAATATCCGCGGATTCCTCCAACTAATTTGCCGTATTTTGGTCCGACTGTACGGAGCTGAGGCTTAAATTCATATGTCGTAAATGCCGATACATCATCGGTAAATGCAACAGATTTTACATTTAATTCATCCTCAATAATTTCTTTATAAAAATCACTCAGCCCTTTTTCTGCTTTTACATACATCTTACCGATCGGCTGTCTGTTCTTGATATTCGAAGCATTACGACATGCACGGCCGAGTACAACGACTTTCAATACCTGGTCCATATTTTCTTCTAATTCGGTATCGATCATCGCTTCTTCAATTGCAGGGAAGTCGCATAAGTGAATGCTTTCCGGCGCAGAAGCGTCGACACTTCTTACAAGATTCTGATAGATTTCTTCTGTCATAAACGGAATCATAGGTGCTGCTGCCTTGCTGATCGTCACTAATGCCGTATAAAGCGTCATATATGCATTGATCTTATCCTGCGGCATGCCCTTCTGCCAGAAGCGGTTACGACTCCTTCTTACATACCAGTTACTCATATCATCTACAAATTCCTGAAGAGCTCTTGCCGTTTCTGGAATTCTGTAATTCGATAAATTCTCATCCACTGCTTTTGTTACGGAATTTAATTTAGACAACAGCCATTTATCCATAACGGACAATTTATCATATTCTAATTCATATTTTGTCGGGTCAAATTCATCTATATTCGCGTACAGCACATAAAATGCATACGTATTCCATAAGGTACCCATGAATTTACGCTGACCTTCCATAACCGCCTTTCCATGGAAACGATTTGGAAGCCATGGAGCACTGTTTACATAGAAATACCAGCGAATCGCATCTGCACCATACTGTTCTAATGCCTCAAACGGATCAACCGCATTTCCTTTGGATTTGCTCATCTTCTGCCCGTTTTCGTCCTGAACATGTCCTAATACAATAACATTTTTAAAAGGTGCCTTATTGAAAATCAACGTGGAGATAGCCAACAAAGAATAGAACCATCCTCGTGTCTGATCAACCGCTTCGGAAATGAAGTCTGCAGGGAACTGTGCTTCAAATAAATCCTGATTTTCAAATGGATAATGATGCTGCGCAAATGGCATGGATCCAGAGTCAAACCAACAATCGATAACTTCCGGCACACGATGCATTTCCTTGCCGCAATGCGGACATTTGATCGTTACGGCATCGATATATGGTCTGTGAAGTTCGATCTCATCCGGACAGTTGTCGGACATCGACTTCAGTTCTTCGATCGAGCCGATCGCATGCTGATGGCCGCATTCACATTCCCATACGTTTAACGGCGTTCCCCAGTAGCGATTACGGGAAATACCCCAGTCCTGAACATTCTTTAACCAGTCACCGAAACGTCCGGTACCAATCGTTTCCGGAATCCAGTTAATCGTATTATTATTTGCAATCAGATCATCCTTGACCTCCGTCATCTTGATAAACCATGACTCACGAGCATAGTAGATCAGCGGAGTATCGCATCTCCAGCAGTGAGGATAACTGTGCTCAAATTTCGGAGCATCGAATAACAATCCTCGATCTTCCAGATCCTGTAAGATCGGCATATCTGCTTTTTTACAGAACATACCGGCCCACGGTGTTTCTTCTGTCATCTCACCTTTTCCATTGACAAGCTGTACAAATGGAAGGTCATAGTTCTTGCCGACAATACTATCATCTTCACCAAATGCAGGTGCGATGTGGACAACTCCGGTACCATCCGTCAACGTTACATAATTGTCGCAGGTTACATAAAATGCTTTTTTCTTTGGTGATACAAAGTCAAATAATGGTTCGTATTCTTTATATTCTAAATCTTTTCCCGTATAAGACTCCAAAATCTCTGCGCCATCGCCTAATACTTTTTCTACTAAAGCTTCTGCCATATAGTAAGTATATTCACCGGATTTTACTTTTACATATGTTTCTGCCGGATTAACGCAAAGTGCTACGTTTGAAGGCAGTGTCCATGGAGTTGTCGTCCATGCTAAGATATAAGCATCCTCACCTTTTACCTTAAATCGAACAACTGCAGAGCGTTCTTTTACGTCTTTATAACCCTGTGCCACTTCGTGGCTGGATAACGGAGTACCGCAACGAGGGCAGTAAGGCACGATCTTGTGTCCTTTATATAATAATTTCTTCTCCCAGATCTGTTTCAATGCCCACCATTCAGATTCAATAAAGTCATTGTGATATGTTACATATGGATCATCCATATCTGCCCAGAAACCTACCGTACCCGAGAAATCTTCCCACATACCTTTATATTTCCATACAGATTCTTTACAGTGGTCGATAAATGGTTCCAGACCATATTCTTCAATCTGTTCTTTGCCGTCCAGGCCGAGCATCTTCTCCACTTCCAGTTCCACCGGAAGTCCATGGGTGTCCCATCCAGCCTTACGAGGAACCATGTTCCCCTTCATCGTCTGATAACGCGGAATCATGTCTTTAATAACACGCGTCAATACGTGTCCGATATGAGGTTTTCCATTCGCAGTTGGAGGTCCGTCATAAAATGTATAGCTCGGACATCCTTCCCGAAGTTCAATACTCTTTTCAAAAATATTATTTTCACGCCAGAATTTCTCTGTCTGCTTTTCCCGTTCCACAAAATTCAAATCCGGGTTGACTTTTTTGTACAACATTGTACTTCCTCCTTTTATTTTCTATGTATGTGTTTTCTGTATATTGCAGAATTTTTCAAAGCAGTTCTCCAAAAGATAATTATACAAGCTGTATGCATGGTTAAGCTGCTACGAAAAAAGCTCCCATCCTGCAAACAGGATGAGAGCATTATCAACTATCATTATACCACCTATTTCACATACAATCATATGTTATCCATATAACGGTGGATACCGGCCTGACCTACTTACTTTCAGCTGGCAGCTCGGAAGTGATATTCACCAGATTCTTACTCACACCAGGCTTCCACCATCCCTGACTCGCTCATGTTTTTAGAAAAAGGCTACTGTCTTCGTCAACGCTTTTTGATTATAAATTTACTTGGATATTTTAGTATAAGATTATGAAAATGTCAAGAAATTCTTATTACCGAGAAACATCCTTCTTAAACACAAACATCATTACTTAATCGGTGCAAGCGTTTGAATCCAGTCAACGATCCGCTCTGCAGCATGTCCATCATCCACTGCCTGTTTCTCTTCTAAAAACTCTTCTACACGTTTTACATAATAATCGCTATCAAATTCTCTAATATTTTTGACCAGTTCTTCATGGGATTTGCAAACTGGAAATGGTGTTTCTTCCAATGGATAATACAAACCTGTATTATTGTTATATCTCTCAAGATCAGTTGCAAAAATGAATCCTGGTTTTCTCGTGAGTACATAATCATAAATCCAACTGGAATAGTCTGTAATACCAATAGAAGTAACTAACATCAACTCCTGAATATCCGGATAATTTGTTACATCAAATAATATGTCCTTATTGTGGTCGTCATTTTCGACATTCTTCAGCATAATATTCTTAGTTCTTTTATGCATACGAATCATTACCACATATTCATCACCGAATTTTTCTTGAAGCACATCTACCATATCCTTGTAGTCAATACTCAAGTCTTCAATAGTCATGCCTTTTCTATGGGTTGGTGCATACAGAACAAGCTTCTTGTCTACAGGTATTCCGTAACGTTTTAATAAATCTTCACGAATTTCCTGAATTTTATATTGATCTGTTTCGAACAGAATATCTGTTCTTGCATGTCCTAATCTTACCATCGGTGTATTTTTCCAGAATACCGTATGAAATACATCTTCTTCAAATTGGGAATTCGTAATTACATAATCCGTTTCATTAGACTCTCTTTTTACAACTCTCTGTCCCTCTTCTCCACGCTCATTTCTACATATTACGGCATTATCCAATCTTTTAATACCTAACGATCCATGCATTGTCTGTATATGAATTTGACCTTCTTTTTTATCAAAATGATTAGAAAAAGCAATTCCATTATCCAACCATATTTTTGAACTATAAACTTCTTTAATTCCCTGCGGCGTATTGATAGAGACTACTCGAGCATTATCTGGATAACCCAACTTGGAAATATTCTTTCTGTTAACTAACCAAACAATTTTATAATCCAATCTTCGACGAATCAATTCTTCATA
>JAUNOI010000012.1 GCA_030531165.1 Lachnospiraceae bacterium
CCCTATTTGGGTCCAAGATTGTGAACGAGTTTAACGAGTTTCGCAATTACCTAAATAATATAACTTGTTTCTCTATGTAATAAGCGTTTGATCATTAGAAAGATCCTTGGGCCTAAATCGTTCTAATGCATATCCGCTTTTTACATCATAAAATTATAAATCATCGATATCGAAATCCTCTTCCATATCCTCTGCTGCATTTAACTCCGCAGCGAATGCATCCTCTGATTCATAGGCAAATCGCATCTCAATTGCCTCAAGTGCCTGAATAAAACCTTTGTAATAATTCTGTTCTTTCTGCGTCATGCTTCGAAATTCTGTCAGGTAGTCGTAAATCGTCTCACCTTCCACGATCGGACGCTTTTCAATAATCTCTTTTAACGGTTTAAATCTGGCAAATAACGTGATCCCTTCCATAATCTGACCGCCTGTGATAACACCTTCTCTGTTACACCCTATGATCACAATATTCCCCTTAATAATTCCAAACTTCGCTTTCTTTTGTCCTACTCCGATCGTACCCAAACTTCTGCTCTCTCTCAAAGCTTTCTGATAGGCACGAATCTGAAATACCGAAAGAAATGACTGTAACAGATAAATTAAAAACAGTGCAACGAATATTTTTAAAATTGCATTCATGCAATATCCACCTTTCTATATGGCACTTTAAACAAAAAAATCGATATAAATACACAATTTTTTTGTTCAATATATTTATATTTTACATGAAATAAAATTCATGTCAACCATTTCGACTTGAACATTTGTATAAGTACATTTTCCAGAACGATCATTTATATTTTTGTATTTGTTAATTTTTTGTTTTAGTTATCTTGCTTTAATTCATTATATTTTTCTAACAAATTAGCATATTTTTCCAACAACTCCACATACTTTTGATAATAATCATCTTGTTGATTTTCACTCTGCAACACGGATTTTTCTTTTGTTTGAGATTGTAAATCCATGATCTTTTTTTCCGTTTCAAAAGAATCTTCTTTCTTCGATTCTTTATATTGCTTCATCAGATCCTGCGTCGTCGGATTATCGGAATTCTCTTTCGCTTTATAGTATGCAGCCGTCAGATCCGTCATGTCCGGTTTACGCTCCGGAAAGTTCTCCTCCCAGATTCCCTTCATACCGCTTTCCACACGCTGAGCCACAGTCGGCCGAATCTCTTTTTCCGGCTTCATAATACAGATAATCTTATAAATTGTCGGATTCTTCTTTGCATACAATAATAATCCAACCGAAATTACCGCTGCTGTGAATAACGCACACGAAATCTGTATCCACCAGAAACCAAGCGCTTTATCAGTTTCGAAAAAGTGTTCATATACAAGAAGTGCCGCACCTGCAATCAGCAGCATGGCAATTAAAAGTTTCCATCCCATCACTGCCGAACCTTTTATCTTGTCTATCTCTTCCATCGTCCATTCTGTCCGATTACGATTCTGCCGCATACCTTCTTTACCAACATTAAAACCAATTGCAACCGCATAAACAACAGCTGCAGCTATCATACCCCACATAGAACATCCTCCTGAAAATTAAATAGATTCTCGCAAAACATTTTTTGTCATATAGGAAATCCAATGGATTTTCTATACAACGAAAAAGGGACACGACAATCTGCCATGCCCCTATCGTTCTTTTATAATACGATATTATAAAAATTAATATACTTCAATTTTAGTACCTGGCTGTAAATCATCTACTGTGAGCGCTTCCCCTGCAGCCTCTAACATAATACAACCTGGTCTTTCTGGTTCCGGACCGCCTTTAAAATCAATCGTAGCATGTCCAAGTCCTCTTAATGTAGCGTTCGCTTCAGAACCTACTGCAGAAACTGTAAATGCTTTTTCACCAATAACAAATGTATCACCAACTTCGACATCTGCCATCAATTCAGATTTCGTATGTAAAACACACAACTCTGCTAATGCAGGTGGTGCATCATCATTGAATAAGATAATAAAGTTTGTAGATGGATCTCCTAAAAATGCAAATGCATCTGGTCCATGTCCTGTGATTTTTGTATTAAATTTCATTGCGTTCTCCTTTCATTCTAGCCAATATCCATACTGTTATTCTACCTTCTAGCTGTAACCCTTGTCAATGTTTTTTGTGCATTTTGATAAATATCTTTTCCATATACTGACAGTCTGCTATTGTTTTTTATGTAAAAGGTCAAGAACTCAATTCATATTTTATTTTTTCATTTTCTTATGCCTGTTTTGTCTCAAAAACTTCATAATAATGCTTCAGGCAAGATTGCATTCCTTCTTTTACAGCTGCTAATAATGATAAATAATCTTCCGGCGCTGTTTTTTTAACAGAATCCATTGCAGCCAAATACAGATCTGTATAGATATTTACCTTGGAAATACCTTCTTTTGCACATCTGTTCAAATTATCATCCCCGGATCCGGAACCGCCATGAAGGACTAATGGCACATCGGTAGCTGCATGAATGGCATGCAGAGAATCAAAACTAATCTCAGGAATCGCTTTCGCTTTATATACGCCGTGGGCGGTTCCGATTGAAATTGCCAGGGAATCACATCCGGATTCTTCTGCAAACTTCTTCGCTTCCTCCGGCTGTGTATACAACGCTTCTGTATCATTTGTATCGAAGTTGCTGGCTACATGTCCGATTTCCGCTTCTACAGAAACATCTTTTGCCTTTGCATATTCCACAACCTCTTTTGTTGTGGCTACGTTTTCTTCAAAGCTCTTCATAGATGCATCAATCATAACAGATGTGAATCCAAGATCGATCGCTTTTTTACATGTATCTACACTCATACCATGGTCCAAATGTAAAACAACAGGTATTGTCGCTTCTTCGGCATACTTTTTGCCAACCAGCGCTACATCTTCCAGGGTCATATTCGGACCCAGATGTCCCTCTGCTACACCGATAATCAACGGCAACCCCAGCTCTTCCGCAACGCCTACATGCGCTTTCATACTTTCCATATCTAATACATTTGCAGATGGAATCGCATAATGTTCTTTCTGTGCTTTTTGAAATAATTCTTTTGAATTGACTAACATCGAAATACCTCCTGTTTATTCTCCGATAACGATTATTTTGCATTTACGAGGGCGCGGACGAGTACGGTCAAAATCCACAAAATAAATATATCCCGTCGAACCGACACCGAGTTTTCCTCCATCTACTTCCAGCGTTTCACTAGATCCTAAGATTGTAGATTTAATGTGAGCATCGCAATTTAATAATGCGGTACGGTCTCCGCCCGGAAGATAGTCGGCCGCATTTGGCCAGGATTCCACATCCTGAAAATGAGCTTCACCCGGATACATATATTCGCCGGAAGGCGGCATTTCCGTCTGATTCGGCACAATCTTCTGTAAACATTTATCCAGATCAATCTGAAGGAATTCTGTTCCATCTTCTATCGTATCATGCACGAATTCTTCAAAAAATACCGAACATGTCGTATGAGGGGAGATGATCGTCACGATTCCATTCTGAATTTTGCTATTTGTAATCGCCTCTTTTACCTGAGGAGTAATATTAATGAAAGTTGGTGTGGTACCATGTGATTGTAATTGAATTGTCTCTTTATATACAGCCATTGTTGTTCTCCTTAATTCTCTGATTCTGTACGCTCTATGTATGCCTTTTTGATCGCCTCTGCCATCTCTCTGACACGAAGCGCTGGAGATGGTGCATTTAAAATACCTGAAGTACATCCAGTTCCATCTGAACCTGCTTTTACGATCTTATAGCAGTCATCCGCTGTACTTACGCCTGACGCGATCATTGGCTGTACATTCGGATTGACTTTTCTGATCTGCTTTACTGTTTCGATCATATAAGAATCATCGGCAATCTGTCCGGTTCCGATCAGATCTGTCGGTTCCGCGATAATAATGTTAGGATCCATAAGCGCAACTGCCTTTGCCTCAGTAGTAGAGTCCGCACACACGATCGTAACCATATCCAGTTCTTTCGCACGGCAAATAGAAGCATAGAGATCTGCAAGCATCTTTGGATTTTCCGCATGATTTAAAAATACTGCTTCTGCTCCTGCTTCTTTTAAAGATTCCGGAAGCACATGTCCCATTCCGCGTCCAGGCGTCAAAGGATCCAGCGACTGCGCACATACCGTAATGTATTGTGTATTTTCCTTAATCAGACGGATGTCCGCATAAGGACATGTAAAATAAATCTGAATGCCAACTTCTCTTGCTACCTGATCAGAAGCCTTTGCCAGCTCTAAACTTGCATTTCCATATAAATAAGATTTCGGATTAACAACTAAAAATGGTTTTTCTGCTTTTGCCATAATAAATTCCTTTCTCTATATGACACTACTCATCACTAACATTCTCCCCAGAATGAAAGCGCCATCTTTCATTAATCATTTCGATGATTTATCATCTGATAGACACAAGTACGCCGTTTGCAGGATGGCGTACTTGTATCGTGATTTATTTTAAATCAAATTATCAATATTATAATAAATTGGTTTTTCCGTAGATTTTATCCTGTTCCTGACGCAATTTGTACACGTATGTACTTGTATCAAGCTGGATATCATCTAATGTGATCAACTGACCTTTCTTAACATCTCTCTTCATAACCGCTTTATCTGTAACTAAGCCGAATGGTACGTATTTGTTCGCATCAGAAACGGCAGCTTCACAGATAGAACCATGAGTAGTATATCCACCCATTCCATCGATCGTCTGTCCTGCTTTTAAGTCGATCTTAGCACGTGTGATACATTCAGCAACCAATCCATCAATTGGTACGCACTGAGGTTCTTTATCAATCACTAACTTAGCAACGGTCAATGGAGTCTCTAAGTTACATAAGTGATATGGACGGTATAATGTCCAGAGAGGTCCAGGACCCATGCTGTGGTATCCCATCTGATATGCAATTTCATCATTTGGTGTAGATACTGTTACGAATACACCAGGAGCGATTCCGTTAACATATTCAACAACACCATGTTTATTTAAGATACCACCATCCTCTTTTAATTTGAAGACATCGTTTAACTCTTTTACGCCTTCTGTTCCAGGAGAAACCTGTGGACCATGTCCTCCGATCACGTCAGGAATCAAACCAGTGTAATTACACATAGCTGTCATCTCTACCATTGTCTTTGTACCATCTTTGAATGCACAAAGCATACGCGGAGACATCTTTCTTCTTGTAGCTTCTTCTAATACTGTGTCAGGATTGCAGTCATAGTCAAGTTTATTATTTTTACCTTTACCCATAACTTCAACTGTCATTCCCATTGCTCTTGCAAAGCAGTAAAGTTCCATAACAGCACCCGGTTCATCACCAGCAGAACCTGTATAGATAACGCCTTTGCTTGCAGCATATCTCTTTAAGTAAGGTCCGATAACAACATCCGTTTCAACATTCATCATTACAACGTCTTTTCCGTTGTCCATTGCTTCAATCGAAAGTTTTGCTCCAACATCAGGATGACCTGTAACATCTACCAATACCTGAACAGCATCGGCGCTTGTTGCAATGGATGTATTTGTAGTAGCAACGAATTTACCAGCTTCGATTGCTGTATTTGCCTCTTCGATCGTATCAACACAAGCGATCATCTCGTCTGTGATACCTGCGTATTTGAATGCTGCTACTGCTAAGTCTAATTTAAGGTCTGCTACTACCGCAGCTTTGATACCCTTCATAAGGCACATCTGAGTTACCATTCCTCGTCCCATCTGACCTGCACCAACGATACCTGTCATGATGATTTTGCCTTCTTCTTCTCTTTTGATTAATTTTTGATCCATATTCAGCATGTTTAAGTTCCTCCTTGTTTTAAACATCACACAACTCTATGTTAAGAATCGGCAATCCTCATAAAGGCCCAAGAGATTGTCCATTCTTTAACATCTGATTACTACTGAAGCATCTTCTGTGCACAATCAACATCTGTGATCAACATGTTGATAAACTGTCCTCTGATCGCACCTTTGATCGCATGCGCTTTTTGAGCTCCACCGCCGATGCCAATGCGGTTTTCCACTCGTTTTAATTCCTTGATCGGAATGCTTGCAACCTTATCATTGAATTCCCTGAACGGCTCCGTATTTCCTTCGCGGTTAAAATACCGAAGTGCAATATCGCCGACCGCCCCGTGGTCCACAAACTTCGTCAGCTGTTCTTCTGTAATATAGCCTGCGGAAACCATTGTGGAGTTTCTCTCAGGAATTCCAATGCCCATAATGACACTATTTAATTTCTTAAAGTAGTCATATATATAATTTACAGATTCCTCCTGAAGAAATCCTTTCATGACTTCCTCATTCCGAAATACTGCCGGTGCCAGAAACTGTACATAGCGGCCTCCAAACTTCTGTGCGAAATCCGCTGCAATCTGGTTCGCCTGTACATTGACTTTGCCCACTTTCATCTGGCTAATACCACCAAACATCGGGACAAATAAAAACTGTTTGTCAAATTCATATTTTTTCTTGACATTTGCCACATGATACAGAGTACTTCCCATCGCAACTCCAATTGTATCTCCATCTTTAAACAGATGGGAAAGATAATCGAAACTCGCTTCACTCAGTCTCTGAATTCTGTCTTCCTCCGTATCTAAAGGTTGATTATCTACAATAATGACTTCCTTTAAACCATATTTTCTCTCCAGATCTTTTTCCAGCTGTCCATAATCAAATTCGATTGGATTGATCACTTCAATCCGAACAATTCCCTGTTCCCGTCCAATCTTCAGCATTCTGGAAACTGTCGCTCTGGATAATCCCAAGGAATCGCAAATGTCTTGTTGTGTCATCTCATCTGTATAATATAAATCACAACATTTATATACCAGTCTCAAATCATCAACTATCTTTTTCATTTCCGCCTCCTGTTAGTCACGTGCAGTTTCATCAGCCCTGTAAGTTATCCTTACAATGACATCATATCAACGCATTTATTCATTGTCAATAATTATTATTGAACATTTGTATAAGTCGTTTTTAATATTCATTTATTTATGCATTTGTTCTTTTCAATATGAAAATTCGTCTGAATATGTCAATTTATTAACAATTAATTGATCTTCCACCATCAATAATATAATTGCTTCCGGTAATCCATGCCCCTTTTTCCGAAATTAAAAAGCAGATTAGCTCTGCCACATCATCCGCTGTCCCAATTCCCATCGGATAGGCATTCGAAGAATCCTCCAAATACTCTTCATATTCCCTTCCTGACATCATATGATTGTGAATCTGAAAACCAGTATTGATCAATCCTGGATTTACTGTATTTACCCTGATATAATAGTTTGATAATTCTTTGGCAAGCGATTTTGTCATCATATCCACCGCAGCCTTGCTTGCAGAATATGCCATGCAGCCTCCTGTAATCTGCGACGCGATCGATGAAACATTGATCACGCATGCAGATTCCGCACGTTTTAAAAGACGGGACATCTTTTTTATGATCTTAAACGGAACATGCACATTTACTTCGAACACTTTTTTCCATTCTTCAGAAGAGATATCCTCTATTCCTCCGCCTGCCATAATTGCTGCATTATTAATCACAACATTGACATATCCGTACTTATTAAATAAATATTGATACGCCTCATCAATCACCTCTTCATCCATGATATCTCCCTGGATAAAGAAAACTTTATCCGAATTTAACCTTTTCTTTGTTTTTTCAATTTTTTCTGTATTTCTTGACACAGAGATAACCTCATAATCCCTCTCGAGCAGTTTCTTCAGCAGAACAAAGCCGAGTCCGCTGGTACCACCTGTAATAAACGCTACCTTTCTCATCATAACACACACCTCATTTGATAATATTTATAGAAAACACTCTCATTTTCTATAGATATTATACATTATTCTTTATTATTTGAAAATAATCATTGTTATATTTCACAAGAATTCACTCTTTTTATACATTTTTTTGTATGTTTATTATGACATTTGATGCTATAATAACACTATGTACGAAAAGAAAGGAATGTTTTATGTATTATTACCATTTTCATCAATGGCTTTCCTTTTTTTATTTTTACTGTTTATTTGGATGGTGTTTTGAATCCACCTATGTTTCATTAGCAAAAAGACAATTTGTCAACAGAGGATTCATGAAAGGGCCATGGCTTCCACTATATGGAACCGGCGCGATCTGTGTTTTATTTGTGACACTTCCGTTTCAGGATAACCCGGTACTCGTGTATTTTGTCGGAGCAGTTTGTGCCACTATTTTAGAATATATCGTCGGCTCTTTGATGGTCGCTCTTTTCAAGGTCCGCTATTGGGATTACAGCTATCGGAAAATCCAGCTTCACGGACACATCTGCCTTGTCTCCACGATCGCATGGGGATTTTTAAGCCTGCTGATGGTCTATGTAGTACATACTCCGGTTGCACGTTTCATTTTAAATTTAAATAACGATCTTGTATCAGTTGTTACCTTTATCATTACAGTTCTAATGGTATTTGATTTTGCAAATTCGTTCCGTCGTGCTATGGATCTGCGAAATCTCATTATTCAAGCAGAAAAATTAAAGAACAACCTTGCAGAACGCATCGAATTGCAAAAAGAACTCGTCAAATCCGGTACAGAAGAGAAACTTGCAATTATGAGATCGCGTGCAGACTACAGTTTTGAATATTACAGCGATCAGTTAAAAGATAAAAAGGCCGAACTTCAGGCTGCTTTTCTGGAACAAAAGTACGATACATTTGAACAGATCGCTCAGTTTGAATGGATGATCGAACGGGAAATCTACGAAATGAAACAGCGCAAGGACAATCTTATCAGAAAAATGCAGGATCCCGCTACCTATGAAATGCGACGCAATCCTGGATTTAAGGCGCCTTCTTTGAAAAAGGAATTTTCAAAATATAAAAAAATAATCGGTAAAGACTCAAAAAAATAAGAAAGCCAAAAAAGTTCTTCGAACATTCTGCTGCTATACAGATACATTCGAAGAACTTTTCTTATATACCGAAACCCGTAAGTACGAGTCCCGGATTAAATCATATAGTGCCAGGAATCATCCTGTCCCGGAATTTTCTCTTCCTTAGCATCTTTAAATGTTTCTTCTCCCTTTTGGCTCATTCTAAGTTCATGATTCTTAATACTTACCCTGGTTCCTGGGGCGATAGAAGCTGTGATAAATGCATTACTTCCGATGACCGCACCCTCTCCGATCACCGTCTCTCCTCCTAAGATAGATGCACCGGAATAGATTGTAACATTATCTTCAATCTTTGGATGACGCTTTGTACCATGAAGACTCTGACCGCCTCTTGTCGACAGCGCTCCCAGCGTTACTCCCTGATATACTTTTACATTATCGCCGATCTCTGTCGTCTCACCTACTACGATGCCGGTTCCATGATCGATAAAAAAGTATTTGCCGATTGTTGCCCCCGGGTGGATATCGATACCGGTCTCGCTATGAGCATATTCTGTCATAATTCGCGGAATTAATGGAACTTCCATCCGGAACAGCTCGTGTGCAAGACGATTTACGGTGATTGCAAGCAATCCGGGATAAGATAAAATAATCTCCTCCTCGTAATAGGCTGCCGGGTCTCCATCAAATGCCGCCTGCAGATCTGTTTCTATATATTCGCGTATACTCGGTATTTTTTTGAAAAAAGCAATCGCAATCTGTTCCGCCGCATCGCTTCTTTCATCTTCCGAAACATGTTCGTATTTTTTTGAATAACGTAGTGCGATCATAATCTGCTTATTCAGATTATACATCACATCCTCAATTAAAATAGAAAGATGATGCTCTACATTATAAATGCGGTAGGATTTATTTCTCGAATATCCTGGATAAACAATCTTGATCAGCTTATGTACAATTTCAATAATAATATCCTTATCCGGCTGACCAAACGGCTCTATCTTATCAATGGCACGCTCATTTTCATAGTCGGCCAGAATATCCTTGACAATTCCTTTTATCTCTTTTTCAATTGCTTTTTTCATCCTTCACTGCCCCCATCTTTTCGAATTCATTTCTTTCATGCATTTTGGTATAACGAAAAGAACCCCCTTCCGTATAAAAAAGAGGCTCTTTTTCTTTTGTTATTTATTTTGATATTTTTGAATATGTTTTTTGATCAACTCTTCATCTTCAAAATAATTAATTCTCATAGCAGCCTTTACTTCATCTAATGTCTGTGCTGCAACCGCACGGGCTTTTTCACTTCCCGTCTTTAGAACATCATATACATATGCGATATCTTTTTCGTATTCTTTTCTTCTGGCACGAATCGGGGAAAGTTCTTCATTCAGCACTGCATTTAGAAAACGCTTAACTTTAACATCTCCAAGTCCACCTCTCTGGTAATGCGCTTTTAGTTCATCCAGATTTGCGTAATCCGGCAGATATTCTGCAAAATATTCATCTTTACAAAATGCATCCAGATAAGTAAATACCGTGTTGCCTTCGATCTGCCCCGGATCCTGCACCCGAATATGATTTGGATCGGTATACATACTCATGACTTTTTTCTGAACGGACTTTTCATCTTCCGCGAGATAAATACAATTGCCTAAGGATTTACTCATCTTAGCCTTGCCATCCGTACCCGGAAGTCTTAGACAGGCTTCATTATCAGGAAGCAGAATCTCCGGCTCAACCAACGTATCACCATAAGTCTGATTAAACTTACGTACGATCTCTCTCGTCTGTTCAACCATCGGCATCTGATCCTCACCCGCCGGAACCACTGTTGCTTTAAATGCCGTAATATCCGCAGCCTGACTGATCGGATAAGTGAAGAATCCGACTGGAATACTTGTTTCAAAATTCCTCATCTGAATCTCTGTCTTAACAGTAGGATTTCTCTGTAAACGGGAAACGGTTACTAAATTGGAATAATAGAAGGTCAGTTCCGTCAGTTCCTGAACATAGGACTGAATGAATAACGTTGACTTTGCCGGATCTAATCCAACAGACAAATAATCCAGTGCTACTTCTATAATATTCTCACGTACTTTGTCCGGATTATCCGCATTGTCAGTCAACGCCTGCGCATCTGCGATCATAATATAAACATCATCAAATTCCCCTGAATTCTGTAACTCTACTCTCCGTCTGAGGGAACCAACATAATGACCAACATGAAGCTGACCAGTCGGACGATCCCCAGTTAAAATAATTTTCTTCATAAAATTTATATCTCCTGTTTATTATAAATATGTATATTTTTGCATTTATGTTTCTATTGTAACACAAAACAGCATCTTTGGAAACTATCCAAAAACGCTGTTTGCCTATTTCGTAATCTCTTCTATCACTTCCAACAGCTCTTTCTCGCTGAACACCTCTCTGTCTGCCCGAATTTCACCTTCCGGCATCTGTCGATGGCGGTGATTAAACCAGATCACATGCCACCCCGCTTTCTTCGCTCCTTCGACATCGACTTCAAACGTATCCCCGATAAACCACGTCTTTTCGGAATCAAGCTGCAATGCCTGCTGCACGGCAAAGAAAGCATTTGGATTCGGTTTCGTATAACCGATATCTTCCGATATGAATATTCGTTCATCTGAAAACCATCGGTCAAGACCTAATGTCTGTGCTTTCTTGTTTTGATATTTGTGCTTTCCATTCGTAAGCGCTCCGATTGGGATATCCTGTCCCTTACAATAATCTAAAATCTCCTGCACTCCTTCCGGCACATGGATATGCTTCTGATAGTACCGGTAACGCTCTTCAAACTTTGCCGCCAGTTCTCCCGTCACTTCAATTCCGACATCCGCATAAGTCTTTCGAATGCGATAGGCAAATTCTTCTTCCGCAGAAATCAATCCTTTTTCATGCATATAAAACGCTTCGTCACTATAGATTCTGGATGCCATAAAAAGCTGCTCGCAGTCAGCACCCGTCCGTGACGCGAACAGTTCCTGATGTGCCCGCTCAAAAGGCTCCATCAGATTATAGAGCGTATCATCAACGTCAAATATTATCGTTATCATCCTTTGTTTCTCTTTCTTTTAACTTTTTATTTTCCCTATCAATGTAAATAATAAAAACATGATCAGATTCGCACAGACGACACTCGCACCGGACGGTGTTCCATACACATATGAAAAGATCATTCCGGCAAAAAAGCATCCGACGGATAATACCGCCGAACTGATCACGACGGATAAGAACTTTTTAAACACCTGCATCGAAGTCAGCGCCGGAAAGATGATCAAACTGGAAATCAACATCGCCCCCATCATCCGCATGCCGAGTACAATCGTAATCGCTGTCAAAAATGCAATGATCATGTTATATGATTTTACCTTAGTTCCGGTCGCTTTGGCAAATGTTTCGTCAAATGTAATTGCAAATATGCGATTATAAAAGATGATAAACAGTACCAATACTGCAATACAAAGAATAATACTCAGCCTTGCATCTTCTTTGCTGACCGAAAGGATACTTCCAAACATATAATTATATACTTCCATATTCATTCCGGTCGTAATGGAAATCGCCATGACACCGATCGCAAGTGCACCACTGGAAATCAACGCAATCGCCGAATCACCTTTAATCTTCGCATTTTCGCTCAATTGCAGCAGCAAAAAAGCTGCCGCTACAACAACCGGAATCGTCAGCTTTAACGGTGCTACTCCAAGTGCCGTTGCAATCGCCAGCGTTCCAAATCCAACATGAGATAATCCATCCCCGATCATAGAATATCTCTTCAATACTAAGCTAACTCCTAACAAGGCCGCGCATAATGATACCAAAAATCCAACGAACAGCGCCCTCGTCAAAAAATCATATTGGAGCATCTCACGCAATACACTAATCATTTCTATCCTCCTCCATCCAGGCTCGTCCGACTTTAGAACGCTTATATCCCTGCGTCGTTCCAAAGAATATCTGCCTCTCTGCCAACTGCAAGATATGGGTTGCCTCTCTGACCGCCGTACCGATATCATGCGAGATCATGATCACCGCAATCCCATGCTTCCTGTTCAGGTCCCGGATACAGCGATACATCTCCTTTGTTGTTGCGGGATCAAGCCCTGTCACAGGCTCATCCAATAACAACACCTTCTGCGTTGCACAGAGAGCTCTTGCCAATAGTACTCTCTGTCGCTGGCCTCCGGACAACTCCTGATAACTGCGGTTTCTCAATTCATAGATTCCCATGATCTTCATCTTCTCATAGGCTTCCTGGCGGTCTTTCCTTCCAAAGAAAATACGATTGCCCAGTCTGTTTAATCTTCCCGACACGACAACTTCATAGACGCTTGCCGGAAAATTCTTCTGTATATCCGTCTGCTGTGGCAGATAGCCAATTTCATTCTTCTTTAGTCCGTCAGAAAGAATCAACTCCCCTTCCATCGGAGAGATCAACCCCAAAATTCCTTTCATCAGCGTACTTTTTCCTGATCCGTTTTCGCCGACTACACAGAGATAATTTCCCTCTTCTACCTTAAAATTCAACTGTTCTGCAACTGCTTTCCCTTCATACCCGAAAGCAGCATTTTTACACTCTATGAAAGCCATTTAATTCAAAGCCTCCTTCAACACTTCTACGTTCTCCCGCATAAAATCCAAATATCCAAGTCCCTGTTCAAATTGTTCCTTTGTAATATTATGGCAGGCATGAAATTCCCTCTTTACTGCGCCCGTATCCTCGCAGATCGTATCTGCCATCTGCTGATTTGACAATTCCGTATGGAACACAACCGGAATTCCCTCTGCCTTTACTTTATCGATCAAAAAAGCCACCGTCTTTGCGCTCGGTTCCGTATCCGATGCACACCCCGGAAATGCCGCATAATACGTCAGTCCATATTCCTCCACAAAATACCGGAGCGGGAAGCGATCTCCAAATATCAGCGTTTTTCTTTCTGCATGATCCACAACATCCCAAAATGCCTGATCGAGTTCACGGAGCTGTGCCACATAACTTTCGGTATTTTCCTGGTATACGGATTTATATTTGGGATCTGCCTTTTCAAAAGCTTCTCCCAGCGCTTTTGTAATTTTGACCGCATTTTCAGGAGCCGTCCAAACATGTTCGTCGTATTCTCCTTCTTCTTCATCCTCATGTTCATGTTCTTCTGTTTCCATTCCTTCGACTGCCTCTTCTTCATACAATTCTACACAGTCCATCAGGCGAACAACTGTAATCTCCCGATCGAGATCATCCAGAATATCACTGACCCATTCCTCGGACTCTCCTCCCGTATATACGAACACATCAGAATTTTGGATCTTTATCATATCCCGCGGTGTCGGCTCATAAGAATGAGCCTCTTCTCCCGGTGCAAGCAACATGGTTACGTCAGCGACACCTGCTGCTACATGCTGTGAAAAATCATATGGCGCAAAATCCGTAGCGACAATATCGATTTTATCCGTTTTTTTCTCGGAATCCACTTTCTCATAATGACATCCGGTAAGAAGATTCACACATAAGACAATACAAATTATCATGATTAACAAGCGCTTTGTCATTCAAAACACCTTCTTTCACTTTTCTGCTCTTTCACATGATTCACATATTCCATACAAGATAGAATTCTGGCACTGCAGTCGAAAATGATGGTGTTCCATCATATGATCTGAGATTTCATCCATAAAACTACAGTTTAAATGAATCATGCGCCCGCACTTTACACACTGCATATGCAAATGTTGATGACACCGATCTTCTTCTACATATTGGAAAACTGCCTTCTTACCATCTTCCTGCTGATACTTTAAAACTTTGTGATCCATAACAAGCTTGTCCAGATATCGGTAGATCGTACTTAGATTCACATGTTCCTGATTCTCGATCAAAAACTGTTCTATATCAGAAATACTGACCGCATGATCTTTTTCTTCTATCAAATATTGCCAGATCATCCTTCTGCCCTTTGTTTTATATTCGCGTTTTTTCATTTTATTCTCTCCGATTGCTGTTTATACATTGTTATGTATTATAAAAAAGAATCATGTAAATGTCAATTAATTTGCAAATCTTTTGCAAATTAATTGACAGGATAAATTTTCCTGTACAGAAAAAAAGACTGTTCACAAAATTTCTTTTGTGATACAGCCTTTCTTCTTAATCTGCCATTGAATGTATCGCCTGTTCAATTTCTTTATTGATCGCCTGCATCTCCAGATCCAGCTTTGCGCTCTCCTCGGCACACCTCTTTAACCGCTTTTCTACATCTTCCACCCGTGGAATGTCCTTTTTATATCGAACCTTGTGCTCAAGACTCGCCCAAAAATTCATCGCAATTGTTCGAATCTGGACTTCAACCTGCATATATTCCTTATTATCTGCAAGAAAGATAGGAATCTCAACAATCAGATGCAGGCTACGATATCCATTTGATTTAGGATGCTGAATGTAATCTTTCTTTCTGATCAAACGTATATCATCCTGCTTTAATAACACATCTGCTATATAGTAGATATCATCTACAAAAGAGCAGATAACCCGTATTCCTGCCACATCATGGAGATTCTCATAAATGCTTTCCGTAGTGATCGGCCATTTATTCCGATGCAGCTTTTCAACAATACTGCTCGGTGTCTTGATCCGGCTGGATAACGCCTCAATCGGATTACGATTATATCTGACGCTAAAATCCTCATTCAATACTTCTAATTTTGTCCGCACCTCTCTAATCGCACATCGGTACTTCATCATAAGACGATGGAATTCTCCTGTTCCCTGTATCTGGCTCGCTGCTGACTGAATGACCCGGTATTCTTCAGGATGCTTCTTCTTTTCTTCCATCTTTGCCATCATATTTTTATTCCTCTGCTGTATCTGCCGTACCCTCTTCTTCATCCGCTTCTATTGGCGGGAAGGAGAAGTATTTTTCTCCATTTTCGAATCCACCGCGGAATTCAGCCAAATCCGTTACCGTTACAAGCTGATATCCCTGATCGATAAGTTCAGGTACTAATTTTTTTGATGCATTTAATGTACTCTGATATAAAGAATGCATTAAAATGATATCTCCATCTTGTGCTTCTCTCGCAATTTTATAAACGGAATTCGCATTCCTGCTCTTCCAGTCCATCGTATCAATCGACCATAAAATAATTGGAACACCACAATTCTCTTTTACTACGCTGTTAACTGCACCTTCCGGAACCCGAAACATGATCGGATCTGCTGTTTCTCCAAAACTTCTTAACACTTCTTCATTCTTATGAATCTGCTCCAGCATGTTCTCTTTTGAAAGAAGGGTTAAATTCTTATGATTGTAAGTGTGATTTGCCAATTCACTATTCGAATCCGCAATTGCCTGTTCCTGTTTCTCAAGGCTTGGGATCTCTTTGATGCGGTTTCCTACTTCAAAAAATGTTGCTGCAGAATCATACTGATCAAATAATGCTGCAAAATCCGAGGAAAACTGAGACGGACCATCATCATATGTAATCGAGATCATCGGCTTTGTTCCGTCAACGGTTCTCACAACCGCGCCATCATCATCGGTATAATAAATCTTCTTTTCATCCTGGAGAACAAAACGCCCTGTAAGAATCTCACCATCTTCTCCGTAATAATAAGACTTTCCATCTTTTTTCTCCCAACAGTTCTTCTTGACTTCTTCTGTTGTCGGACTTTCGTTTATTCTCTCTTCCGCCGCTCTCGTGCCTTTTGCTTTTATATATGCATTGCGCGCCTGCCAGCAGCCAAATAATACAACTGCAATTGCAATAACTCCCAGTATGATTCTTTTATGATTGTTTTTTCTTTTTTTGTAAGTTCTTTTTGCCATAAATACTATAACCTCTACCTTCTCTAGTCCCTATTCGACGTTTTTCAATATCATACGGCATTATTATAGTCCATAATAATTTTTTTGTAAATAAAGTACATCTTAAAAAGGTTTACAAATTTCTTAATTATTTTTCTCTCCCTTGTGCCTTCGCGTAAACCGAAAAGGACAGAATGCATCCACATTCTGTCCTCTGCCTTTTTAATCTATGAAATCTTTATAAAAATACTTATTCTGTAATCATTGTAAAGTCTTCCCAAGGAATATTTACTTCTGCACCTTCATTAATAATCGCATCTACATGCATTAATAATGGGTAATCGCTTAAAGAAACAACGCCTCTTTCTGCAAGTTTACGAACAGCTCTTGCAGTTCTTGTTGCAATAACGATCGATTCTAATGTCACGCCTGCTAATTCCTCCATTGCTTCCTGGAATGTTAATCCACGTCCTAATAATGTTCCGATCTTACGTGTTCTTCCGCCAAATACTGTCACGTACAAATCTCCGGCTCCATGAACGATATTTTCCGGTTTTCCTCCGATCAACTCTAACAGACGAGTCATTTCCTTTACGCCCTGTCCAAATAATGCTGCCTGAGAATTATAATGCACTGCTCCGATCTTTCCATCTCTCTTTTCAGCAAGTCCAACTGACAGTGATACTCCCAATGCATAAGCATTTTTCATAGCAACTGCACATTCTACTCCGACTACATCTGTAGAAAGACTAATATGATAATAATCTGTTGCTAATAAAGATTTGATATATTTTAATGTGTCCATATCTTTACCGCAGAAAGCAACATGGCTGTCGTCATGATCTGCTAATTCATAACTCGTACATGGACCACCGATCGCATTGAAATTAATGTTCTTTCCTTCCGGCTGTCTTTCTGCAAAGATCGTTGGATAAGGAACTAATGTTCCATCTTCCAAATCTACCATACCTTTTGTTACCGTTAATAATGGTACTTCTTCCGGAATAATTGGAAGTACTTCATCACAGAACCAGTCTAAACCAAAGCTGCTGACTCCGCCTAAGATCAAGTCTGCTCCAACTAAAGCTTCCTGAACTTCTTCATACTGATAATACTTGATACCATCGTGAAGTGTTCTTTTTAATGTAATATGAAAATTATCTTTTCTTAATCCATCAATAATGTCACGATCTAATGGTGATCCAACCAGTCTTACTTCATGTCCGTTTTCGAATGCCGGGAAAGTGATTGCAGAGTTCATCTGACCTGCACAGATAAATGTAATAACGCTCATATTTGTTCCTCCTGATAAAATAGCCTCTTGCTTTACTTGTTTACTGATTATATATAACCACATAATTTCTCATATGTCAAACATCACAAATGGCTATTTTAAGCCATTTTTTAAGCATTTACTATTAATCATTTTTTTGATTAATTTCACATTCCTCTCCCAATCTGAAAAAAACGTTTTCTTAAAAATGAATTCCTTGAATAAATGCCGTTTTAACGTTATACTATAATTAATCAAATGTTATCTTTGATTAATCATCACAATTAATCAAAATAAATCAAAATAATTTTCTTAACCGAAGAGGAAATATACTTTATATTTTCTCTGAATTTTGCAAATAAAAGGAGTTCTTCATGGGAAAGCGAAATAAAGTAACAACAAGGGATATTGCAGAATATGTGAATTTATCTCAATCCACAGTTTCCATGATTCTGAGCAAACGTGCCAATGTTTCATTTTCAAGGGAAACCATAAGCCGGGTAGAAGAAGCCGCAAAAGAACTCGGATATAAAAAACCGGAAGCCGGCGTAAAGAAAAAGGAAAAAAATCTGGCAAAAAGTATTATTGTTATCTGCCCGACTTTTTCAAACGGATATTATACAATGGTGAATCAGTCCATTAATGAACAGGCACAAAAATACGGCTACACCGTATTCACGGTATCTACACTCCGTGATGCAGATCAGGAAGCCTCTTACCTGAAATTACTGCTCGGATTTGAACTCGCCGGAATCATCGCTCTTTATCCTCCTGATAAAATGGCAGCGTCTAACACGCTTTCTAAGCAGGTTCCGTTTGTCCTGATCGGAGATAAACCAAAAAACTGCCGCTTCGACTCGGTCGAACTCGACAGCAAAAAAACTGGCTATATGATCGGCGAACATTTGATCGAACTTGGCCACAGACACATTACCTTTGTTTCTTTTCCGATCAAAGCAAAAGAGATCAACCGCATTTATCGTCTGGAAGGACTACGGGAGAGTTTTGAAAATTACGGTATCGATCCGGCTCAAATTATCATTCAAACCCCTTCTTCCTCAGACTATCGGAAATATAATCCGGATAATCCGGAATATGAAAATGGATATCTGCAAACAAAAAAGGCTCTGCAGGAACATACATTATCTACCGCATTTATTGGCAACAATGATATCACCGCTTATGGAATTATGGCTGCAATTGCTGACTGCGGTTACAAAATTCCAAAAGATTTCTCCGTTTGTGGATTTGATAACTTCTCACTTTCAGGCATGCCGCAGATCTCACTGACAACGGCAGAACACGCAGCAAGACAAAAAGGCAAAGAAGCAGTCGATATGATCTATCGAAAAAATCAACAGAAAAAAGATACTTCCAACCACTCCTATATTATGAGAATGGAATACGAACCGGAGTTGATCGTCAGAAAATCGACAGGAAAATGCCCGATCCGGGATGACAGGAAATAAAGCGGAAAAATCCGCTTTCCTTACCTGTCATAAAAATCCGACTTTTCTTCCATTACGCTCAAATACGCCGGTCGGATAATCTTACTCATCCCAACCATCTCTTCAATTCGGTGTGCACTCCATCCGACGATACGTGCCATTGCAAACATCGGTGTATACAATTCTCTCGGAATACCAAGCATTTCGTACACAAATCCGCTGTAAAAGTCAACATTCGGGCTGACTCCTTTATAGATCGGTCTCTTTTCCCGAATTAGTTTCGGTGCCAATTCTTCGACAGCGTTGTATAGAAATATCTGATCATTCATACCTTTTTCTAATGCAAGCCGCTCCACGAAACTTTTAAAGATGACCTCTCTTGGATCAGAAAGAGAATAAACCGCATGTCCCATTCCATAGATCAACCCTTTTCCATCAAATGCTTTCCCATCCAGAATCTTTTCCAAATATGCAGCGATCTCATCTTTATCATGGATATCCTTTACATTCTCACAAATATCATCCATCATATCCATAACCTTCAAATTCGCGCCGCCGTGCTTCGGGCCTTTTAAAGAAGACATTGCCGCTGCGATTGCGGCATAAGTATCGGCACCGGAAGAGGTTACCACTCGTGTGGTAAATGTAGAATTATTACCGCCGCCATGCTCCATATGTAACATCAGTGCAATATCCAATACCTTCGCCTCCAGCCTTGTATACTGCTTATCTGGACGCAGCATCATTAAGATATTCTCCGCTGTCGATAACATCGGATCCGGATCATGAATAAACATGCTTTTATCATTTATATAATAATCATATGCAATATATCCATATACAGCAAGCATCGGAAATACGCTGATCAGCTCCATACATTGTCTGAGACTGTTTTCCACAGATGGATCCAGTGCATGATTATCATAATTCGATAATGTTAAGATACTTCTTGTCATAGAATTCATAATATCCTGGCTCGGACGTTTCATAATGACATCCCTTGTAAAATGTGGCGGCAGTTCCCTACATACAGATAAAACAGCACAAAACCTTCTTAAATCCTCATCTGTCGGCTTCTCTCCAAATAATAGCAAATACGCTGTCCGCTCGAAGCAAAATCCCTTTTTATGCGTTTCTGCCACCAACTCTTCAATTGGGTATCCACGATACCAGAGATGTCCCTCATCCGGTACCTTCTTCCCATTCTCTATCTTAAACGCGCTAATCCTCGATATATTGGTCAAACCTGCAACGACGCCCTTCCCTGATATATCTCTTAAACCTCTTTTTACCCCATATTCCGTATATAAATTATCGTTTATCTCATTGTTTTTTCTGCAGATTTCTTCCTGCTCTCTCGCATAAATCTGAACTCTTTCCATTACGTCTTCATAATTCATTGGTATCCACCTCCAATTTCTACTAAAAACTACTATTTCTATCAAAAAAATTAATTTTGGATATTCTATCACAAATTCAAAGAAAAGTATTGCCTTTTTATATTTTTTTAATAAAATAGCGGAAAAGTTAATTTATAAACGGAATATTAACAACTACCGACATTCCCTCTTTTTATTACAAAAAAAGACGGTCAAAACCGCCTTTTTCTATATTAACCCAAAATATTCTAATGCCTGATATACCCCATGATCTTCAATATTAGCGGTCACATACGTAACCTTATCCTTTAATTCCGGCGAGCCATTTCCCATCAAAATCGATTCACCCGTATGTTCCAGCATCGCAATATCATTTGGTGAATCGCCGATCGAAATCGTATCCACAATATCCATATCCAGATAATTTAGCAAATAATCAATACCCGTCGCCTTTGAATATCCCTTTGGAATGACTTCCCAAAAGTCAATATCACGTTCAATGATCGAAAAATGGTCCTCCAAAAATGAACGAAACTTCAATGGCGGATTTTCACGATCAAACCACATCGAAAATTTATCCACACAAAAATTAATATCTCCATTATAAGCATAATATTGCACATCTACATTCTGCTTTTTAAAATAACGCTCGGATGAAAACAGATCTTTAAACGATGCTTCCGGCGGGAAAATCAGTCCCTTCCGCCCTTCAAAGAAGATATCAATATTTTCTTTTTCGTTCCATTTTATCAGCTCGCGTACCAGCTCTTTCTCAATCTCTGCATGCAGGATTTCTTTGCCATGATAAGTAATATAGGTCCCACATCCACAGACATAGCCATCAAACGGATATTGTATAATACTGCTTCCCACTGTTCCAATCGGTCTGCCCGTATTGATAAAGCATAAGTGTCCATTTGCCTGCGCTTTTTCCAAAGCTTTTACTGCTGACCCCATCATATCCGTACTTGTCTCTGCAATCAACGTGCCATCAATATCAAAAAAAATTAATTTTTTACTCATCTGTCTCCCATGACCGCCCATTACTTTCTCCGCTTATTATTTGAATAAGTGTACTTCATGGGTGTTTTTTTCTTTTTTAAAAACTTTTTTGTCGCAACCAAATATAACAAAAGCGTCAATACAACTGCTGCATCTCCCGCATACATCAGATAGATTGATACCTTCGGTGACAGAACCATTGCTTGACCAACAAAGATTAGTGTTAAAGATACTGCAAATAACCAAGTCAGCAATCCCATCGGTTTTGAAAATGCCCTTATGGACTCTTCTGTGTATTTGTCCCCCGCAACATATGCTTTTCCTTTTGCAATCTGTGAATATCCTGCCACCACAAGAAATACTACGATTGCTATATCAACTACTATTTTTAATCTCATACCTTTTATCCTCCTGTAATATCCTGCTTATCCAATCATAGTTCCTAATACACCATAAGAAACAATATCCATAATCACCGTTGCCATTAATACACCAAGAAGTATCGCTAACGATGCCTTTTTAATATCAAATTCCAGTAAAGACGCAATCAACGAACCGGTCCACGCCCCTGTTCCCGGAAGTGGAACACCGACAAACAACAAAAGAAAGATGAACTCTCCTTTTTCTACACCCGACGACTTTTTCTCTGCACGGGCTTCTAACTTATATACCAATCCACTTAAGATATTATGCTTTTTCATAAATTCAAATATTTTTTTAATAAACAGCAGTATAAACGGGATTGGAATGATATTGCCGATGATACATATGATATTCGCCTTGATCAAAGGAATCTTCAACAAGGTTGCGACTACTACCCCTCCACGCAGTTCAATCAGCGGCAGCATGGAAACAAAAAATACAAAAAGCTCTTTCGGAAGAAAATGTCCCAAAGAACTTTGATACCATAATACTAAACTTTCCATAATCGAATCTCCATTTTAAAATTTTAGTCATTATAATTTTACAATATGGTATTATAACATAATTTATTCTTTTGTCATACACTTCTTTTTTTCTTAAATGAAAGAGTAAACCAAAAAGAGCCATTGTACTGATATTTAGTGCAACAGCTCCTGATTTCTTAATTTTATTACTTTACAATTCTTCTGACACAGTTCACCGAACGATAATCAGCTCTCGAAATATGTATCCCCGTCGATGTACTTCCGGCATGTACCACCTGATTATTACCAATATAGATTCCAACATGTCCGCTTCCATTCTGAACGTTATAACAGATCAAATCTCCAGCCTTTTTGTTAGACCAACTTACTGCTTTTCCATAAGATCTTTGCGATACAGAGCTATGTGGCAAAGAGTATCCAAAATGAGCAAATACCGCCATCGTAAAACCAGAACAATCTGCTCCCTTTGTTAAACTGGAACCACCCCATTTGTATGGATTTCCTACAAACTTCAGCGCATAATTGGCAACCGCACTCCCCGTTACGGATGAAGTAGATATCGATCCCGACGATGGTTTGCTACTGGATAAATAACTGCTATATACATAGCGGTAAACACCATTATACTTTACTTTCGTCCAGCTCCCACTTGTTCCATAACAGGTTACCTTTGTTCCTCTCGCATAACTTCCAACTTTGGTACCACTCGTTGATGCTTTCGCACGAATCGCCAGTGAACTTGCCGTTACATATCTTGTATAAGCACTGCTCGAACTGCTTGAGCTTCCGGATGTGGATGGCTTTTTGCTGGACAGATAACTTGTAGATACATAACAGTAAGAACCGTTATACTTTATCTTCGTCCAACTTCCACTTGTACCATAACAGATTACTTTTGCGCCTCTTCTATAACCACCTATAACACTCCCACTCATGGATGCTTTCTTGCGAATATTCAGCGAGCTTGCTGTTACATATCTCGTATAAGATGCATATGCATCATGATAAGAAAAGCAAAAAAACATTCCAAATGTAAGAACCGCAATCGTCAATAAGCTGAGAATCCTACCAAATAATTTTTTTCTCATATAATCTCCTTTCTTTGGTTTTCATCTTACTTTAATATCATACATCAAATTTATCAATTTGTAAATAATTTTGTAATAACTATTAAGAATTCATTAACTCATGGAAATTTCCTATGAATTAAAAAAGCCGCACAGATAACTATAACGCATTTGTGCGGCAAAAGAAAGTAGAAATTTTTTCCATTAAGCTTTATTTAATTTGCGATAAAGAAATGTTAATATAATCCCTGCTGCACTCAGCGCGCAGGCAACTAAAAATGCATTCTGGTATGCTCCGGTTCCTTCATAGATATTTCTCATAATCTGAGGACCAAAATATCCTGCCAGAGCAAATCCAATAAACATAATTCCATAATTGACGCTGTTATGCTTTGCACCAAACTGGTCTGCCGTAAAGCCGGGAAATACTCCCATAAATGAGCCGAAGCTCATTCCGACTACCGACAGTCCGATATAGAAGGTCGTAACGGTGTTCATCCCCGAAACATATAAGCAGATTAATCCGATCATTGACAGGAAACAAGCTGCCATAAGCGTATTGATCCGTCCGATCTTATCCGAAATATATCCTGCAAGAATCCGTCCCAGTGCATTAAAGAAAGCAAGAACCGATACTGCTGCACTTGCGGCGATCGCTGTCATGCCGATCATGCTTTGTGCCACTGCAGATGCCTGGGAAATGATCATCATTCCACTGAATGCCCCGCTTGTTAATAATAACAGCATGACATAAAATACCGGTGTTTTCATCATTTCCTTCCAGTCCATATCGTTCTTCACTGCCGCTTTGTTTGCAGGAGGAATATATCCTTCCGGTATATAACCTTCTGGACATTGTTCTAATACGAGCGTACATAAAAGAATGATAATCAGGAATACAGCCCCGACAATTTTAAAGGCAAATGCAGCATCCGTTTTCCCAACGATCATAGTAACAACAGGCGGTAAGATAACCGAACTTCCTCCATAAACAGCCGTTGTAATTCCTCCAATAAGTCCCCGTTTATCCGGGAAATATTTGACACTTGTGGAAATTGTACATCCATATGCCATTCCTAAGCCAAGCCCTGCGATCAGACCATAGGTCACGATCAGGAAATTCACACTCGTAGCAAATCCAGAAGCGATCATGCCGCCTCCAAACATAAGACCTCCCAATGCAATGACTTTTTTGGGTCCTAAACGGTCATTGACCCATCCTCCTGAAATCATCGTAATGGGGCCTACCGAATTGGCAATTGTATATACGATTGCCAGATCACCAGGTGTTACATTTAGGTGTAAACTCGTATTAAAATATTCCGTCATAGCAGAAGCAAAAACGCTCCATGCATAAATTGATCCAAGACATAAATTGATCAGACATGCTGACGCCAAAATCATCCATCTTTTTTTATCCATATTCATATTTTTCCCTCTTTTTTCTTTTCATCATAGCATAAAAAAAGCAGCGATACCTAGCAACCGAATATCACTGCTTATCAACTAAATGTTGATACCTATATCATGAGAATGATCCATAATCGCCTGAATCAAAGGTTCCTTATGCCTGTCCGACTTGCATACCATATATAACTTCCATGGTATCGAATCTTCAATCACAATACATCTTAGATTTTTCGAATGTTTCGAGCAATCATGAATATTGACGTCAATGCCAACACCCATCTTTTCTTCACAAAACTTATAGATCAGCTGGCTTTCCATCGTATTGATGACAATTTCCGGCATAAACCCAAAATCATTACACCTTTGAATCAGGCTAAAATGACATTGGTATTTTTCGTTCAGTGTAATCAACTTCTCTCCTTCTAAATCTCTTATTGAGATCGACTCCCGATCAAACAGCGGATGTCCCTCATAGATTACGGCATACAATTTCGTCCGAAATAATTCTTCCTCTATAATATTCTTCTCCGCCACTCTGCCAACAACAAATCCAACGTCAATCTCGCCTCTCTTTACCTTTTCCTTAATCTCCGCATTCACACCCTCTTCCCATGTAATGCTGACATTTTCGTATTGATTCCGAAAATCCTCGATGATCCGAAATGGAAGAACATGCAAGGCGCCACATGAATAGCCGATCTTTAATTGATTTTTCCTATCCCCCAACCGCTTCATATTGATCTGAATCTCATCTAATTGAGCAATCAGCTCATTACATCGGTAATAGAAATAGCGCCCACTCTCCGTCGCTTCCAACCCTGCATGCGTCCGATAAAATAAAGGCACCTGAAATTCATCCTCCAAATGTTTGATGATCTTACTCAAGCCCTGCGGCGTAATAAATAATTGTCTGGCTGCTTTATGAATGCTTTGTTCCTCATAACAGCGTATAAAGCATCTGATATCCCTTGTATCCATTCTTCACCTCTGATAATCATCAATTTCCCGTATTTATCTTTTTATTAACTATATCACATTTTTTATCATTCTTCTTCATTTTATTTGCTCGTTCGACACAAATATGTTAATCTTAAACTTGGAAATATGACACAGGATCAACCGACAATGCATATGGTAAAACAGGAGTTTATGAATGCTAACGTTAGATTGACCCGAATGTCTGAGAAATTTTGCAACAGGTATGCAAACAAATATGTGAAATAAAAGAGGAGTATGAAATCTTGACGAAAGAAATTTTATGCGGTATCCTGATTCCCTTTGCCGGAACAACGCTTGGTTCGGCATGCGTTTTATTTATACGGAATCGTATGAATGAAATGCTACAGCGTATCCTGATCGGATTTGCCGCAGGTGTTATGGTCGCAGCCTCCATCTGGAGCTTAATACTTCCTGCTATGGAACAGGCGGCAGCAATGGGACATTTTGCCTTTCTCCCTGCTGTTCTGGGATTCTGGTTTGGAATTTTATTCTTACTGCTGTTAGACAAAACCATCCCGCATCTCCATGCAAACAGCGATGAACCCGAAGGGATGAAATCAAATCTGCAAAAGACGACCATGCTCGTATTAGCAGTTACCCTTCACAACATTCCGGAAGGTCTGGCGGTCGGCGTGGTACTGGCAGGATGGCAGAGTGGTAATACCGGTATTACCATGATGGGAGCTATGGCACTTTCAATCGGTATTGCGATTCAAAACTTCCCGGAAGGTGCGATCATATCTATGCCTCTTAGGGCAGAAGGGATGAAGAAACGGAAAGCCTTTTTCTATGGTATGCTTTCCGGCATTGTAGAACCAATTGCGGCAATCCTGACCGTTTTTGCATCAGAACATATTATTGTGCTGCTCCCCTATCTACTGGGATTTGCAGCAGGAGCGATGATGTATGTCGTCATCGAAGAACTGATTCCGGAAATGTCAGCTGGCAAACATTCTGACTTAGGCACAATTGCCTTTGCCGTCGGATTTAGCTTAATGTTAATTTTAGATACGGCATTAGGTTAGCCGGATGAGACAACAAAGGGGGGGAACAACGAATACTGTTCCCCCTTACTTTGTGCCTTTACGCACTGGATGCAGGCTGCCCACAGGCAATTACATTTCCCTATCCATCCTATTACATTCTCTTTTTTTTAGATATTTTTTTCTTCCTCTAATCGCTTTAGCAGCCTCGATAATACGATAGTCGCCGCAATTGCGAGTACAACTTCCGCAACAGTCTGTGCATAGGCAAGTCCATACAGTGGAAAAAGCATATTGAGCACGAAGAGTGCCGGTATTTCCAGTACAATTTTCCGCAAGATTGCAAATATCAGAGATTCTTTTCCCATACCGCACGACTGGAATACTCCGACAACGAGAAAATCGGTACATAAAAAAGGCAGTGACAGGCACATTCCATGCAGGAACCGGCTTCCATAATATATAATCTGTTCATTTTTCATAAATGCACCTACGAGCATATGCGCACTAAAATAATATCCAATCGTCATACAGATCATAAATCCAACAGAAATTTTTGCCGTAAAAAAGATTCCTTCTTTTAGGCGTTTTACATTTTTGCTCGCATAGTTATAGCTGATCAGAGGCATAATTCCCTGCGAAATTCCGAGTGCCGCATATAACGGCACCATATTGATCTTTTGTGCAATTCCCATTGCCGCTACTGCATCCGAGCCAAAAGCCGCAGTAAAATTATTGAGTATTGTCATTCCAGTCACATTTAACAGATTCTGAATTGACGCCGGAATTCCTACCGCCATTACCCCAATGACCACTTCTTTGTGGACTTTCAGCATCTTCGGATTCATACATACGCAGGTTCTGCCTCGTTTTATAAACAGCAGAACAAAGAAATACGCGCATGCAAAACAATTTGCAAGAAATGTCGCACATCCGGCACCTGCTGCTCCCATATCAAGTCCCCATGGCAGAATGAAAAATGGATCCAGCACAATATTCAACAGGCATCCGCTCATCGTACCGATACTCGCATGAAGTGCCGATCCTTCCGCACGTACCAGATAACCTAAAACGACATTTAAAATTGCCGGAATCGCCCCACAAGTAACCGTCCATTTCAAATATGCACCGGTTGCATCCATCGTGACCGTATTCGCGCCTAATAATGTCAAAAATGACTGCCGAAACATCGTATACAAAAGCGAAAAAAGAAGCCCGCAGATCAACGCACAATAAAAGCCAAATGCAGAGCTTTGATAAACGGTCTGATAGTCCTTTCGTCCCAGCGCTCTGCTCATCATGCTGGAACTTCCCACACCGAACAGATTATTCACCGCATTAAATGCAAGCAAAACCGGTGCCGCGAGTGTCACTGCCGCATTTTGCACCGGATCATTGACCATTCCAACAAAATATGTATCCGCCAGATTGTAAATCACCATCACGAGACAGCCGATGATCGTCGGAACCGCTAACTGTGCAACTGCTTTTGGAATCGGCGTCTGTTCAAAAAGTTCTGTTTTTTTCTCATCTATCATATTATCCCCAATCCTTTCCTCTCTAATATCATTTATAAATATGCAAACTTTCGCTTTTACTATCCCAAAATGTGTTTAAAAATCGCTTTCTGCAAAATATATTCTACAATTCTATTTTAGCATTATATTATAACATTGAAATAAATTTTTACAGCACATAAATTCTATATTTTTTGAAATACTATGAAATAAAAACGAAAAGGAGACCTCGCTATGTCTGAAAAAATTGTTGTGATCGGCGCTAATCACGCCGGAACTGCCGCTTTAAACACCATACTCGACCACTATCCGGATAAAGAAGTCATTGCATTTGACGCAAATTCCAATATCAGTTTCTTAGGATGCGGTATGGCCCTATGGATTGGCGGTCAAATTTCCGGACCGGAAGGCCTGTTTTATTCAAGTAAAGAAATTTTAGAGAAAAAGGGTGCTGTCATTCACATGAATACAAAAGTATCAGATATTGATTTTACTAAAAAAATAATATTTGCAGAAACTTCTTCCGGCAGGTCCATGGAACAACCCTATGATAAATTGATCCTTGCAACCGGATCCGTTCCTATAAAATTTCCCCTGGAAGGAATGGAGCTGCAAAATGTTCAATTTGTGAAATTATACCAAAATGCACAGGACGTCATTCAGAAACTGAAAAATCCAGCGATCCGCAAGATTGCCATTGTAGGGGCCGGCTATATCGGCGTCGAACTTGCAGAGGCATTTCAAAGAAATGGAAGAGAAGTGACGCTCATCGATTCCGCTCCCGGCTGCCTGACCGGATATTATGATCATATTTTTACAAACCGCATGGAAGAAAATCTTCGGGAACACGGTATTCAACTCGCCTTTAGCGAAACTGTCAAAAGGCTGGAAGGAAAAAATCATGTAGAAAAAGTAATTACAGATCAAAACTCCTATCATGCCGATATGGTCGTTTTCTGTACCGGTTTTCATCCAAATACGACATTAGGTCGCGATCTTATAAAACAATTTCCAAATGGTGCATATCTCGTCAATCGCCGCCAGGAGACAAGCATCGAGCATGTATATGCAGTTGGTGATTGCACAACCGTATACAATAACGCTTCCCAAAAGACGGATTACATTGCCCTTGCCACAAATGCAGTTCGCTCCGGCATTATTGCAGCACACAATGCCTGCGGCACAGTTCTGGAATCTCCTGGCGTACAGGGATCAAATGGCATCAATATCTGGAATCTAAAGATGGTCAGCACAGGACTTTCCCTCAAAAAAGCTCAAAGTATGGGATTTGATGCAGACTGTGTTGATTATGAAGATTATCAAAAAGCCGGATTTATGGAGAAGGATAATTATAAAGTAGTAATCCGAATTGTCTATGACAGGAAAAGCCGCATCATTCTAGGTGCACAACTCTGCTCGGAATATGATATTTCAATGGGTATCCATCTGTTCTCAATGGCAATTCAAGAACAAGTTACCATTGATAAGTTAAAATTATTTGATCTGTTTTTCCTGCCACATTTTAACCAACCGTATAATTATATTACAATGGCAGCGTTAAATGCGCGATAGCTGCGCAATATTCAGTAAACTAAGCTCTACAGTTTACCACTCTGTTATCATAACAAACGGCATCTCTGTCTTCACTGACGAGATGCCTGCATTTTTAAATTCCATCATCCCTTTCATTATATCGTAATGCATAGATTCTGAATTTAACAACGCGCTGTCCATATCAAATATGATCGCCTCTAATATATTCTCTCTCTTCTCATTGCAATCAAAATAACTGTTCCCGCCAAATATCCGTTACATTTTCACAGACATATGAGGCAGCCTCTTTGACATCATCCTTCGCATCAGCTTTTGCATAGCTGTTCGGAGTCACTTCAAACATGGAAATATCATTCTGATTATCCCCAAAGACCATAATCTCTTCCGGTTTTAATCCTTTCATCTTTAAAACCTCACGAAGCGCCTTGCCTTTGCCACTCCCTTTTATAAGATAATCCATCCATGCATTACCCGTCGCAAGAATCTGAGCGTACTCTCCAAACTGATCGGTTAATTGCCGTTTAATTCTCTCCGCATTTTTCTCATAATCATAAATATTCATTGATATCTTAATAATCGGCTCATCAATATCTCGAATTCGCTTTAACATCTTCGCTGGAAGTCCATAGTCGTTTAATATATAGTTCTTAAACCACTCCGTCTTCGGAAAGAAATAACAATCCTCCACACCCGAAATTAAAATATCCACTTCTTCAATACTCTGCGCATATTCTGCCATCTCAATTGCAAGCTCTCTCGGAATCGTCTCTACAAATACACGCTTACCATTCTCCATTGCGACCGCACCATTATCCGAAAGATAACCGATTCGATCCGCATACCTTCCAAATGCGTCATAAATATTAACATATTGACGGCCGCTTGCCGCGTAAAATTCATATCCCCTGTCTAAAAGTTCCTTTAAATCATCAAAAAATCCCGGCTGAAAATCTTGCGTTCCTTCCGGAATTAACGTTCCATCCAAGTCACTAACTATTAATTTTATCATCTGTTCTCTCCCTGCTATTTCGATTTTTGTTCCTATTATAGAAATGGAGAGGAAAAAGGTCAAGAAAAATGAACAATATCTATGTATCCAACCACCTTTTTCCGTCCTCTTGCATCTGTTTTAATCGGGCATATTCGTTCTGCAACATCTTTCTACCCTCATTCGTAATCACATACCATTTCTTCCGTCCCTGCTGATCTGTCTTCCTGATAATCTCATTTTCCTCAAATCTCGAAAGCATCGCATATAAAGTACCAGGGCCAACTTTGACTCTGCCATGAGATAATTCTAATACCTTCGCCATAATATCTACCCCGCAGCATTCTTCCATTAATGATAGTAAAATATAATACATTGGCTCCGTTAAGGTTTGAAATTGTTCCCTTGCCATTTTCTTGTCACTCCTATAAATCGAGTTTCTCTCGAATCACTTTTATCTGACTGTCTGTCAGTTTTCCATCGCTATACTCAAGTTCCACAATTTTTTCCGGATACCGGATGCAGTATTGTAATCCATCATAATACGCCTCCCTGGCTCCCCACTGTCTCGTGACATCCTCAAGTTTCTCATCTGTATCTTCTACCAAGTCTTTCATATCCTTGACTTTCTCGCTCCATTTTATCTTTAAAATTTCATGATAAGAACATTGATCCACACAATATGTCATATTAACATCTTGATCATAATACAATTCATAAGAATACGAAAAGCCAAAACCGTAACTATCACCGTCTTTGTTATAACTTTTTAATATATAACTATCTATTCCCAAATCACTTAATGTCAGTGGTAGTTCTGACTGTACCTTTGCAATGTCTTTTTCGTCCACCTTTATATCATAATCAATACCCAAAGCTAAACCCACGATAAAACAAATAAGCAATACAGCCATCCAAATACCATAAGCCCCGATTGCAGCATTCTTTTTCACACTTTTGCCACTGGGACGAAGCAACAATGTAATCATATATGTTATGATAATTGCTACTCCTGCACAGATAACGGAATGCATTAATATATAATCTTCTCTTATTCCACAAAGAACAATCCCGCCAATAAACCCCAGCACAATCGCGATCTTCTTATGATCAAAACCTATAGAGGATATCGTATAACGCTGTTTTCTATTACCATAAAAAGGAATCTTACCACATTTTAATTCTCTGTTATGATTTCGTATATGAAGATATGATATTGCTGCTTTCATACTTATATAAAGAGAAATCACCATACACGTGATCATGATAAGAAACTGTTCATTGTCAAATATATGATTTCTCATACCATTTCCCCACAAGAAGGCACTGATCAGGAAAATTGCCACTGAAACAATGAGCCAGGATGCTTCCTCCTTGATTGCTTGTTTTATATTTTCCAACTTTTCATCCGGCGAAACAATTTCCATCGCATCGTCCTGAATTTTCTGGAATACACAAAACTTTCCACGTACGTCGACAAGCTCCCATCCAGCTTCTTTACAGTATTCAGAATAATCCAAAGCGTCCTCTGAAGGTTTCATATCAAATTCATCCCCTTTGGGAAATGCTTGAACATCATAACAGACCTCCTTCGGCTCTCCCTGTTCAAATTCCATGCCGATCCGCCACCTCTTAAAATGCCATCCTTTTAAAGACATATATTCTAAATAGCGAGCCATTTCATCACATTCATAATAAGAAAAATTTCGAAATACATGTTTGATTTTACTCATAATACTCACTCCTGTTTCGATTATTATTACATTGGAAATTCCAACAAAATTTCTTTTAATAAATAGAAAATATTTTTTTCTTATGTTTTAATATCGAGTATCGATATTTATATATTTATTATATTATCGATACTCGATATTGTCAAGAAAATAAATAGGAGTCAACGTAATTGTGATATGCCCCCTGTCAAGTAGACAGGGGGCATATCATTGCCGACTCCTTAACTTTTTGCTTTTTTAATTTTATTTTACAATTCTTCTGACACAATTGACAGAACGATACGTTGCAGATGATATATGTATACCCGTTGAGGTACTTCCACTTGTTCCCTTTTGTAGCTTCCAACTTTTGTTCCACTTGTGGATGCAGTCTTGCGAATGTTCAGAGAACTTGCTATTACATACCGTGTATAAGTCACAAACACACCTTGGAAATTAAAACAATTACTTCTATCATCCTGTTATTGTTCTCTTACAGATTTCCGATAAATCATAAAAGCGACAACCGCTGTCATTAGTTCTGCAATCCAAAAAGCATTCCATACCCCGACGGGACCCCATATCTTAGATAATAAAAATGCGGTCGGAATAATGATGACGACATATCTGCATAAAGAAATCATAAGGGATTGCGTTCCTTTTCCAAGTCCCTCTAAAGCACCTGAAGATGCCACTGAAACAGCAGAAGCGATAAATCCTGCACTAATCACACGAAGTGCTATCTGCCCCGCCATGATCGTCTCTGGATTATTTGTAAATAAACTGATCAATTGTCTAGAAGCAATCAAACATATCGCCGTTCCGATTGCCATAATGATACCACACATGCAAAGAGTTATCTTGTAAATCTTCTTTACTCTTGTATGCTCTTTGGCACCAAAATTATAGCCAATGATCGGCCGCATTCCCTGAATAATCCCATTCGCCGGAAGATATAGAAATAGCTGTAATTTATAATAGATGCCCAAAACCGCAACATAACTTTGTGAATAAAGCGCTAAAAGGGCATTCAAGCTAGAAATCAACAGCGATGGAAGAGCCATATTTAATGTTGCAGGTATGCCGATTGCATAAAGTTTAAAATCAATTTCTTTATTTAGGGAACAGCACTGTCTGCTAATGTGCACAGGAATTGGGCTTACAATATAAACAGCCAGATAAACAATCAAAGTAAGCAACTGACCGATACAAGTTGCATAGGCCGCCCCTCTGATTCCCATCTTTGGAAAGATACCAATTCCAAAAATAAATAATGGGTCTAATATGATGTTCGTAATAGCCCCACACAGCAAACTAAACATTGTCACTTTCATTCTACCGACAGATTGAAAAATCTTTTCGCTGGAAATACTTAACATGATTACCAATGAGAAAGAGAATACGATCGTTGAATATTGTATGCCTAAATGAATGACATCTTTGTTTGATGTAAACATACGTAAAAACGCAGGCATAATGCAAATACTTGCAATCGTAATTACAATTCCATGAATAGCTGAAAATAACAAACCATGTGTTGCTGCCATATTCGCATTCTTCTTATCCCCGGCACCCAAATGATATGCTATCACGGCATTAATACCTACTCCAAATCCAACCGCAATGGCTGTAATCAAATTTTGAACCGGGTAAACCAATGACAATGCAATCATTGCATTTTCACTAATCTGGGCTACAAAAAAGCTGTCCACAATGTTATACAACGAATTCACAAACATTGATATGACCATTGGCAATGCCATCGATACAAGCAATGGAAAAACCGGTTTTGTTCTCATAAAACTTTCATCCATTTTTATCTCTCCTTTTCACGCAAATGTGCATCCTTCCAGAGATTTCTTATGAAATAAAAAACGCCACACAATTACCCTTATGAGTAATTGTGTGGCGAAAATAGTTAAACTAGAAAAATCCACACTCGTTTTAACATCCATACCTTATCATATGTTTTTTTCAATGTCAAGTTACTGCTTTCCTCTACTACAGACCGGCATGACGGATATCGGTATGATCGGAAATTTCATGGTTAATGGTCACCAAATCCTCCAGCGACAAATCATGAATCGAATTATGTCCGGTCACTCTAGCAAATGTCTTTAATTCTTCAAGAGAAACATTTAAGAAATTAGCCACTCTCTGTGCTGCTGCATCCACCTTTAATCTGGCACGCAATTCTTTATCTTGTGTTGCAATTCCTACCGGACAATTACCGCTACCACAAATACGATATTGCTGACATGCTGCAGCAATCAATCCTGCGGAAGCAATTGCTACTGCATCCGCACCCATTGCTAACGCTTTTGCGAAATCAGCAGATACACGAAGTCCTCCGGTAATCACCAGTTGGATATCTGAGCGAACAGAATCCAGATACTTTCTTGCACGATGTAATGCATAAATCGTCGGTACAGAGGTCGCTTCTCTCAGTAAGAATGGACTGGAACCAGTCGCACCACCACGTCCATCGATCGTCACGAAATCAGGCTCCGCGTAAACACAGTATTCCAGGTCTCTTTCAATTCTACCAGCCGCAATCTTAATACCGATCGGTCTGCCATCAGAGCGATTTCGAAGCATCGTCACCATCTCTTTTAAGTCTTCTTTTGTCTGAATTTCCGGAAACTTGCTTGGACTTTGGATATCTTCACCCGGTTTCTTTCCACGAATGGACGCTACTTCTGGCGTTACTTTCTCTCCCGGTAAATGTCCACCCATTCCCGGTTTTGTACCCTGTCCAATTTTAATCTCAATTGCATCTGCTGTTTTTAAATTTTCATCCGTTACACTATACTTATTCGGTATGTATTCAAAAATATATTTATAAGCTGCTGCTTTTTCTTCTGGTAATATTCCGCCTTCTCCACTGCACATAGCAGTTTTCGCCATTGCCGATCCTTTTGCAAGTGCGACTTTAATTTCTTCTGATAACGCACCAAATGACATATGTGAAATATAAATTGGACTATTTAAAATCATCGGCTTTTTGGCATTTTTTCCGATTACAGTCGTTGTTCTCACAAAATCATCATCATTTAATGGCGGCGGATTTAACTGTGCACCAAGAATTAAAATGTCATCCCAATTCGGCATTGGCATTTGTGTCCCCATAGAACCACCAATCGATTTCCCTGTCACTGCCATCTGATGAATCTCTGCCATATAACGGGCAGATGGATCATTTCTGACAAATCGTTTGTCATACGATAAATCTAATTCCGTCAAATCCTCATCGGCCGCATCACAGACTGCATCTTCTCCTCCTATTGTATCTGCTTCCTCTTCCATCGGAACAAATTTATCTGCCGGCTGTTTACAGACCGGACAAACTTCCAACTGGGAAAATGGTGCGCCTTCCTTTTCTTCATCATATACATAACCACATATAGAACATACAAACTTCATTTTCTGCCACCCTCCATTCAATTTCGGCTATAAAACTTGCACTACAAAACCTTCTCATTTTATTAGTAATATCTCACATAAATATGTTAGAATACTTTCTATTATTTGTCAATATTATCCTAAATCATTATGTTATTTTGAACATTACAGCATTCAAGACTTTTGTTATTTTCTATCACATTCCATGCAACACGTTCTACATAGCCAATTTTATGCCCTTTTTTATTATTTGTTTTATGATACTGATAGTAAAATAATGCAAAACATTGAAACAATAAAATAAGATATTGGCAATATAAACATATAACCATATCTATAAAGCATTTTCTTGCCTGCTTAATTTAGATATATGAATTGGCAAAATATTTTTATATCTGTAAATACTCAATATCGTTCCCATCAAAATATAACTCGTAATAATACAGCTTCCACCGGCAGAAAAGAACGGTAAAAATGTTTGCGTTATCGGAAACAATCCAATATTCTCTAAAATATTAAGCGCTATATTGACAAAAAAGACCATACTGCAACCACAGCCCATCATCATTCCCAGTTGATTTTTTTGTTTGAAAGAAATATGAAAACATCGTATCACAATAAATGACAAAACTACACCTACTGCGATTCCCGCTAAGATCCCATAACTAGAAATAAGATAGCCAAAAATATAATCATTATTAAAGTTTGGTAATCGCTTTATTAAATCAGCAGAATTACCACCAGCCAAAAAACTGCTTCCGAAGGAAGCTTTGAGTATATTTGTAATATAATTTTCCCCTTTTGTTCTTAGGATTGCCAAAAGTCTGGCTTCCTGATATGCCGTAAGCCAGTGAAATGCCACCGACAGGATTAATAAAATAATCGGTAATACGATTGCACTTCCCCAAAACAAGAAAAAGAATTTTTTCTTTGAAACTTGAAACCATCCTTTGTAAACAGCAATAGATAATAGAACGGACATAGAAACAAATAAGATCTCAGCAAGTACTAAATTAGGTAATCGCAATGCAAAGATTACCGGAATCATCATCCAAACTAACGATTTTAAAATCCCCTGTTTTCCAGTGCCATGATATTGATAAAGTATCGCTCCATAGATTGGTACATACAGCATCATCCAGCAAAAATAATTGACCCGAAACTCTGCAATATGAACAGCAGTCATATTCCCATTTACCATCATTCCAAAAGCCCAAACACTACAAAATAGAAAAGTGAGAAAAATGGTGCCTATGCATTTTGCATGACGGGCCATAAAACTATAATCCACCCTATACACAATCAGCATAACTACAAATCCAACTACTGTATATCGCATAAACTGATTGCTGCCAGCTCCTGCATCGCCAATCAAAGAATGAATCACAATGCCCACAATACTGATGATCGCCATGAAAAAAATCATGTCCCAGGCCATTGCCGGACGATGCACCCTGTCAAGAGAAATACCAGTTTCTACCGGATCACCCATATCCCGCACTGCTGCCATTTCTGCCATCTCTTTTTGCATACCGTTTGCAATATTATCTTCTATCTGATCTTCCATATGTGCCCGGATTTCATCTTCGATCAGAGCATGCGCCTTTTTACAGCGAACCTGTTCTAATAAAAGTCTTAAATATTCTTCCATCATTTACACCCCCCATGATTAAGACATTGGAAACTGCACCTACATACTCCTTCCATTCTTCTGTCTTTTTTTCCAAATGAGCTCTTCCTTGTTTTGTAATGCTATAATACTTTCGAATCTTTCCACCTACTTTTTGCTCATAGACAGTAACTAATTCCTTATCTTCTAAACCATGTAATAATGGATAAAGCGTTCCTGCTTTTAATTCAAATACATTTTGCGAACGGCTTCTAAGTGTGTCAATCATTTCATATCCATACATATCTTTTTCAGATAATAACTTTAAAATTAACATTGCCAAACTTCCCGACATTAATGACTTTTCAATTGCCATTTCTTTTTACCTCCTTATATAGATTATCTATATAAATAATATATCGATAATCTATATATGTCAAGTAAAAAAACAGAGACATTTGATTCTCTGTTTTTTAGAAAGCAATTATTTTTCAGACCTACTCTTCACTCATATACATGTCATCCGTAATCTCCCATGTTTTCATCTCTTTTTCAGGAACTCTAGACCCAACAACATGTAGATTCACACTTTTTAGTCATTGGTTGCACCATAAAGTTTATCATCGAGTATTTCCACACCCCTGTACGACATATTTCCAAGTTGTCAACCCGGATAAGGTAACCGGTCCACGGATGTGGAGTTTTTGTGTTGAGATTCCAACTTCCATACCAAATCCGAGGGATTCGCCGTCCGTAAAACGCGGGGAAGCGTTAGTATAAACAACGCCAGCATCAACCATGTTGGAGAACTGTGCCGCTGTTTCAGAATCATTCGTGACAATAGCCTCCGAATGACCACTTCCATAATGCTTTATGTGGTCAACGGCCTGCTCCATGTCAGAAACAATCTTCACATCTAGAATCAGGTCATTCGCTTCGGACGCATATTCATGTTCTAAGACCGGCTGTATCGCGGACGAAATCCGACAACTATCCAGACAGCCATGCAATGATATGCCTTCACGGGACAGTCGGGCAGCCAGTTTTGGCAAAAAGGAGTCCGCAATTTCATAGTGAATCAAAGTGGTCTCAACACTGTTACAGAGTAGAGGCTTTGATTTTGCTGTTGCGATGATTTCAAGCGCCATGTCCTCGTCTGCTTTTCGGTCCACATATACATGGCAATTACCAGGCCCCAAACAAATCCACGGTACATTTGCAGTTTCTTGTACCAGTGTAATAAGCTGCTGATTTCCTCGCGCCAGCAAAAGATCAAGGGAATCATTCTCCATCAATCGGCAAAGTGAATCTTCACTACAATCTTCCAGAAGCTGTACTGCTTTTATGGATAAGCCACACTCTATCAACGCGTTCTGCGTCAGAGAAACAATGGCACGATTTGTTTCCAGCATCTCCGACCCGCTGCGCAAAATACAACTGTTTCCAGTTCTTAAACACAGCGCCATGATTTCAAAGGTTGCAGTCGGACGCGTTTCATAAACAGCCGCGATTGTACCGATAGGAACTTTTTTTCTGGCAGCCGTCATATGATTAGGTAATTCCCATGATTGCTCACAGACATTTACAACATCAGATTGTTCTGCCAAGCGCTGCATTCGCTCAATTGTTTCATTTAACAAGTCAGATGTTAGTGTCAATCTTTGCAATCGCAGAGAAGTCAATCCATGAGCCTCTGCCAGCTTCAAATCTTTTCTGTTTTGCTCTAAAATAAATTGTTTGTTCTCAGACAATTTCTGACAAACCGCAGACAATATGTCAGCAATTTGTTTATCTGACATAACATACAGCGATTCTGCCGCCCGTTTTGCGTTCTTTATAAGTTGTTGCATTGTGCTTTTCCTCCTTGAAAAACATGATCGAGTAAAAATATCTCTATTCTAACACTACCTGCCTGATTGACCATCTTCCAGTAACTTGTCGAGCCCCTGCTGCAGATCCTCCAGGATATCCTGAGGATCCTCCAATCCTACGGAAAGACGGACCAATCCAGCTGGAATCCCAGCCTCTTCCAATTCTTGATCCGAGTACGGAGAATGAGACATAGAAGCAGGATGCTCGATCAAGGTTTCCGCATCGCCCAAGCTGACTGCCAGTAGACAGAATTTCAACGAGTTCAGTAATTTGGCACCCGCGGATCGTCCCCCTTTTACTTCAAAGGAGACCATTCCCCCGAAACGTCGCATTTGTTTTTGGGCCAGTTCGTGACCCGAATGCTCTGGCAGGCCTGGATAGTATACCTTTTCCACTGCGGGATGAGAAGCCAACAGGTGTGATACCAGCTCAGCAGTGCTGCAGTGTTGTTCCATACGCAAAGGAAATGTCTGTAAACCACGCATAACTAAATAGGCCTCAAACGGACCAAGTACAGCACCGGTCATTGTCTTAAGTCCACGGCGGCGAATCTGCTCCATCAGCGAGCTAGACCCAATTGCTGCCCCTGCGATCACATCTCCATGGCCATTCAGGTATTTTGTCAACGAATGAAGCACAATGTCACATCCTAAAAACAGAGGACGCTGCAAATAGGGCGTAGCAATTGTGTTATCCACAGCGACTAGGATTTCGGGACAATACTCATGTGCCCGGCGAGCAATCTCCCAAAGATCCGTGATTTTCAGGGTTGGGTTTGCAGGCGTTTCCATATAGACCATCGCGGTGTTTTCCCGCAAAGCATGATTCAGGTTATTTGGCACAGATAGATCAATAAATTCTACATCCACCCCGAATTCCTTCGCTCCCTCTGTTAGAAGCTCATACGTACCGCCATAGAGGGTACAATCTGCAATCAAGTGACTTCCTGGCTTGCAGAAAGTCCAAACCGTTGCCGCAATTGCTCCCATACCGGAGCCAGTCACCACAGCGGCTTCTCCTCCCTCTAACAGGGCCAGCCGTTCCTCCAATGCTGTTAACGTAGGGTTGCCCATTCGGGAATAGTAGTAGCCCGGCTGTTCACCAGAAAAACGCATGGCACCAGACTCACAGTTAGGGACAGCAAAAGTAGATGTCTGATAAATAGGGGTAGCTACGGAGTCATAAGTCTGATCCGTGAGGCGTGTACCACGAATTGCAGCAGTGGAATAATGAATAGTTTCTACATGATTATATTGACTGGTCATAGTAATTCCTCCATTTTTTATTGACTTTCTTTTAGCTTTACTATATCATAGTCTTATGATTCAAAAAAGATGAATTATTCAAATAACTAATTCGAATAATTCGAATTTAAGCCAAATCAATATTACAAAGAAAGAAAATAAACTCATAGAGTTCTCCACATGTTATTAGTCAAATATATGTTGAGATTTAGTATTTTACGTAGCTAGCTGGATTACGGACCGGGGGAAGATATGGATATACGAGAATTGATTACATTTACAAAAATTGTTCAAACGGGGACTTTTGCAAAGGCGGCAGAAACCCTCAACTACGCACCTTCTACAGTAACTGCTCAGATCAAATCACTGGAAAAGGAATTTGGTGTGTTGTTCGAGCGAAATTCATTTGGTGTGTCTTTGACACCAAGAGGGCAGGCCATTTTACCTTTAGCAAACCAAATCTTAGAGATTAACACTTCCATGCAAGAGATCGTCCAGGATGAAACAAAGATTTGCGGCCCCCTTCGAGTAGGAAGTGTAGAAACTCTTTGTGTCCATGTGTTGCCGCATGTTTTAAGGCATTTTCAAAAGTATTATCCAAGCGTGGAATTTTCTGTTGAGATAGCGTCCAGTAGTGAATTACACAAGATGCTTTTATCGCATCAGGTAGATCTTATTTTAACTTTAGAGGAACCACAAAACTCAGATATACTTTGTTGTGGCTGGTCCAGACAGGAAGAGATTGTTGCCGTCGTCTCTGAAAACCATCCATTAGCAAAAGAAGCGATCTATGAACCGGCAGAGCTGATTCAGTATCCTCTTGTTTTATCTGAAAAAGGATGCAGTTACCGACAATATTTATTATCCTGGTTTCAAATGGAACACTTACAGCCAAATGTCTTTTTGGAAGTTGGAAACACTGAAATGATAAAAAATTTTATTCTGTCTGGATTTGCAGTTGGGTATTTACCACGCTTTGCAATTCGCCAAGAACTTCAAGAGCGAAAAATTGTTCCTCTGGCGGTCAAAAATCTGGAATCTTCTATGGCTAGTCAGCTTCTATATTTGAAAGCCACGCCATTGACGCCTGCCATGAAAAAAATGATTTCTATTATGCATGATGAGGCGCAAGTCTAAAATTTACAATATTTGTAATACTAAATATTAATAACTGCTTTATATACTTTTTATTATGTCATCAAATATGTTGATAATAGCATATTCGTTTTGATTGTATTCAATACTCCTTATGTGCAGTAATTACGCTAGTTTTAAATTACAAAAAATAGCGCCCTTATCCGGTAAAGCAGAAGCGCTATTTCTAATTCTGAAAATATAACTCGAAAACCAGGTAGCCATCCTTACCATGGTTATCGATCCTCTTGTTGAGTATATTATATGTAAAATTATAAAACCCGTCAATTCAATCAAACAAAGTAGAAGTTATATACTCACTTTGTGTCCCAACAAAGGATGTATTCCCCATCTGCTTTTACAAATTTAGTGACCGCATGGTAACGCTTTCCTTCCTCCACAACAATGGTAGCAGTAGGTGTTTCATCATCAAGTTTTAGAATGATTTCACCTTTATTTCCTTGTATTTCTACATAAACAGTTCCTTTTGTCATACTTTTTGAAAAAGTAAACTGATACTTTTTTCCTTTCTCAAGGCAAATAACTCGTTTCGTCATGCCATTACAAGAAGAAAATTTTGCCTTCATGCAATTTTTTGTTTTTCCAAACGGAACAGACCCCTTATAAAACAGAGCAGCTTTGGCTTTGTATACCAAAAATCCATTTGTATAAAGAATATAAGCAAAAATGATTGCCATAGTTAGTAGTACAAAAATAAGCAGTATATTTTCCATAAAATTCTCCTTACAAAGCCCAGATTTCTTTAATACAAAATCTCCTCAATCTTATAAACCTAGGCAAATCACTCTGAGTTTGTGCCAATCATATCATTTCCAATGTTTTAATTGTGAAAGATATGTGTTAAATTGAACTCGACGCTCTTCATCCGCTAAATTTTCAGGATTCGGCATATGGGTAACTAGATAATTAATCAGAGAATCTTTCGATTTATATGCAAATTCACCATCTGTATAGCACCATTTACAATAATCCTCATTGTAGCCTCCATCCGGTTCACGGCTAATCAAGTCATCTTCGGTTAACGGCATGCCACAACATTGACAAACAAGCTGTCGAGGCGAACCAAGAAGCGTGTTAATGGTTACATCAAATTCTTTCGACAATAATTTTAATGTATCTGTATTTGGCTGTGTCTCACCAGTTTCCCAACGACTAACTGCCTGTCTGGTAACCATCACCCGCTTTGCCATTTGTTCTTGTGTAAGATGATTTTTTTCACGTAAGGTTTTAAGTATATTTTTTATCTCCATAACTGTTCCTCCTAGATATTAGTATATCTTAATTATGGACTAACACTGCGATTTCAGCAAGCAACTCGCTGTTGCTATAAATAATCAATTTATTACACAACAAAAAAATTCTTCGTGAATCCCTGTTTTGACTCAAGTAACTCTATTTCTGCAGCAACACTTGCCTTGTCTCTACTTGACAAAATACGCTGATAGTACATTGTATTTATCTGTCTATTTAACTGCCTGGAACTCCATCCTGCTTTTGCAGCTTCTTCAGTATAAAATTTTCTTTCATCTTCATTGGAAATTCTCATTAAGAAGCGATAATGTGTCCACATCATCATGATAAAAAATATCCGTTGATAAAATATTACCAGCAACCGTTTTTATTTTCATTCGTTCTCCTGCTTCTACTACTGCTCTGGCTAATTCAAAATCAGCCGTAGGTGCATAGGTTCCAGGCAGATGATATTGTTTGGCATAAGCAGAATCTGTACTGGCACCGATTCCAATTACAACATCCCTTAATTGAACCCAGTCGCTAATAGCTCCAGCTGTTCCAATTCTGATAATCTGCTCTACATCATAAAAGTGAAAAAGTTCATATGTGTAGATTCCTACGGACGGCATTCCCATGCCTCCTCCGCATACGGTTACTTTCTTTCCCTGATATTCCCCTGTGAATGCCAGCATATTTCTGATTTCATTGACACATTCATAATTTTCAAGAAATGTTTCCGCAATAAACTTTGCTCTTAATGGATCTCCAGGCATCAATACGATCTATGCAATCTGTTCCTTTTTTGCCCCCATATGTGGAGTTGGTATATTACTCATTCTCCTTCCTGTTCTATCATTCCATATCATTATTATAACATTCTTGTAACGTCTCTGAAACCTTCATCCCCTGTATTAAAATTGCATTTTTCGACTCTAAAATTTACTTCATCTAAAATCATTCTGCTAAAGTAATTTTGCCATTCCCATAACCCGAGTACCACTAATCTTACCATTTGTTAATTGTACTTGGGATAAAATCCGACTGGGACACCCCATCGCAGCCCCTTGATAAATTGTATATGTATTCCATCCTTCATGTGCTCTCTCTGAAACAAACTGGTCCTCTGTCAAGATTTAGTACAAGTTAAAATGAGAATTTTCTCCCCCATTTT
>JAUNOI010000064.1 GCA_030531165.1 Lachnospiraceae bacterium
CGATTTACAAACTATGCTTTCATACGGTCGTAAAGTAATCATCTCCGAGTTTTGAATGACTCCCTCATAATTTCCAATTAATTTTTTATACCCTTTCTTCAAAATGGATGCGTCTAAAGTTGTTTCTTTTGAAATCAAGTTATTGATAACAATTAGTTTTTCATCTTTCAATGTCCGCTGATATATAAAGAGATCCTCATGGTCGTGGTATAGAAACTCAATTGTTCCTTCGCTTATAGCATGCTCGGTTTTGCGAAGCTGAATCAGCTTTTTATAATAATGGAGAATGGAATTGTCATCGGCAATTTCAGCAGAGGCATTGATGTAGGTATGATTCTCCGGAATTGAGATCCACGGTTTCGTGTTGGAGAATCCGGCATAGGAGGAGGCATTCCATTGCATTGGTGTTCTGCTGTTGTCGCGGGAGCGCTCCTGTAAAATGCGAATGGCTTCTGCATCTGTTTTTCCGTTTTTTCTCATAATATCGTAGTAGTTCAGGCTTTCGACGTCGCGGTATTCACTTATATCTGTAAAATAGGGATTTGTCATGCCGAGTTCCTCACCCTGATAGATATAAGGGGTACCGCGAAGCATATGGATACATGTGGCGAGCATCTTTGCGGATTCTTTCCGGTACTTGTTGTCATTGCCGAGGCGGGAGACGATACGCGGTTGATCGTGATTGCACCAGAATGTTGCTTCCCAACTGCCAGTTTCCTGTAATGTCAGCTGCCAATCGCGGAAAATATCTTTTAATTTTCGATAATCAGGGCTTTGAAGTTCCCATTTATCTCCATCTTTATAATCTACCTTTAAATGATGGAAATGAAAGACCATCGATAATTCTTTTTCAGCAGGACTGGAATAACGAATGCAATTTTCTAGTGAAGTCGAGGACATTTCTCCTACGGTGACCATATCTTCGATGCCGGTATCTGTGACTAATTCCTGAAGATATTCGTGGATATGAGGTCCGTCGGTATAAAAGCGTCTTCCGTCTCCGGTTTTATCGTTTTCAAATGTGGATGGTTTAGAGATCAAATTGACAACATCAAAGCGAAAGCCTTTGACTCCTTTTTCCTTCCAAAAACGAATGACACTTTTTAATTCTTCGCGAACAGCTGGATTATCCCAATTTAAATCAGCCTGTGTTTTGTCAAAGAGATGCAGATACCATTTTTTGAGGGAAGGAACGTATTCCCATGCATTGCCTCCGAACTTTGACTGCCAGTTGGTCGGAGGGCATTCAGGACTGCCATCTTGAAAAAAATAGTAATCCATGTATTTTTGTTCTCCATTTAAGGCTCTTTGAAACCAATTATGAGAGGTTGAAGTATGGTTAAATACCATGTCGAACATCAGTCCGATTCCGCGTTTGTCCGCTTCTTTTATAAGAAGTTCGACATCTGCCATTGTGCCAAATGTTGGATCGATCGCTTTGTAATCTGCAACATCGTAACCGTTATCGTTTAATGGAGAAACGAAGAATGGAGTCATCCAGATGTAATCGATCCCCAAGTCATGCAGATAATCCAACCTTTCAACGACGCCTCGGATATCGCCGAGTCCGTCGTTATTGGAATCCTGAAAGGATTTTGTATAAATCTGATATATTACGCTGTCTTTAAAATTCTTCAAATGAGTATCCTCCTATGAGAAGCTGATAATCTGCGTCTGTTTTTCTGTTGCTTTGATGCCGGTATTCATTTTGATATTCTTGGCATTTCCTTCTTCTGCAATGATCAGCATCGTTACGTCGCGAAAACCTGCCTGACGGATTTTATCCCGGTCAAATTTAATCAGCGGATCGCCTTCTTTGACATAATCGCCGAGTTTAACGAAATATTCGAATCCGTCTCCTTGCATGCTGACGGTGTCTAATCCGACATGAATCAGAATCTGCATTCCGTTTGCAAGAGACATGGCACATGCGTGTCTGGAATCATCCATTAGTGTTACGATTTTTCCGTTTGCCGGAGCATATACAATATCATTTTCCGGTTCAATTGCAAGACCGTCTCCCATGATGCCGGCAGAAAATACACCGTCATTTACTTCTGATACAGGGATTACGTTACCAGATAAAAATGCTTTTAATTCGGTCACTTCTTCGTTCATAACTTCTTCTGTATTTTGCGGTGCATCTGTGTGATCAGAAGAATCAGCACTAAATTTTCTTTTGCCTACGATAACGGTCAGTACGAATGGAATGATCAGTGCAAATATCATTGCAATTGCAAATGTTGCGATGGATGACGGACGGATGGAAAGGATTCCGGGAATTCCACCGACTCCGATTGCATTTGCGATCGTGCCTGTTGCAACGCAGACGATTGCTGCACATGCAGAGCCGATCATACCGCAGACAAATGGAAATACATGTTTTAAGTTTACGCCGAAGATTGCAGGTTCGGTTACCCCGAGATAGCAGGAGATACAGGCAGGGATATTGACTTCCTGTGCTTCCGTATCCTTTCGCTGCAAGAAAATCATTCCGAGTACTGCAGAACCCTGTGCAATGTTGGAAAGTGCGATCATTGGCCAGAGCATCGTTCCTTCATAATCTGCAATTAATTGAAGGTCAATTGCATTTGTCATATGGTGGAGACCAGTAATGACGAGTGGTGCATAAACGAAACCGAAAATTGCACCAAAAATGACTTTAAAGGAACCGGTAATGCCAGCATAAACAACCTGAGAAATTGCTGAACCAATTTTCCATCCGATTGGTCCGACGATAAAGTGTGCTGCGATGACTGCAAGAACTAAACTGCAAAATGGAACAACGATCATCGATACAACCTGCGGCGTAATCTTTCGGAAGAATTTTTCCAAATAAACAAGAACAAAAGCTGCTAAGATCGCAGGTAATACCTGTGCTTGATAACCGATCATATTAATATGAAAATATCCAAAGTCCCAATATGGAATATCCGCAGCAGCAGTCGATGCAACGGAATATGCGTTGAGCAGTTGGCCTGATACCAATGTCAGACCGAGGACAATTCCTAACATTTGAGTAGTGCCCATCTTTCTTGTTACAGACCAGCAGATGCCGACCGGAAGCATGTGGAAGACGGCTTCGCCGATCAACCATAAAAAGCTGTCGATTCCTGCCCAGAACTGGCTGATGTCGCAAAGCGTCTTTGTGCCGTTTTCAAATAAATACATACTGTCAATACAATTGCGGAATCCTAAGATCAAACCGCCAGTGATGATCGCCGGAATCAGCGGAGCAAAGATTTCTGCCAAAGCGGAAATAGCTCGTTGTAAGGCATTCTGGTTTTGTTTGGCAGCTTTTTTTACTGCATCTTTTGAAACCCCTTCAATGCCTGCAACCGCAACAAAATCATTGTAAAAGTCGGCGACAGTATTTCCAATGATGACCTGAAATTGTCCAGCCTGTGTAAAAGTTCCTTTTACGACTTTCATAGATTCGATTTTTGCTACATCCGCGGCAGACGGATCATTCAATACAAATCTCATTCGTGTGACACAATGTGTGATAGCTGCAATGTTTTGTTTACCGCCGACGAATTCCAGCAGTTCTTTTGCATCGTTTTCGTACTTACCCATTTTTTTCCTCCAATTTTCTTCCTTTACTGATTATCTTTACTACCAAAACTTGTTTAAACATGTTTTCTGATTTAGTTATATCATACTTGTTTAAACAAGTCAAGAGCGAATTTGAAATTTATGCAATTTTTATTGATTTATAGACTTTATTACATTATAATAATTTATGACAACTTGTTTAGACATCATAGGAATAAGAAAGGGATATTTAGAATGCCAAAAAGTAAATATAGAGAAATATATCATGTTTTAAAACAGAGAATCGAAAACTTAGAATACGAATATAAGGAATTGCTGCCGTCTGAACATACTTTGATCCAGGAGTTTGATTGTTCCAGAAATACAGTTCGCCGGGCGATACAGGATTTATGTGCCGGTGGCTACGCGCAGTCGATTCGTGGAAAAGGGGTGAGGGTGATTTATCAGCCTGGTCATCCGGCTCAGTTTACGTTAAGTGGAATTGAATCCTTTACGGAGGCGTCTAATCGAAATGGAATCCAGTATACAACAAAGGTAATTTTATTTTCGGAAATGTATGTAAATGAAGAAATTCATGCGAAAACAGGAATGGAAAAGGGAAAAGAGGTTTATTATATACAGAGAGTCCGCCTGATCGATGGAGTTCCGCTGATTATTGACCATAATTATTTTTTAAAAGATGTTGTGACGTATTTGTCGAAGGAGATTGCGGCGCAGTCCATCTATCAGTATTTAGAGGAAAAGCTGAATATTTCAATTGCGACAACAAAACGGGTGATTACTGTGGAATCAGTAAATAAGACGGATGAGGAGAATTTGGAGTTGAACGGCTGTAATTGTGTAGCCGTTGTTAGTAATTCTACGTATAATAATGATGGAATTATGTTTGAATATACGCAGTCGCGCCATAGTCCGAAACATTTTGAGTTTCATGAGGTGGCGCAGCGAGTTTGAGGAAATTACAGTATGTAAGAAACAGGATGAAGGGAGAAGTGAATTTCATGTATGATGTATTAATCATTGGTGCTGGTCCGGGAGGTGTCTTCTCCGCATATGAATTTGCGGAAAAAATGCCGGAACTGAAAATAGCAGTATTTGAATCAGGAAATGAACTGAAAAAGCGACATTGTCCGATTGACGGAGAAAAAATCAAAAGTTGCGTTCATTGCAAATCTTGTGCGATTATGAATGGATTTGGCGGCGCAGGTGCATTTTCAGATGGAAAATACAACATTACGAATGATTTTGGCGGTACACTGCATACTTATATCAGCAAGAAAAAGGCGACTGAGTTGATGGAGTATGTCGATCAGATCAATGTGAAATATGGCGGGGCAGACACAAAAATGTATTCAACGGCGGGTACGAAGTTTAAAAAGACCTGTATGCAGAATAAATTAACGCTGCTTGAAGCGTCCGTGCGCCATCTTGGAACAGATATTAATTATGTAGTGCTGGATCATCTTTATGAGGAATTAAAAGAGAAGGTAGATTTCTTTTTTAATACACCGGTTCATAAGGTGGAGATGATCGAAAGCGGATACCGGGTCATCACGGATCGTGGTGAAACGGATGGGAAGCAGTGTATCATTTCTGTCGGACGGAGCGGAAGTAAATGGATGGAAAAAGTGTGCCGGGATTTGGAGATTCCGACAAAGTCAAACCGCGTTGATATCGGGGTACGCGTTGAGATTCCGGCGGTGATTTTCGAAGATATTACGGATGAACTGTATGAAAGCAAAATTGTATATCGGACCGAAAAATTTGAGGATGATGTGCGAACATTTTGTATGAATCCAAATGGAATCGTTGTCAATGAGAACACAAACGGAATCATAACGGTAAACGGACATAGTTTTGAGGACGCCTCGAAAAAGACAGAGAATACAAACTTTGCACTTTTGGTTGCAAAGCATTTTTCAGAGCCATTTAAGGATAGCAATGGATATGGCGAAAGCATTGCGAGATTATCGAATATGCTTGGCGGAGGTGTGATTGTGCAGCGGTTCGGGGATCTGGAACGGGGAAGAAGGAGTACGCAGAAGAGGATTGAAGAAGGAACGGTACGGCCGACGCTGGCAGCGACTCCAGGTGATTTAAGTCTTGTTCTTCCAAAACGGATCATGGACGGAATTATCGAGATGATTTACGCACTGGACAAGATTGCTCCAGGTGTGGCAAATGATGATACGCTGATCTATGGCGTCGAAGTGAAGTTTTATAATATGGAAGTGGAACTCAGCAAAAATCTGGAAACAAGGCATAAAGGCCTATATGTGATCGGTGATGGAAGCGGGGTTACTCATTCTTTATCCCATGCATCGGCAAGTGGTGTTTATGTGGCAGATTATATTATGGAAACGTTCGGAAATGAATAAATTGCTTCTGCATTTATTTGTGGTATAATGTATACAAAGTATCTGACAAGATTGGAGGTATGAAATGTATCGCATGTTTATGATAGAAGACGATCAGGGAATCTTGGAAGCGGTTAGGAATCGGGGAGAACAATGGGAATTGGAGATCATCGCAGTGAAAAATTTCCGGAATATTCTTTCAGAATTCTCTGAAATACAGCCTCATCTGGTGATTATGGATATTGGTTTGCCATTTTTTAACGGATATCATTGGTGTACAGAAATCCGCAAGGTATCAAATGTACCGATTATTTTTCTGTCCTCCGCTTCAGACCATATGAATATGATTATGGCAATGAATATGGGTGGGGATGATTTTATTGCAAAGCCATTTGATATTGATGTGTTGATTGCAAAGATGCAGGCGTTGTTACGCCGAACGTATGATTTTGCCGATAATATGTTGGTATTTGAACACAGGGGAGCGTTTCTAAATGTGGAAACCGGCGTATTGCAGTATCAGGATCAGTCCATTGATCTGACGAAAAATGAACATAAGATTTTGTCTCTGTTAATGGGAAATAAAGGAAAAGTGGTCAGCAGGGAGCATTTGATGGACACATTGTGGGAATCAGATTGTTATATCGATGATAATACGCTGACCGTCAATGTAAATCGACTTCGAAAGAAATTAGAATCAGCCGGACTGCCTGATTTTATTCGGACAAAATTTGGCATTGGGTATTATATCGAGGAGGAAAATGTATGAAATTCCTATTTCGGTATTTGCGGGAACATCTGCATCTGATCTTGATGCAGATGTTGTTTGTCTGTATTTTTATGGTGATTTTCTGTCTCTATCATCTGCCAGTTGCAGCCATTTTGTATCCCGCGGGCTTGTGCTTATTTATCGGTATCCTTTTTTTCGCGGTATCCGTTCATAAAACATATAAAAAACATGAAAAGAGAATGGTGATTCGGACGCTGCATCCTGCTACGATGTGTGAATTTTTCCAAAATGATCCGAATATGGAGGAAGAGGATTATGAACAGATTCTTTTACAAGTGTGTCGCGAAATGCAGATGATGGAAGACCGGATGGCGGAATCAGAGAAAGAAATGATGGACTATTTTACAGTATGGGTACATCAGATTAAGACACCGATTGCGTCTATGCAGCTGCATTTGAATACAGAGGATTCACCGTTGTCGCGCAGGCTGGCATCGGATCTTTTGCATATTGAGCAGTATGTTGAGATGGCGCTGACGTATTTGAAATTGGATGCGGATGCATCCGATTATGTATTTCGTGAGGTTTCTTTAGATGATATATTAAAGGAAAATATACGGAAACTCCGCAGAGATTTTATTATGAAGAAGTTAAATCTTCATTATACTCCGGTGGGCATGATGGTTGTATCGGATGAAAAATGGCTGTCCTTTGTCATAGAACAGATTCTTTCCAATGCCTTAAAATATACAAATGAGGGTTCGGTGACGATTTCATTTGAGCAGCTGGAGACACTCTGTATTAGTGATACAGGAATCGGAATTGCGCAGGAGGATCTTCCGCGCGTCTTTGAAAAAGGATATACTGGGAATAATGGACGCATGGATAAGCGGGCGAGCGGTCTTGGATTGTATTTATGCAAGCAGATCTGCGATCGGCTCGGACATGGAATTTCTATTTTTTCGGAAGAAGATGTGGGAACAATGGTCAGGATCAATTTCAGTCATATAAATCTAACAAAAATGTAAGAAGTGAGAAGGAAATGTAAGCCGAATCGATGGAATGCATTTCCTTCTTTTTGCTATGATAGTTCCAGAAAGGAAGAAGGAGGGAGAAAAACATGAATATATTAGAAGTAACAGGACTGAAAAAAGTATACACAACGAGGTTTGGAGCGAATCAGGTTATGGCACTCCGCAATGTCAGCTTTTCTGTAGAAAAAGGCGAATATGTAGCGATCATGGGTGAATCGGGTTCTGGAAAAACGACACTGCTGAATATTCTTGCGGCGCTTGATAAGCCGACGGGTGGTTCCGTGTTGTTGAATGGAGAGGATATCACGCAGATTTCGGAAAATCAAATTGCTGGTTTTCGCCGGGATAATCTGGGATTTGTCTTTCAGGACTTTAACCTCTTGGACACATTTACATTGGAGGATAATATTTATCTGCCGCTCGTACTCGCAAATAAGCCTTATAAAGAAATGCAGCAGAGGATTTTGCCGATTGCAAAGATGCTCGGTATTACAGAACTTCTGAAAAAATATCCATATGAAGTGTCGGGAGGACAAAAGCAGAGAGCCGCCGTTGCAAGGGCATTGATTACGAGTCCTCAGCTGATCTTAGCAGATGAGCCAACTGGAGCGTTGGATTCCCGTTCTTCGGATGAGTTATTGCATTTATTCGGCGAGGTCAATCGGGAGGGACAGACGATTCTTATGGTAACTCATTCGGTTGCAGCAGCGAGTAGGGCGAACCGTATTTTATTTATCAAAGATGGAGAAGTGTTCCACCAGATCTACCGAGGAGCAGACAATGATGAAAAACTGTATCAGAAAATATCCGATACGCTTACCATCCTTCAGACGGGAGGTGAACGTCGATGAATCACGGTCTTTATCCAAAACTAGCATGGACAGGAATTGAGAAAAATAAGAAGCTATATTACCCATATTTTGTTGCCGCGATCGCAATGGTAACGGTTTTTTACATTTTCAGTTTTTTGGGAGAATCGGACATTATAAATAATCTTCCAGGCAAAGAGTATTTGTTGGTGATGTTTCAATGCGGTTCATGGGCGGTTGGAGCCTTTTCGGTTCCATTTCTCTTTTACACGAGTTCATCGTTAGTTAAGAAAAGAAAGAAGGAACTGGGATTATATAATATTCTTGGAATGAATAAAAAGAATATTTTTTATCTGTTATTTTGGGAAACGCTAATGACTTATGGAATCGTTGTGGTGGGCGGAATTGTTTTTGGTGTTTTGCTTTCAAAGGCTGCGGAACTCGGTCTGTTAAATATTATGGACAGAGCGGTTAACTATTATATTTATGTTGAGTGGAAATCGGTTTTGACTGCGATTGTCGTATTTGCGGGTATCTTTCTGTTGATTTTACTAAATATGATGCGTCAGATTCGTGATAATAATCCTATTGAACTTTTGCACAGCGATTCGGCAGGGGAACGCCCGCCGAAGGGCAGTCTGATTCTTGCGGCAGCCAGTCTGGTGTTGATCGTGGCAGGCTATGATATCGTATCGAAATTGGATCTGACGCTGTCATTTCAAAAAATGGGAGTTGCTGCTGTGCTGATTATCATTGGAACATTTTTGATATTTATCTGCGCCTCAGTTTATCTTTGTAAACGTCTGCAGAAGAATCAGCGTTATTATTATCAAACTTCGCATTTTATTACAGTATCAACGATGTCGTACCGAATGAAACGAAATGGGGCGAGTCTTGCGGTCATCTGCATTTTGATTACATTCATTCTAGTTATGTTTTCATTTTCAGTATCATTTTATGCTGGTTCGATGGAAGTGATCGAAGATCATTATCCGTACGATATTGGAACCGTGATTGAGATTCCGACAAAAAATCTGAAAGGTGAGATGGCGTCAAAAACATATACAAACCGCTATCAGTCTCAAATCGAGGATATTACAGATGGAAAAGATGTAAAATCCACAGAATGTTATTCCATGAACATGCTTGCAATGATTGTGGACGGTAAACTGGATCTAACGCATGACATGCGTAATACATGGTTTGAGCCGGGTTCTGGATTCTATCCGGGATGGGAAGAAGGCAATCAGAAAATTGTTTGGCTTCGCACGATATCTTTGAAAGATTATAACAAATTATGCCATACTTCTTTAAAATTAAATGCGGATGAAGTTTACGCTGCATCGGAAAGCGTGGAAAATCTATCCGGTGAGATGACAAAATACAATGGTGAAAAGGTAAAAGTAAAAGGGATTACAGAACAGATTCCGAATATGACTGTTGCAAGACTGGATGGAGATAATTTAGATGCACACGGCTGTGAAATTCTGTTTTTAGTCGTTCCGGATCTTTATTCGTTTATGGGAAAAGAGGATGGAGCGCTGCTCTGTTCAGAACGAAATTATATGCGCATTCAATATGATTATGGAATCGACATGGAACAAAAGGACAACACGATGTCAAAGCTTTATGATGCAATCAATGAAGCCGTGACGAAGACGGCAGAGGCGGCGAAAGATCAGAGAGTATCCTGCTATTCACAAGAAGAAAAAGGCGCGAGATACTATGGTCTTTCAGGAGGCCTGCTATTCCTTGCGGTTATGATCAATATTCTTGTTCTCTTTGTGACTGTATTGATCATGTATTACAAACAGATATCGGAAGGGTATGAGGATCAGAAACGATTTTCGATTATGCGGAAAATTGGCATGACAACAGAGGAAATCAAAAAAAGTATATATTCACAGGTAGTTATTACATTTTTATTGCCGTTGATTCTTGCGGGAATTCATTTGATCTTTACAAGAAATATTGTATTTCTTTTATTATCATTTGCGATCATGGAAAATACGGTACTTGCGATGAAGGTAATGGCGATCACTTATATTTTCTTTGCAGTTGTATATGCGTTTATCTATCTGTTAACATCAAAGACATATTTTAATATCGTAAATCAGTCGGTCAATGAATAGGATTCTGTAAAATAAGGCATAACAAATATGTTCACAGAATTTTCACAAAAATTATTAGCACTTACGCTTGACGAGTGCTAAAATAAGTGTTATATTACAAATAGAACAAAGGTAACAAAGAGAATGTGAAAACATTCCACATATATGAAAAAAGGAGAGATGACATATGTTAATGCCTAGTATTTTTGGAGAAAACTTAATTGATGACTTTTTTAATGATTTTGCAAAACCGGTCACTCGTTATTCCAATTCGGTCAACACAATTATGAAGACGGATGTAAAAGAAACCGATCAAAGCTATGAACTGGATATCGATCTTCCGGGATATAAGAAAGAGGATATCAAAGCAGAATTAAAAGACGGTTATATGACGATCAGTGCTCAGAATTCTACAAAGAACGATGAGAAAGATAAAGATGGCAAATATATCCGCCGGGAAAGATATTACGGTAATTGCAGCAGAACTTTCTATGTAGGAGATGAGATCACACAGGAAGATATCAAAGCAAAATTCGAAGATGGAATTTTGAAGATTACCGTACCAAAGAAAGAGGCAAAACCTCAGGTAGAAGAGAAATCATTTATTACAATCGAAGGCTAGTATGCAATATATGACGGATGGACAGGGACGCTTTGCGGAGCGTTCCTGTTTTGCATAATATGGAAAAGGGGTGAGTATGTAGATGAAAAGAGATTATTATGAAGTACTCGGCGTTCCAAAGAATGCCGATGAGAAGAAAATCAAACAGGCATATCGAAAACTGGCAAAACAATATCATCCTGACACCAATCCGGGAGATAAACAGGCGGAAAGAAGGTTTAAAGAAATATCAGAGGCATATGATATTTTGGGAGATAAAGAAAAAAGAAAACTTTATGATCAGTATGGTTTCTCAGCATTTGATGAAAGTATGGGTGCTGGAAATCGTGAGCAGAGTACTTATCGTGGGAGTTTTGGTGATTTTGATTTCGGAAGTGGAGATACGTATCAGGAATATTATTTTAGCGATGATGACATGGGAGATATTTTTGATAATTTCTTTGGTCGTGGATTTGGCTCTCGAACGAATTACAGAAGCTATGACAGAAAAGGACGGGATGTGACTGCCAGGATTTCCGTTCCTTTTGAGGATGCGGTCTATGGAAATGAGAGAGTTATTCAGCTGAAAGATTCTCACGGCCGCACGACATCTTTAAAAGTTAGGATACCAGCCGGTATTGACAGCGGTAAGAAAATACGTTTGAAAGGAAAAGGTGAAACATCTCTATATGGAGATGAGGCGGGAGATTTATTATTGGAGGTGACAGTAGAAGAAAAGAATGGATTTGAACGAAAAGGAAATGACATTTATACATCAATACAAATTCCGTATACAACTGCTGTATTAGGTGGAGAAACAATCGTACAGACTCTGTATGGCAAGGTAAACTGTAAAATCCAGGCTGGTACACAGTCGGGAACGAAAATTCGGTTGCGGGGAAAAGGTATGCCATTGATGGAACGACCAACCGTCAAAGGTGATCAATATGTCATCGTGCAAATTCAGGTACCTCGATATCTTACTCCAAAGGCGAGGATGAAATTAAAAGAATACCAGCAGGCGGTGGGGGCTTAGCGGATTAAAATAGAATTGTTTCCTGTAAACGGGTATGCTAAAATAATAATAAGATTTTTAGGCATGAAATATTAATTTGTCTATTATGTTTCTGATATACAGGGAAGAGGTTTGCATTATGGATTTAAACAACAAGAAACGAAATATTCATAAATTCATAATGATTATATGCATCCTCTTTCTTGCATGTCAGTATTTTTTTGCAGTATTTTCGATAAAAAACAATCGGGGTTCTTATGACATTATTCGTGCAGAAAGATCTATTTGTACAGGCGCAGATTATATGATTTCTTTCGATCATCAGGTGTATGTTTTAAATCGATTAAGTCAGGTGTTGGTGTATGATGAAAATGGAAAATGGAAGGGATATTATCAATTACCGTATTCATTTGGTGGATATTCTATGTATACTTATGATGATTATGTATGTGTTTGTGATATGACGGTGCCAGGCAATATTTATCAATATAATCATAAGGGATTTGCATATATGATCTTATCAGAGGAAGAAGATAAGATTGTTATCAGGAACAAAAATAGGAAATTAGTGGCAGAATATCCGTATGATGCAGATAGCGAACAACAAAATATTTGTTATGTTGATGACAAATTGATTACAGAAAAAGAAGGGTATGAAAAGGCAGATAAATGGATGAATATTGAAGTTCATTCAGAAAATGGAAATATATTTATTTCGGATGGTTTTCGTACAAAGTTAT
>JAUNOI010000065.1 GCA_030531165.1 Lachnospiraceae bacterium
AGTCCTGCAAAATCGATACTTTGTAAAAATCACGAATTCACTTTTTCATTTAACGAATGAATAATAATCCACTATTTACACATACTTCTATTAAAATACTATCTGTAAGAAAAGGAGTTTGAGAAAATGATCAGTATTTTAATTGCATTTCTTTCAGGTGCTCTGATGAGCATTCAGGGCGTTTTTAATACAGGAGTAACCAAACAGACAAGTTTGTGGGTTGCCAATAGTTTTGTGCAGCTTACGGGTTTTCTTTTATGCCTGGTGATATGGGCGGTCAAAGAAAGAGATCATTCATTTTTGACGCTGATGAAAGTAGAACCCAAATATTTTCTGCTCGGCGGTATTTTGGGGGCTGGAATTACGATGACGGTCATACAGAGTATGAACAATCTGGGTCCTGCAAAAGCAGTCATGTTAATTGTTATTTCTCAGATCATTATTGCATATTTGATTGAACTGTTTGGTTTATTCGGAGCGGAAAAAGTGCCATTTCAATGGAGCAAAGTTTTTGGGGCGGCGGTTACAATCGTCGGTATCGTAATTTTTAAATGGAAAACATAAATTCCTCTTGTAACCAGGAATAAAATTAGTTAAAATAGCTATAGTGAATTAATATCAGCGTGTTCTGCATGATAGAAATATATCCGGGCTATGGGACGGAGGTATTTGATATGAAAAAGTGTAAGATGGTGATATTAATTACGATATGTTTCATGCTGATGGCTGCCGTTTGTGCCTGCGAAAAAGAATCTGAGGATATTGTTGTTTCGACAGAAGATCGTTCTGAGCAGGAGACTGAAGAAAGTCCCTCTGATTCGGCAATTCAGATCTATATATGTGGTGAAGTGAAGCATCCGGGTGTATATCAGTTTGATCGGGATGCCAGAATTATATCTGCGATAGAAGCAGCAGGAGGGCTTACGAAGGAAGCGGCTTCTGAGGGTATCAATCAGGCACAGAAGATGGAGGATGGACAACAGATTTATGTTCCTTCCAGGACAGAGCAGCAGAAGATGTCGACGGAAAAGCCAGGAAAGGATTCCGGCGGCCTTATTTCTATCAATCAGGCAACCAAGGAAGAGTTTATGACTCTGCCGGGGATAGGTGAGGCGAAGGCAGACAGCATTATTTCTTATCGGGAAGAGCATGGAAGCTTTCAGTCGACAGAAGACTTAATGAAAATATCAGGCATAAAAGAAGGCGTATATAATAAGATCAAGGATTATATTACGCTTTAGTAGAGGTGGAAGAATATGGGAAGAAGGATACTCGTTGTTGATGACGAAAAATTAATTGTAAAAGGAATTAAGTTTAGTCTTCTACAAGACGATTATACGGTTGACTGTGCATATGATGGTCAGGAAGCATTGGAGATGGCAAAAAAGACAGAGTATGATGTCGTTTTGTTGGATGTAATGCTGCCGGAATTATCCGGGTTTGAAGTTTGTCAGGCAATCCGCGAGTTTTCTGATATGCCGATTATCATGCTGACAGCAAAAGGCGATGATATGGATAAGATTTTAGGATTGGATTATGGCGCTGACGATTATATTACAAAACCATTTAATATTCTTGAAGTAAAAGCAAGAATTAAAGCGATTATTCGACGCAGCGGACATGGAAAAGAGGTTGTACCGGATAAACCGCATACGGTCGAATGCAATGGTTTAAAAGTCGATTTTGAGAGTCGAAGAGTATATGTAGATGATAAAGAAGTGAATTTGACCGCAAAAGAATTTGACTTGCTGAAATTATTGATTTCGAATCTCAATAAAGTTTACAGCCGCGATGATCTTCTGAAAAAGGTTTGGGGATATGATTATCCGGGTGATGTGCGTACAGTAGATGTACATATCCGTCGGCTTCGTGAGAAGATCGAGCGTGATTCTGGTGAGCCTGAATTTATACATACAAAATGGGGTGTAGGTTATTATTTCCAGGGTTAAGGAGAAGTTATCCGTATTCCGCAGTATAAGATTTTTGATTTTTTCATCCTTATCCGTGCTCACCGTTGGTATTGTATTTTTCTTTGGACAGAGTTTGGAGAACTCCTATAATGAAAAAGCATTGGATTTAAAAATATCAACTGTGGAAAATCAATGCAGTCTGATCGCCAATCAGATTGCTGCGGTAAACTTTTCAATTGATGACAATACAAATTCTGTTTCAACACAGATTGACCAATTAGCCGTTTCATTTGGAGGACGGTTAATTGTTATGAATAAAAACTATCGTATTTTGAAGGATACCTATACCGGTTATCAGGGCAGATATTTTCTGTCATCTGACGTGATACAGATTATGAATGGGAAAAAGAAGAAAATTATTACTTATCCCGGCGAGTATATGGAATTGATGATTCCGGTTGTATACGAAAATTCAAAAAATGATGAGATTCTGGGCATTGTTATGGCAGATGTTTCTATGGCCGATATTATTGCTACAAAGGATGAGATTCGTACACAGAGGGCATTATTGTCTACGGTATTCATCTTGATAGGCATCTCATTGGCGGCTTTGTTAAGCGTTTTGTTAACGAGAGACTTTAAGAAGGTTGAAAAAAATTTAAAGTATATTGCCATGGGACATGAGGATGAATTAGTAGAAGAAGTCGGATCTACGGAGATGAAAACAACTGTGCAGCTGTTTAATGATATTTTATCGAAGATCCAGGTTCTTGAGGATTCCAGACAGGAGTTTGTCTCAAATGTATCTCATGAGTTGAAGACGCCGATGACGTCAATGAAAGTGTTGGCGGATTCTCTGCTGGCACAGGAAGGTATGCCGGAAGAGGTATATCGTGAATTTCTGACGGATATTGTAGAAGAGATCGATCGCGAGAATGAGATTATTACCGATCTTTTATCATTAGTCAAATTAGATAAAAAAGCGGCAAAGGTTGACATTAAGGCGACGAATATTAACGAATTGCTGGAAGTTATTCTGAAGAGAATCAAGCCGCTGGCTCAGAAAAGAAATATTGAAATGACATTTGAAAGTTTTCGCCCTGTTACGGCAGAGGTAGATCAGATTAAGTTATCCCTTGCATTTTCAAATCTGATCGAGAATGCGGTCAAATATAACAAAGACGATGGATGGATCCGCGTTTCACTAAATGCAGATCACAAGTATTTTTATGTTAAAGTTGCAGATTCAGGTGTCGGTATTCCAGAGGATTGCCAGGATCAGGTTTTTGAACGTTTTTATCGTGTCGATAAAGCGCGTTCACGGAAAACAGGAGGAACCGGTCTGGGACTTGCAATTACAAGAAATGCAATCTTAGTACACAAGGGCGCAATTAAACTATATAGTAAAGAAGGGGAAGGTACTACATTTACGGTGCGTATCCCATTGAATTATCATGCATAGAAAGGAGAATGACATGAGAAAAAGATATTTCCTGTTCTTCTTTTTGTGTGTATTTATGATATTCCTTACAGGATGTCGGTCGGAGGAACCGGATATTTCCGAATCGGAAAATGACACATATGTAAAGGTTTATTTTACTAATGAGACAGGGGATAAACTGGCATATGAAGAACGGAAGGAATCGGAGAATGAAGATAAGCAAAGTGCGGTAGACGAAATGGTCGACTGGATGTTGGAGGATCCTGAGGAAGAGGATCACCTTGTTGCAATTCCAAATGAAGTTGTGATCAATAACGTTGTCGCACGCAATAATGTAGCCAACATCGATTTTGCGGTCGGTTATGAAAATATAGACAAGTCCAAAGATGTTATTTGCAGAGCAGCGATCGTAAAAACGCTTGTTCAGATTGATGGCATTGATTATGTGGAATTTTCCATCGGTGGGAAAACAATGATGGATTCTGATAATACTCCGATTGGCTCTCTGACTGCAGACAGCTTTGCATTTGAGGAACTTCCAATGAAAGAAGAAAAATAAAAATGAAAAATAGACCATTATTTTATGTTTTTGCTGGCGTTGTCCTTGGAGAGGGATGTTTTTGCATGAATAAGATAATGGCAGGAGCAGCCATGGCGTTCTGTCTTATTCAGATATTGATCGGACAGAAAGTCTGTGGCTTTTTCTTTTGCTTAAAAAGATATTTAAATTATTTTATTACCGGTTTATTGATCGGTATTTTGCTTATCGTTCTTGAAAATCAAAATGTTATATCAGATACAGCGCTGAGCGGAGAAATAACAGGAGTTGTTGCAGAAGTAGGGGCCGGGAAAACAGAAGTGATAAAGCTCCGTTCGTTGTCTGTCGATAACAGACAGTATGATGGATATGCATTATTTTACGGTCCCACGGAAGGAATATTGCCTGGATATAGAGTATGTATTCATACCAAGATGAAGGCATATGATATTCCGCGTAATCCAGGTCAATTTGATCTTAAGCAGTATTATGGCTGCCGCAATATTTATTACAGCGGCTTTTATGAGAATATTGAAGTGATTGATTCTACCGACCACAAGCTATTGACTGCAATTTACCGGCAAAAATCAGCTTGGATCAATAAATGCAGACAGTATTTAACGGAAGAAGATTCTGGAATTCTTTGTGCAGTGCTTCTCGGTGAAAAATCTTTTTTAGATGACAAATTAAAGGAGCAGTATCAGAAAAATGGAGTGGCACATATCCTGGCGATTTCGGGACTGCATATATCTATGCTTGGAGGAACATTCTATCGTCTGTTAAAAAGACTCGGACTTACGTTTGCTCCAGCAGGACTATTATCATTTGTCGTCATGATTCCGTACTGTATTATGATCGGGAATGCAGTGGCCGCTTTAAGAGCTGTTATGATGCTCATTCTGTTTATTGGGGCTGATATAAAGGGAAGGAGTTATGATTTTTTGTCCTCAGCTTCGCTTGCCGGAATTCTGATTTTGACAGAGAATCCTTATTATCTTTGGGACTCCGGTTTTTTATTGTCTTTTGGGGCAATTTTTGCAATCGGATGTGTTTATCCATGTTTTAAAATGTGCGGTTGGGGACAGACTTTGTGGCTTGGAATATCTGTCTGGCTTGTATTATTGCCAATCCAGCTTTGGTTTTTCTACGAAACTTCGCCATTTTCTATTTTGTTAAATTTTGTTGTTATTCCACTTATGCCACTTTTAGTTGCATGTGGCTTCTTAGGTCTTTTGACCCCGGCTCATATGTTCTTTCGACTATGTCATATGATCCTATCTTTTTATCAGTCCAATCTTATCTTTCCGTCCTATATTACAGGGAAGCCTGATTTTGTACAGGTCTTCGTGTATGTTATGATTTTATGCTGTTTTTGTGCACTCATTTGTCGGAAAAAATACCTGTATTCATCTTTTTGCATGTTAATTGGGATCTTTTTGATCTGCATTTCACCGGCAAAAGGATTTCAGATTACCTTTTTAGATGTTGGGCAGGGGGATTGCATTGTGATTAGCAGTCCGTACGGACATCACTATATGATTGACGGAGGCAGTACAGATGTTTCGCAGGTTGGGAAATATAGAATACTGCCATATTTAAAATCACAAGGGATAAAAAAGTTGGATTATGTGATGATCACCCACTTTGATGAAGACCATTATAATGGAATTTTGGAAATGCTTGAATCCGATTACGAAATGGAACATTTGGTGATTTATCAAAATACAGATAAAGCTGACAGCGGATATCAGGTAATTTGTACGGAAGCTAAAAACAGGCGGATACCGGTCCTTTTATTTTCGAGAAATGATATTTTAAAGGATAAGGAATTGACGCTTCAATGTATTTTTCCGGCAAAGAATTATTCTGCTGAAAAGAATCAGCAGTCGCTCGTATTTCTATTAAAATATCAATCATTTTCCTGTATGCTGACAGGTGATCTGGAAAAGGATGGAGAACAGGACTTCTGCCATTTGCCGCTTGAGGACATTACCATGTTAAAAGTCGGTCATCATGGTTCAAAGAATGCAAGTAATGATGAACTGTTGGATATGATCAGGCCGGAATATGCCGTTATCTCATGCGGAATGGATAATCGGTATGGGCATCCTCATAAAGAGCTGATTGAGCGCTTAAATAAAAGAAAGATCAATATTTATCAGACACCTGAATCCGGAGCGATATGGATCAAAGAGATACGGCATAGAATGGTGATTGAGACGCAGATAAGCGAACGATTATAAGAACTTTCTATAGAACAAAGCGGACAAGTCCGCTTCGAACTCCCTAAATCCCTCAGTCCCTGAGGGACTTGCTTCGCTTTGCGCGCCAGATGCAGACTGCTGTAAGCAGTCATGTTTCTTTATGCATCTGGTCGCATCCTCGCGGAGCGTTTTTATTGTATAGGAAATTTCAGCGGAATTTCCTGTACAATAAAAAAGAGATAAGCTGACGGTACTTATCTCTTTTTTTTGTATGTTTTATCTTATTATAAAAAACTAAGCAATGCTGTTAACAGCTTTTGTTAATCTGGAAACTTTTCTAGCTGCTGTATTTTTGTGGTAAATACCTTTTTTTGTAGCTTTGTCGATTTCAGAAATAGCAGAAGTTAATGCTGCCTTTGCTGCTTCAACATCTTTTGCTGCAACAGCTTCATCTACTTTTTTAATGTAAGTTTTTACTTTTGATTTGATTGCTTTGTTTCTAGCTGTTTTTGTCTGAGTAACTAAAATTCTTTTTTTTGCTGATTTAATATTTGCCATTCTGGGCACCTCCAAATGTATTCTTTATGATTAATCGTTTATCGTAATTATCATACATGACGAGACACGAAAATGCCATGCATAAAACATACTCATTTATTGTAGTAAAAAGAACTTTTTTTGTCAATGTCTTTTTGCATATTTTTTTAGGAAAATCGGATACTAAAAATACAGAATGGAGGAATCAGGATGATAGCGAGAACAGATTTAGCGGTTGAACTTCAGGAAGATGTGAATCAGGAGTCTTCTTTAGAAGGAATACGCATGAAAACGAAAATTGATACAGGACATCATATAAAAGAAACGAAGATTGTAATTGAAAATGAAAAGGGAAGTAAACTGCTCGGCAAGCCGATAGGAACTTATATTACGCTGGAGTGCCATGATCTACAGGAAAATGATTTTTCTTATCATGAAGAAATGAGTACCGTACTTTCAGAGCATCTTCAGCTTTTGCTTCCGCATAGAAAGAGGGTTTTAATTGCGGGACTTGGAAACCGGAATGTAACACCGGATGCTCTTGGACCTTATGTAATCGATCATTTGTTTATTACCGGTCATCTGCAGAAACACGGATATTATCATGGAACAAAAGATATAAGAGCCATTTGTCCTGGTGTTATGGCACAGACAGGAATGGAGACCGGGGAGATATTAAAGGGAATTATAGACGAGACGAAAGCAGAGGTATTAATTGCGATCGATGCTCTGTCTGCCCGGAATTCGAAACGATTAAATACAACCATTCAGATCAGTAATACCGGGATCCAGCCGGGTGCAGGGATTGGAAATCATAGAAAAGGGATCAATGAACAGACGATGGGTATTCCGGTTATTGCGATCGGGGTTCCGACCGTAATCAGTATTTCTACCATATTATATGACGCAATGGAATTTCTCGTTGAAGAAGATATGATATCAGAAGAACAACAGTTCCAATTTGTCCACGGTTCGCTGGATGAGAGTATTGCGAAGATGTTTGTTACTCCAAAAAATGTGGATGAAGCGGTGCAGAGAATCAGTTTTACAATTTCAGAAGGTATTAATCAGTGGATTGTGAAAGAAGAGGAATAATTTACAATTTCGGGAATAAACTAGTTAGAGATAACACAAGATGGACGAGGGTGAGAAGAATGAAAATTTTTTTGCGCATCAGCAGTCTGCTTTTTTTACTCATATCTCTAGTTACCGGGATGTTGTTTTGTATTGAAACTTATAAAATGAAAGATCATTTGATAGAATATACAATTCATCAGATAGAATCAGTGGTAAAAACAACGATCATAGAGTTTATTCCGCAATATGATTATCAGGAACACAACAATACGGAAATGCTTTATCAGTGGACAAAAAAAGCTGTTTCCGGAGTGCTGTTTCCTTTTTGGGAATACCAGGAACAATATGGTGAACACGGTGATAAAATAATCAGCGAAAATACAGTTCCCTCTTTTCTATATTCAGAGAATGAGGAAACAGAACAAATAGCGGATGATACAGAACAGAAAAAACGGACATTTACGAACAAACAGTTGTACAGTCAGTCATATTTAAGAAAATATTTTATTCAGGTGGACAGTACAACAACAATTACAAATCAGGAATTAAATGGAAAAGAATTATTCAGTAAAGATTTAACAGTTGATGATGGGGATTCTCCACAGATTTTAATTTATCATACACATGGGAGCGAGAGCTATGCGGATAGCAGAAAAGGAAAAAAGACGGATACGGTCATGGGAGTTGGAGATGAGCTGACAAAGGAACTGGAAAAACAAGGATTTTCTGTTATACACGATAAGTCTTCTTATGATATTCGAAATGGAAAATTAGATCGGTCAAAAGCTTATTCCTATGCGGCTGCAGGAATCGAAAAAATGTTAAACCGATATCCACAGATTCAAGTGATCATTGACCTGCACAGAGACGGCGTTGCGTCCGGTACCAGACTTGTTGCAAATGTCGACGGAGAAAAGACGGCACAGGTGATGTTCTTCAATGGAGTCAGCCGGACCGCAACGAATGGAAACATCGTCTATTTGAAAAATCCGAATAAATTATGGAACCTGGCGTTCAGTCTGCAGATGCAAAAAGCGGCATATGAAAAATATCCGGGATTTACAAGAAAGATATACATAAAAGGGTATCGGTATAATCTGCATTATCGAAAAAGAAGCATGCTGGTAGAAGTAGGGGCGCAGACCAATACTGTCTCGGAAGCAAAACGGGCAATGAAGCCTTTGGCGGATATTATCGCAGCGGTATTGAAATAATTGACATTTTTGATTTCTTCCGTCATAATAAAATAAATGCGATCTACGCGGAGCGTTTTTTGTTGAATAGAAAATTCAAAGGAATTTCCTGTTCAATCAGTAGTATATTATGACTAGGAGGAAGATGAATGGCAGCCTTTGATCAAAGTAAAATACGAAATTTTTGTATTATTGCACATATTGACCATGGAAAGTCAACATTAGCAGATAGAATTATTGAGAAGACCGGTCTGTTAACAGAAAGGGAAATGCAGGCCCAGGTTTTGGATAATATGGATTTAGAAAGAGAGCGTGGGATTACGATCAAATCCCAGGCGGTTCGAATTATATATCAGGCGGATGACGGCGAAGAATATATCTTTAATTTAATCGATACACCGGGACATGTGGATTTTAATTATGAAGTTTCCAGAAGTCTTGCAGCATGTGAAGGGGCAATCTTAGTAGTGGATGCAGCGCAGGGGATCGAAGCACAGACATTGGCGAATGTATATCTGGCATTAGATCATGATCTTGAGATTATGCCGGTTATCAATAAGATCGATCTGCCGAGCGCGGAACCAGAACGCGTCATCGAAGAGATCGAAGATGTGATCGGCATTGAAGCACAAAATGCACCATTGATTTCAGCTAAAAATGGAATTAATATCGAAGACGTTTTAGAGCAGATCGTTGAAGTGATCCCTCCTCCGGAAGGAGATCCGGATGGACCGCTTCAGGCATTGATCTTTGACAGTTTATATGATTCTTATAAAGGAGTCATCATATTTGCACGGATCAAAGAAGGAACGATTAAGACCGGCACGCGTATGCGTATGATGGCGACCGGAGCGGAAGCAGATGTCGTTGAAGTCGGCACGTTTGGTGCAGGACAGTTTTTCCCGTGTGAAGAATTGTCTGCAGGTATGGTTGGATACATTACGGCGAGCTTAAAAAATGTGAAAGATACCCGTGTCGGCGATACAGTTACGGATGCTATACGGCCGTGTAAAAAGCCCCTCCCGGGATATAAGAAAGTGAATCCGATGGTTTATTGCGGTCTTTATCCGGCGGATGGTGCCAAGTACCCGGATTTGAGGGATGCATTGGAGAAACTGCAGCTAAATGATGCGGCACTTCAATATGAACCGGAGACATCCATTGCTTTGGGATTTGGTTTTCGATGTGGATTTTTGGGATTACTGCATCTCGAAATTATTCAGGAACGCCTGGAACGAGAGTATAATCTGGATCTCGTAACGACGGCACCGGGGGTTGTATACCGCGTCTATAAGACGGCCGGAAAGATGATTGAACTCACAAATCCTTCTAATCTTCCGGACCCTTCAGAGATCGAACATATGGAAGAGCCAATCGTGAATGCAGAGATTATGGTAACGACGGAATATGTCGGAGCGATCATGCAGCTTTGCCAGGAGCGCCGGGGGCGATATATCAGCATGGAGTATATGGAAGAAACACGTGCGCTGCTCAAGTATGAACTTCCGCTGAATGAGATTATTTATGATTTCTTCGATGCGTTAAAATCTCGTTCACGTGGATATGCATCTTTTGATTATGATATGAAAGGATATGAACCATCCAATCTTGTGAAACTTGATATTTTGATCAACAAGGAAGAAGTTGATGCGTTATCATTTATCGTACATGCGGATACGGCATATGCACGAGGACGTAAGATGTGCGAAAAACTGAAAAAGGAAATTCCAAGACATTTATTTGAAATTCCGATTCAGGCAGCGATCGGAAGCAAGATTATTGCCCGTGAGACGGTAAAGGCAGTTCGTAAAGATGTACTTGCAAAATGTTATGGAGGGGATATTTCCCGTAAGAAGAAACTATTGGAAAAACAAAAAGAAGGAAAGAAGAGAATGCGTCAGGTTGGCAATGTAGAAATTCCACAGAAGGCATTTATGAGTGTATTAAAATTAGATGAAGAATAAAAAGAATTTGAGTCTCTATATTCATATTCCTTTTTGTATTCAAAAATGTAAGTATTGCGATTTCCTATCCTTTTCGGCAGATGAAGAGGATAGGAATTCTTATGTTCAGGAACTGCAAAAAGAGATCGTATGGAAGAGCCGATGGACTGGAGAATACCAGGTTATTTCTATTTTTTTTGGAGGCGGAACACCTTCTTTACTCAACACGGATCAGATGGAGAAATTATTGGCATCTATTTATCAAAATTATGATGTAATTGAGGACGTGGAAATTACGGTAGAAGCCAATCCCGGTACATTGTCAAAGGAAAAACTGACGGCTTACAGGCAATCAGGCATTAATCGTTTGAGCATTGGGTTACAAAGTTCGGATAATCGGGAACTTGCTATGCTTGGAAGGATTCACACATATGAGCAATTTTTGGAAAATTTTTCTCTTGCACGGGAAATCGGCTTTCAAAATATCAATATTGATCTAATGTCTGCGATTCCGGGACAAACGATAGAAAGCTATCAAAAAACGTTAAATAAGATCGTAATGTTAAATCCGGAACATATTTCTGCATATAGTCTGATCGTGGAAGAAGGTACTCCGCTTGCAGATGATTCAGGTTTGTTAGAAAAACTACCGGATGAGGATTGTGATCGTGAGATGTATCAGCTTACAAAGGTATATCTGCAGCAATTTGGCTATGAGCGATATGAAATATCGAATTATGCAAAAAAAGGGAAAGAATGCACGCATAATATGGTTTATTGGACGGGTGGTGATTACCTGGGATTTGGTCTCGGAGCATCTTCGTATTTTCAGGGACAACGCTTTTGTAATGGGAATCATTTGAAGCATTATCGATATGATGATGATAAACATCAGCTTCAGATATTAAATCAGGATGATAAGATAGAAGAATTTATGTTTCTCGGTATGAGGATGGCGAAAGGGATTTCCAAGAAGGAATTTGAAAAGCGTTTTCAAAAGCCAATCGAATCGATTTATGGGGAGCTGTTTAAAAAACAGACGGCAGAAGGACTGATCGTCTGTGAAGGCGACTGGATCCGCCTGACGGAGAGAGGATTGGACGTCAGCAATTATGTCTTTTGCGATTACCTGTTATAAAATATGAATGATAGAACTGCCCGGCATTTTTTGAATAAGAAATTTGAGGCGGATGTGTCCGTTTTTTTGTCATGATCAAATTGCATTTTATTTGCATTTTGTAAATAAAAGTGTTATGATATGCTGTAATTGTGAACAATATATTAAGAATAGATAGAAGAACAGGAGGATATAAGATGATCAAGATAGATATTATTTCCGGTTTCTTAGGTGCCGGAAAGACGACATTAATTAAGAAATTATTAAAAGAAGCCTATGTTGGAGAACAGGTAGTATTAATCGAGAATGAATTTGGTGAAATCGGCATTGATGGCGGTTTTTTAAAGGACGCAGGAATTGAGATTCGTGAGATGAATTCAGGTTGTATCTGCTGTTCTTTAGTCGGTGATTTCGAAGAATCATTAAAACAGGTTGTGGAAACTTATCATCCGGACCGCATTGTGATCGAACCATCCGGAGTCGGAAAACTTTCAGATGTTGTAAAAGCTGTTGAGCCGGTGGAAGGAATTGTTGTAAACAGCCTCACAACAGTAGCAGATGCAAAAAAATGCAAATCATATATGAAGAATTTCGGGGAATTTTACAATAATCAGGTAGAAAGTGCCGGAACCATTATTTTAAGCAGAACCGGTGATATGAAAGAAAAGAAATTAGAAGAGACGATGGCTCTTTTAAAAGAAAAGAATCCGGAAGCGATTATCGTTACGACGCCATGGGAACAGCTGGATGGCAAAAAGTTATTGTCCACGATGGAAGGTGCTGAAATTCATGCTAAGGATCTTCTGGATGATGTTTGTCCGGTGTGCGGACATCATCATGATGAGGAAGAACATCACCACCATCATGATCATGAAGAGCATGAACATCACCACCACCA
>JAUNOI010000138.1 GCA_030531165.1 Lachnospiraceae bacterium
CCCTATAAGTTCATTCTTAGAAATGAATAAAGAATATGTCTGGATCATGATGCTCACTATCATGTTTACAGGTGCATTTCAGATATTCATGATGAAACTTAGAATATATTACAAATACAAATTGTTTGTATTTTTGACTATATTTCAAAGTGTTTCATCAGTATTTCTTGCTTTAGGGTTGGTGAAGTTATGTTCAAATCCTCTTTTAGGTAGAATCGTAGGATATGCAGCACCGAGAGTAATTATTCCATTTATTTTATTTTTAATTGTAATTTATCAAGGAAAATGTTTCATCAATAAAAGATTTTGGTCATATGCTTTAAAAATCGCATTACCGTATGTACCTCATCTTATTGCTCTTAATATACTTTCTGCCTCAGACCGTATTATGATCAAGAAGTTTTGTGGGGCAGAGGATGTTGCTATTTATAGTATAGGATATACATGTGCGGTTTTGTTATCATTGGTTTACACATCATTAAATCAAGCATGGCAACCGTGGCTTAATGATCAACTTGCTAATCAAAATTACGATAAGGTTAAAAGAGCTTCAAAGTACTATCAAGGGGTTTTCCTCTTATTTACCTTGGCCATGATGCTAATCGGTCCTGAATGAATACTGATCCTTGGTGGAGCAAGTTATAGAGATGCTATAAGCATCCTCCCCCCTATTATTGCGGGTGTTTTCTTTCAGTTTTCTTATAGTATGTATGTAAACATTGAAATATATGAGAAGAAGACAAAAGGAATTTCTCTTGCAACGGGAATCGCATGTTTGGCTAATGTCGTTTTGAATTTCTTATTTATCCCTATCTGTGGCTATATAGCTGCTGCATATACAACATTGGTTGGATATATGATTATATTTTTTGTTCATTATGTTACTGTAAAGAGAATGAGGATGTCTTTTGTATATGACACAAAAACTGTGGTTACTTTTCTTGGTGGATCTTTGTTTTTGATGTTGATCGCTTATTTACTGTATATTAATTCGATTATTAGATATGGTTTTATCGGATTTGTTTTGGTTGTTTCGATAGTTTTAGCATTTAAATTCAAAGCATCAGTTTTCCAGATAGTTAACCGATTTAAAAAGAAATGTAATAAAAAATAGAATGTATTTGAATATATGGAGGTCTTATGAAAGTTGTTTCGTGCTATGATAAAATCGAAGATGGTATGATACAAACAGTTACATTAAAGGTCGAAGAAGATGGCAAATGCCTTCAGGAAGCAACGTTTGAAATTGTCGAAGATGGGACAGTTGCAGTTTTTAAGTCAAATCATCTGTATATTGATGATGAAAACATGATTAAGAGGTGTTTTGATGAAATTGCTACTACGTTGAAAAAATACGACATTACTCAAATTGGAATGAGCTTTGCTTCATAAACAACTATTTATTCGTAATTCTGATGGAACGACATACAATTCAGAAAAAGATCCAAGACTTACAACAATTGGAGCGTTTATTAGAAAGACAAGTTTAGATGAATTGCCACAGTTTTTGAATGTATTATTGGGTGATATGAGTTTTATTGGACCAAGACCGAGTCCAATGGGAAATGAAGCTACATACACAGAATTTGTAAAGAAGAAGTTTCTTGTAAGGCCAGGAATTACCGGATATAATCAAGCCTTAAAAAGAAACAGTGCTTCACTCGATGAAAGATATAAGAATGATGTATTTTATGCAGAAAATGTAACATTCTTTTTTGACGTAAAAATCATATTTATGACAATAAACACGGTTTTGTTTAGAAAGAATATTTATCATAATCAGGAGTAGTGGGATATTATGCAGCAAGATAGAAGATTAATCCTATTTACAAATTACTATCCTTTTTATAAAGGAGAAGAATATATTGAAAATGAGATTTCAATTATGGCTTCAAGTTTTCAGAAGGTAATGATTGTGCCAACGATGGTTGACAAAACTATGAAGCAGACAAGAGAAGTGCCTGAAAATGTAGAAGTGTTGAACATCAAAACAGATTGTTCAAAAAAAGGCAAAGTTGATATGGTTTTAAGAAAAGCTCCTGCTGTAATTAAAAGTATTGATTGGAAGCACGCTGTCAAAAAAGAGACAGGACTTCTTCTAAATAAAATTGCTTATGAGATTTACTATTTTTGTAGAGTTGAATATGTTTACGAAAGAATAGTAAACGACGTACAATTCAATCACTTCATTGATGAAGGTGAGCAAATCATCTTGTATAGCTATTGGATGCATGTTGTAGCTAGTATTACTGCCAGGTTAAAGGAAAGAAAATTTAATAAATGTGTGAAATGTATAACACGAGG
>JAUNOI010000066.1 GCA_030531165.1 Lachnospiraceae bacterium
TAGCAACAAAAAATGCCGTAATTATGCGGCTTATGGCGTTTTGCAAACGCCTAAAACATATCATCTTCTGAAAGGAGCACATGACCATGATATTTATTGAAGATATTACAATTGAAATCTTGACCAAAGAACGTCCCCGACGGCTTTACGTCTATGTTCCCGATGAGATAAATGAACATCCGGAATATACTTATCCTGTTTTATATATGTTCGATGGTCATAATCTGTTTTTTGATGATCACGCTACATACGGAAAATCCTGGGGTTTAAAAGACTTCTTAGACAACAATCACATTCCGATCATTGTCGTAGCAGTAGAATGTAATCATCGGGGACACGGCCGTCTAGATGAATACAGCCCTTACCGTGCACGTTCGGGCTACGGGGAAGCAAAAGGCTGCGGAAGCATCTATATGGACTGGCTCGTCACAGAATTAAAGCCATTGATCGATGCTCATTTCCCAACAATTCCGGACAGACTCCATACATATATCGCTGGAAGCTCCATGGGAGGTCTGATGTCCTTATATGCTGCCACAGAATACTCTGATGTCTTCTCAAAAGCGGCCTGTCTCTCACCAAGCGTCTGGTTCGGTTACAAAAAGATGCTGACGATGATCCGAAATGCCGGCATCCGCCCGCAGACCTCTGTCTATATGGATATCGGAAGCGAAGAATTAAAGGGCAGACCGATCATGCTCTACCGCATGTTAGATGTGGAAAAAGAATTAAAGAAAAAAGAAGTTCCTGTCCGCTTTCGCATTATCGAAGACGGAACCCATACAGAAGCAAGCTGGGAACAGCAGCTGCCTGTTGTATTTTCTTATCTTTTGGATGAATCCAATGATAGACATTAAAAGATGCCGGTTCAGAACACTCTGGGCCGACATCTTTCTTTTATCTTTTGTTATTAAAATCCAGATGCTTTATAACTTCCCCCATAGGAAGACTGCTGCACGATATTTTTTCCGGATTTATCAATTTTAACAAGCTTCAGCGTCTTTCCTGAAAGTTTCAAAGTTACATTTTCATAATAGACACCTTCTTCGGTCTTTTTTGAACAATTAATATTGATAATTCCATTGCTTCGCTTATAAATCGTTCCAATTTTATAACCAGCTTTCTTTATCTTATTTAAATAGGTCTTTCCATTCTTATAGGATTTCACCTTATTTGCACTTATTTTTGACCCTTTATATTCGATAAACTTCGTTCCATTCCATTTCAGATAATATTTCTTCCATGTATGTCCGACTTTATTTTTATCACCAGTCAATTTCATACCATCAAATGCTGTCATATAAACTGCAAACTTATTACCGCTTGTCTGCGTCAATTGCTCTCCCGCTTTGCTTGCTTTTTTTACTTTACCATTCTTTACATAGTAGCATACTGAGACAGAAGAACTACCATATGCACCAGTCTCTTCTATAAATAATTTCTGCTTTTTATTTATTGTTTTTACACGTTTTGCATCTGTATAGTATACAGCCAAATTATCTCCATATACTTTCTTTGTCTGTTTTGAACTTGAAAACCATATTTCATCTGCATCTTCATTTTTATCTCCTACAACGGCAAACAATTCCTTTTCTCCGTTTCCATCATAATCATAGAAATAACTTTTCAATATGGTTTTGCTTGTTTTCGCCTTAATATTCTTTTTTAAGGCATCTCTTGATGTTGCTGCAGACACATTGATTGATGGCACTAACGCAAATATCATTGTTAAAGTTAACATAATTGCTAATATTTTTCTTTTCACTGATTATCTCCTCTCTTTTTATGGCGGACATCTCTTTATAAAAGACCCTATCTTTATTTATATAAATGAACCTGAATTATTCATCGTATAAAAAAGAATTTTATAGAACACTGGAGAACATTTTAGCAAATTTTCAATAAAATTTCAATACGGGCGAATGATTGGGCAAAATTTGTCGACATTTTTCTGAATATACATCTGATCTTATGGTAAAATATTCCACGCGCAAAAGAATTATCTCTAATCGATTTCTATATCACATCATACAGAAGAGAACTAAAAAGCACAGTTCCTCAAAATCCGGTACTGTGCTTTCTCTCTATCGTATCCGCAATTTATCTTAAAAATACTCCCCTGCTCGATTACTCCTGCCCATTTCATGAATAAAACACACAAAAAGAACATACTTATAATATTGATTTATAAAAAAAGATATTAATAGTATATCATCTATTATTTTCAATATCAATAGACTATTCCAAAATCATTTTTATATTCGTAGTATAAAAACAAATGTATTGGAGGTGTCATACCACATGTCACAAATCTCAGAAATGATAGGTGAACGTCTGCGTGCCAAACGCATTTCTATGGGATGGAGCCAAGAGTACACTGCAGAACAGGCGAATCTCCATCCAACCTATATCGGTCAGGTAGAACGGGGAGAAAAGAATATAACCATCGAAAGCCTTGCCAAAATCTGTTCTGCTCTTCATTATCCGATGGAAGAAGTATTAAAACATATGATTTCTGATTCCTCCCGGAATCATATTGCCGATCAATGCTATGAACTTATCATCCATCAGCCGCCTGATGAACAAGAACTTTTATATCTTATCCTAAAAAATATTATTGCTTACAAAAAGAAAACAAGAGGCAGATAATCTGTAATCTGCCTCTCTCTTATATCTCATCTCTTATGCCTCATCAATCGCTTTTCCGATATCATTTCGCATATATTTATTTTCAAAAGAAACAAGTTCCGTTGCTGCATAGGCATTTGCTCTTGCCTCTACCAGATCTTTGCCCTTCGCAGTCACACCGAGAACGCGTCCTCCATTTGTCACAAGCTTTCCATCTTCAAACTTAGAGCCTGCATGGAAGACATGATAGCCGTCTTTGGCATTGACATCTTCAATTCCGGTAATTTCGAAACCTTTTTCATAACTTTCCGGATAACCGGCGGATGCCAGTACTACACAGACTGCTGCATTATCTTCAAATTCCAGATCAACTTCATCTAATCTTCCGTCAACACATGCTTCAAATACATCGATGATATCATTTTTCATACGAGGTAATACCACCTGTGCCTCCGGATCACCGAAACGGGCATTGTATTCGAGTACTTTCGGACCATCTTCCGTCAGCATCAGACCGGTAAATAAAACACCGGTAAATGGACGTCCCTCTGCTGCCATCGCATCGATCGTCGGCTGATAGATATAAGTCTCACAAAATTCTTCGACTTCTTTTGTATAGAAAGGACTTGGAGAGAATGTTCCCATGCCTCCTGTGTTGAGTCCCTGATCTCCATCCTTCGCGCGCTTATGGTCTTGAGCAGAAGTCATGCATTTGACCGTTTTACCGTCACAAAATGCCAATACAGACACTTCACGTCCGGTCATAAATTCTTCAATGACGATCGTGTCGCCCGCGGAACCAAACTGCTTGTCAAGCATCAGAGTCTTCACGCCCTCTTTTGCTTCTTCTAAAGTATTACAGATCAAAACTCCCTTTCCAAGCGCAAGTCCGGATGCCTTTAATACGATCGGCATCTTTGCAGTCTCTAAATATTCCAATGCTGCTTCCGGAGAGGTGAAATTCTCATATGCAGCTGTCGGAATGTTGTACTTCTTCATTAGGTCTTTTGAAAATGCTTTTGAACCTTCGATGATTGCGGCATTCGCACGAGGTCCGAATACGCGTAAGCCTTCTGCCTCAAATACATCAACCACGCCGCCAACCAGCGGATCATCCATACCGATCACAGTCAGATCGATCTTCTTTTCTTTGGCGAATGCAGCCAGTTTTTCAAATTCCATTGCTCCAATCGCAACACATTCTGCATATTCAGAAATTCCCGCATTGCCGGGGGCACAATAAATTTTATCTACTTTCGGACTTTTCGCAACTGCCCATGCAATCGCATGTTCTCTTCCGCCGCTTCCTACGATTAATACTTTCATATGTCTATTCCTTTCTGATGACCTTTCCATCTGCAACCATAATTCTTCCATTCGCAATATCATCGATTGCTTTTGGCATGATCACCCACTCTGCCTGCTCCATAATCCTGCGCTGTAATACTTCCGGCGTATCATCCTGCTCAATATAAACAGCTTTCTGATCAATGATCGGACCGGTATCCGTACCCTCATCCACAAAATGCACCGTCGCACCGGAAACTTTTACCCCACGTGCCAATGCCTTTTCATGAACTTTCAATCCATAAAAGCCCGTTCCGCAAAAAGACGGAATCAAAGATGGATGAATGTTGATAATTCGATTTTCAAATGCACGGATAATCTTTTCCGGTATCACAACCAGGCATCCCGCAAGAACGATCAGATCAATATCTCTGGAAACCAGTTCCTGATATAACGCTTCATTAAAATCATCCCGCGTATCAAAATCCTTTGGAGAAATTGCTTTGGACTCAATCCCTGCCTTTTTCGCGCGCTCTAATGCAAATGCACCTTTATTGTTGCTGATAACCACATCAATTTGGGCATTTGTAATCCTGCCTTCCCCAATGGAATCAATGATCGCCTGAAGATTGGTACCTCCGCCGGATACCAGTACTGCTAGCTTTAGCATAAGGTCACTCCTTTTTCTCCGGCTTTGATCTCTCCAACAACACAAGCCTGATCACCTGTCGATGCAAATGCCTCGATCGTCTTTTCCACATCGGAAGGATCTACAACAACCATCATACCAATTCCCATATTGTAAGTATTGTACATCATCTCTTCTGCAATATCACCTTTTTTTGCCAGTAACTGAAAGATTGCAGGTACTTCATAAGAATCTTTATGAATGACTGCATGTACTCCCTCTGGGAGCATTCTTGGGATATTCTCATAAAATCCGCCGCCGGTGATATGACTGCATCCTTTTACCGTTACTCCTGCGTTTTTAACCGCTTTTAATCCTTTTACGTAGATTCTCGTAGGTTCAAGAAGCGCTTCCCCCAAAGTCTTTCCTAATTCATCATAGTATGTATTTAAAGACTCTTCGGTCATTTCAAATACTTTTCTGACCAGAGAAAATCCATTACTGTGTACACCGCTTGATGCAATACCGATGATTACATCACCGTCTTTGATATGTTCTCCGGTAATCATATCCTTACGGTCTACGACACCGACTGCAAATCCGGCAAGGTCATATTCATCTTCCGGCATCAGTCCCGGATGTTCCGCTGTCTCACCACCTACGAGTGCAGCTTCTGACTGAAGGCATCCTTCTGCAACTCCACTTACGATCGTTGCAATCTTTTCCGGGTAGTTTTTACCACATGCAATATAATCTAAAAAGAACAAAGGCTCACCGCCGGAACATGCAATGTCATTGACACACATCGCAACAGCATCAATACCGATCGTGTCATGCTTATCCATAATAAATGCCAACTTTACTTTTGTTCCACAACCGTCCGTACCGGATAATAAAACCGGTTCTTCCATGTTTTTAATATTTGCAAGGTCAAATGCTCCGGCAAATCCACCAATATTGCCGAGTACTTCCGGACGCATCGTGGCTTTTACATGACCTTTCATTAATTCTACTGATTTATAGCCGGCTTCAATATCCACTCCAGATGTCTTATAATCCATGAATCTCATTCCTCCTGAAATTTTAGTATTCTTTGTAACCAACCTGATCCAGGCGTTCTGCTTTTGTCACAACTTCCTGCTTCATCTCTTCTGCAAAATCTTTGATCTTTGCAAGCAGAGCATCATCTGATGTTGCCAGGATCTGTGCAGCCAAAATACCCGCATTCTTTCCACCGTTGATTGCAACTGTTGCAACCGGTACGCCGGACGGCATCTGTACGATCGAATACAGAGAATCTACACCGCCAAGATCCGATGTCTTCATCGGAATTCCGATAACCGGCATCTTAAATAATGCGGCACACATCCCAGGCAGATGCGCGGCTTTCCCTGCACCTGCAATAATTACTTTTATTCCTCGTTCTTCTGCACCTTTCGCCCATTCAAAAAAGATGTCCGGTTCTCGGTGTGCAGAGATGATCGTCATTTCGAATTCAATTCCAAACTGCTCTAATATTGCAGCAGCCTGACTCATAATCGGCATATCCGAGTCGCTGCCCATAACAATTCCAACTTTTGCCATTGTACGCTCCTTTATGTTATTCACTTCGTTTTAACTCATAGATACTCAAAACAGACCGACCCGCTCGAAGCATCTACGCCTTTATCATACTAATTCTTTTCTATTTCGTCAACTGAGGGAAAGCTATTTTTCCACTCTTTTATTCAAACGCATCATTCAGCTTCTCCGTCCCTGCAAGTACAAACCGCCCGTCACGAATCAGTTCGATCTCCGTCCCATCTGCCCGAACTGCAGTAATTGATCCGAGTTCTTCATATGGAATCGTTATATCCGTGTGACAGTTAAAATATGCATTTTCCGGTTCCGTCTTTCTCAAAATCGAACATTCATTATCCTTTGCCACGATTTCTTTGCCATCCGGGTTATATACCGTCGTTTCCTCGCAGTAGCTGTAACACGTATCGCCGACTGCAAAATGCGGTCCCATCTTTTCTGCGATGAGAATCGGCAGCTTATATACAATATCATATTTATGAGCCATAACATATGCCGTCGTATTCGTTCCAATAGCAAATTCTCCAATTGGGAGTGTATCCCTGTTATAAAGAACATTTTCCTTGATATATTTTTGATTATTCTCTTCACAGTCAAAATTTTTACATGTATAATCCTTCACCATACCGTCTTCAAAAGTCAGGCACAGATCCTGATAACCGAGTTCATTTAAAAATACTTCGCTGACATGCAGCGTTCCATGCGTTCCTGTCAGTTTTGGTGAGGTAAAGACTTCTCCAACCGGAATATTTACATCCGCAAGACAGTTTTCAAAATTCGTCTGATGAACAGGATCCTCCAGTTCATGCATCTGTACATAGATATCCGTTCGGTTATCTCCTTTTCCAAGAACATGAACTTCCACAGCCTGATCGAGCGCATCAATCAGATGCTGCTGAATCTCCCGATACATGTCCTTATCTAATGTATTTACTTTGACGATCTCACAGAAAATCTCTTCATACTGTTCTCCAATCTCCGGCATCGGATAAGCAATGATCGTAAAACTCCGCTCCTCCGGTTTGATGTATCGGTTCATAATCTGATTTGCCTTGCCCCGGTAGATGACTTCTAACTGTTCCTGTGCCTTGTGATACGTATAGGATTCCGTTTTCTGAACTGGCTGAAACGGAAGTTCCCCAAAAATTTCCAAACACGCAGGACCTCCAAAGACCGCTGCCTCCGCTGCATATTCTTCATATGATTCTTTGAGATTTTCCAATTTTCGGTTTACGAGTGATTTATCGAGATAAATCGCACTATCACAGCGATGATCGAACTCGTACTGCTTATTCGGACTCGTCGATATATAGCCGATCTTAATCATCTGCCGTTTATTAATGCTGTGAACAGCACTTCGGTAAATCACGGGTTCCAGCCCCATCGCACGGAATTGCTTAATTGCCGCTCGCATCATGCGTTCAAATCCGATCGAATAGCGGATATTGACAAGCTTTTTCTTCGAAATATCCATACCGTTGACTTCAAAACCTTCCCGATAGCCTTCCGTATAGATAGCGGCCATCCGGTCGATTTCTTCTTCAGAAAATGTATTTAAGAACCGCGCGGTTTGAATTTCATTTTCCGAAATATATTCCCCATATTGATACAGATAACATGAGTCCGTAAGATCTGAATTCATAATAATCGATGTTGCAAAGTCCAGTTCCGTATCAAGCTGTTCCCGCGTCCGATACATCATCATAACGTCGCTGTAGTCACTGATATACCAATAAACAGCATCTTTGACCTGACGATAGGTTACATCTTCCTGTTCAAATAAATTATAAACCTCGAGGAACAGTTCATTGATGATCGTCATATCGAACAAGCGCTGTTCATACGCGAAAATGATTTCACCGCGGATTTCCGTATATAAGAAACTTAGGATTTTTCCAAATGTTTCACCGAGTGTTTTTACCGCATAGGCCGGATTTCCATAGCTTTCTTCATAATGTTCCGGCAAAATATCCTCATATAAAGAATGATTGTGTATCTGAAGTTCCTCAACCGAGTACGATTTGAATACATCGTCTGAAATCATCTGGTATAAATGCTCCATTTGAAGAAGGAATTCCGCCATCTTTCGAAAATAGTCCCTGTATAACGGTGCAACCGTTTCTTCTTCGCGTATTTCCCGAATACGTCTAATGGAAAGTCTAAACCGTTCCTCCATTTGACAGTTTTCTTCCTGAAATTTCTCTCTATAATGCATAAATGCCCTCCTAAATGAATGATTTTCTTATAGAATTCCCCGAATGAATGTTACAGTTAACATTATGATGACAACTCCATTTAATAGTGCACCGCAGACTTTCGCATTGACTCTGCCTCCCGGCTGTCCAAAACCGACGACCGCATAATATTCGCCAATACCCGCAGACAGTACTAACAGCCAACCGATAAATCCAAGATATTTTCCGGCATTCCCTCCTGCCCGGAACGAAAGCCAGACTAACAGTCCAAATAACAGAATACTGAGCAATCCGCAGACAATCGATATCTTCGATTCTTTCAAAACACTTTCGCCGGTTGGCCGGTATTTTTCATCTAAAAAACTCTTTTTCATATACCCTCCTGACTGAAAGAAGAAACAGGCGAAAAACGCCTGTTCCATTCGGTTCTAAAATGTAATGTTGGATTTTGCCCTTAATAATTTTGCTCCGCCGACAATTGTCAGAATTCCAAAGCTCAATCCGATCATAATCTCAAGTACTCCCATTGCAATACTGATTCCCCCGGAAACTCCTAATGTCTTATATAACTTTTCGTTCATATCTGCCTCCTATTTTGCTCCGTATTTTTCATAATATGCATCAATACGCGCTTTAATTTCATCATCGATCACGACTTTGCCATTGCACTCCTGATTATAAAGGACTTCGATAACCTCCGGCATCGAAACGATTGCTGCCGTCTCAAATCCATACAATTCCTTTACTTCGTCTAACGCGGTCTTCTCACCGCCTTTTCCTTTTTCATTGCGGTTTAAGGAAACGATCAGTCCTTTGATTTCCACATCCGCCGCGCTTCGTACTTTCGGAACAGTTTCTTCCATTGATTTTCCGGATGTTGTCACATCTTCAATCATAACGACACGGTCGCCATCCTTTAACGTCGTTCCTAAAAATCCGCCTTTATCCGCACCATGGTCTTTTAATTCCTTACGATCCGAACAGTACCGTACCTCTTTTCCATATAATTCATCAAATGCCATCGTCGTTGCAACCGCCAAAGGAATTCCTTTGTATGCAGGTCCAAATAATACATCAAAATCAAGGCCATAATTGTCGTAAATTGCTTTTGCATAATATTCGCCGAGTTTTCGCAGCTGTTTTCCAGTCACATATGCTCCGGCATTCATAAAAAAGGGGGATTTCCTGCCGCTTTTTAACGTAAAATCTCCAAATTTTAGTACATCGGATTCTACCATAAATTCGATAAATTCTTTTTTATATGCTTCCATAACTTTTAAAACCTCCGTATTTACAGACCTTTTCAGCCTTTATTCTTTTAACATATCGTATTATATTATTTCTCGTAAATATAAACAAATTCTATCATATCCATTTCATAATTTCAATACAACGGTTGTTCTTTCCACTTGCCTCATTTTTTTACGTAAATTCAAATAACAGCCCTTAAAACGATATCGTCTCAAGAGCTGTTATTTTATTTCAAACTACGAACTTCTTTTGTGGTTTCTAAAACCAAATTCTGTTCTAAATAAAGCACATAATCATTACATTCTATACTGCTACCGAGGAGCTTTTGATTTTGTTCATTTCTCATATTATAAAAATATACAGGAAGATGATCGATCACATTACCCTTCACATCATAAATTTTACTTACAATTTTATCATATTCATTCTCGATATTCCCTTCACCAAAATAATTTTCCATCAGATCCACTTCATCCTGTATCGCATTCGGTACCTCATGAATCTCTCCGGCAATCATTTTTTCTCCTTCGACTAAAGCAGGATATACTTTCCCTTTTAACGAGTGAAGCTCTCCTTTCACAAACGCGTTTTGTCGAAAAGACCGGTGTTTTTTATAATATTTATTATAATTGTACATTCCAACACGAAGCGTTCCGTATACGAACATTTTTTTCATTAATGTGTCGCACCACCTGTTACTTTGATATCTTCATTATTTTCAACAATAGCCTCCAGTGCAGCCGTAATCGCCTCAACCATCAGCTCCTGCGCCATCGAAGGCATATCCTTTAAGTCTATTACCTGCTGCGGCAAATATGGAATATGAATAAATCCGCTTCTTTTTCCCGGATATTTCACTGCAGTAAGATGACAAACTCCATACGTTACATGATTACACACAAATGTTCCTGCCGTATTCGAAACAGAAGCCGGAATTCCTCTTTCCTGAATCCTTTTTACCATTGCTTTGATCGGTACAGTCACAAAGTATGCAGCAGGACCATCTGCGTATACCGGCTCATCGATAATCTGATTGCCCTCGTTATCTGGTATTCTGCAGTCGTCTACATTGATGCCAATGCGTTCTACCGTAATGTCACTTCTTCCACCCGCCTGTCCAATAGAAAGAATAACATCCGGATCATACTTCGCAATCGCCTCGTCAATCACTCGAAGTGACTTATGACATACAGTCGGAATCTCCAATTTGATAATCTCTGCTCCAGCCACTATATCCGGCAGTCTCTTGACTGTCTCAATTGCTGGATTAATGGTCGCTCCTCCAAATGGATCGAAGCCAGTAACTAATATTTTCATCATTTATTCTCCTTTATCTAAAGCCCAAAACAAGCATCAATATAATATGTATAACAATCATGATCAAAGCCATCGGAACCTGAGCTTTAATAACTGCCCACTTTTGATCTTTTGTTTCTAAGACTGCACAAGGTACGATATTAAAGTTTGCCGCCATAGGTGTCATTAACGTACCGCAGTATCCCGCTGTCATGCCAAGTGCACCGATAATTGCTGGATTGCCTCCCTGCATAATAACAAATGGAACGCCGATTCCCGCCGTAATAACCGTAAATGCCGCAAACGCATTTCCCATGATCATCGTAAAAATAACCATTCCAAACACATAAATCACAACACCAATAAAAATGTTACCACTCGGAACGATCGATGCAATAATGCCAGATATAACTTCACCAACACCCGCTTCAGAGAATACGCTTCCAAGCGCGCCAAGAAGCTGCGGCAAAAGACAGGCCGCTCCTACCTGCATCAAAAGTCTGGATGTATCTTCTCTCGTCTCAGACACTTTCGGCTTGCAGATGGCAAATGCCAAAATTAATGCTATCACACATGCCACCCCAGTCATGATCGCACCATTTAATGCCGTCGGAGTCGAAACACCATCTACAACCACATCATATTTTACAAAAGACAGCACAAGCGCAATCACACCGACTGAAACGGCAGGAAGGAAAATCTTCGTCCCAATTCGTTCACTTGCCTTTTGTCTGAATTCAGGAGTCGATTCTGTAAATTTTCCGATCTTTACCTGTTTTGTCACAGTCAGGCATCCCATCAATACAAGCATAATGCCGACTGAAACGGCAGGAAGCACTTTGCCAAACATAAAAATAATTCCCGTCAATGCCCAGAACAATATTGTTCCGGCTTTCGCTTCTTCATTTTTTCTTGCCCTGTATGCAGTATCAAAACATACGATTCCACAAAGAACATAGAAAAATTCCGGGAAATATATACCCAAAAAATCTGTCATCTCTTACTTCCTCCTTTCACTTTTTTATCAAATAACAGCACCTGCAGTATCGTCAATACAACAGAAATAATCATTACAAAAATAGAGGAAGACGCAATATCTGATAAAGTCACGTCATATCCTGCAAGTGCAAGTCCTGATTGGATCAATACAACACTGGCAGAAGCTGGGAAACAGTTCTGTGCAAAAAAGTTTCCGTAATTTTCCGTCGCTGCGGAAAGTCCTTTTACTTTTTCTTCTTCTGCCTCTGTCAGCGGTTCCCCTTTTGACTTTTCTGCTGCAGCAGAAGTCATCGGAAGAATCAATGGCCGAATAAACTGAACATGTCCTCCAATTCGAATATTCAGCGCCGATGCAATGGATCGAACAATAATCCAGATGGTCAATACTTTTCCTGCAGACGCATTTTTTATCTTTCCAATAAGATAAGCCGCCCTCTCCTTCATTCCATATCTCTCAATAATTGCAATTACCGGGAAAATAATTAGAAAAATCGACATCAAGCGATTATTCACAAATGAAGAACCGATTACTTCCAAAATATGAATAAAATCAAGTCCCGATACGAGACCCGTTACAATCCCAGCGATAAGCACAGTAGCCAAAACATCAAGTTTTAAAGCAAATCCCAACACAATAATAAGGATACCAATTAATTTGATATACTGCATACCTTTTTCTCCTTTCTTTCTGATAACAATGTTAGGCGTTTGCAAAACGCCATAAGCCGCATAATTACGGCATTTTTTGTTGCTAA
>JAUNOI010000067.1 GCA_030531165.1 Lachnospiraceae bacterium
TATGATTCTTTGACAGATGAATTAAAAAGTTCTTTAACAGAATATTATAAAGTGGACAACATGGAAAATTATGATGAAATGTTCCGTGCAGTTGCATTTTTCTCATTTAAATACGGTAAAATTGACTGGATCGAAAGTAATAATGAATATTGGCTGGAACAGGACGCAAGATTACGTACAGATTTCAATGTAACAACTGGTCCACATACAGAAGATATGGAAGTAGTTAAGTACAAATCAAAGATGAAAGCGAACTATGCAAAAGCAGGTGTGCCGACAGCACAGTATCATCTTGTTTCTACTTATGAAGAAGGAAAAGCATTTATTGAAAAAGTCGGATATCCTGTTATCGTAAAACCAGACAATGGTGTTGGTGCAAGCAATACGTACAAGTTAAAAAATGATGCGGATTTTGATGCATTTTATGCGGATCTTCCACCGGTACAGTATATTATGGAAGAATTTGTAAATGGCGAAGTGTGTTCATATGACGCACTTGTAAATAGCAAGGGTGAGGTCTTGTTTGAAACAGGTAATATTACTTTGATTTCGATTGTTGATGCGGTGAATGAAAAAGAGGATGTATATTTTTATATTGTAGATCATGTTGCAGATGATCTTGCAGATGCCGGAAGAAGGACGCTGAAAGCGTTTGGCGTAAAGAATCGACTAGTTCATTTTGAGTTTTTCCGTTTGCTGGAAGACCGTGCCGGCCTTGGCAAGAAGGGCGATATCGTTGGATTAGAAGTGAATATGCGTCCTTGCGGTGGCTTTACACCAGATATGTATAATTATGCGAATAGTTTTGATATTTATAAATTATGGGCCGATACGGTCTGCTATGATCAGATTTGGCTTTCTGACGACCGCGAGATTTCTAACTGCCTATTTGTTGGAAGAAGAAAAGGCAAATCTTACAAGCACAGCCATGAAGATATTATGAATGTATATGGTGACAGAATCTGGGATCATCAGGAATTACCACAGGTTCTTGCCGATGGCATGGGAGACTTTATGTACCTCACAAAATGCAAAACATATGATGAATTAATGGAATGTATTCACTTTATGGTTGAATAATAAATATTGGAGAGAAAATTATGTATACACAATATTATAAAGTCTGGAGCTCCTGTCTCCAGCGCGATATGGAATTTAAAGTTTATGGACATGCAGGAAAGCCATGTCTTGTATTACCATCGCAGAATGGAAAGTATTTTGATTATGAGAATTTTGGAATGATCGAACCGTATGTATCGAGGATCGAAGCCGGACAGCTTCAGTTATTCTCAATTGACAGCCTGGATGGAGAAACATGGGACAGCAGTGATTGGAATATGGGACATCGCATGTATATGCACGAGCAGTGGATGCATTATATTATGGACGAAGTCTATCCGATGATGATGGATATCAACGGAAGTGGTATGAAAGCGATGGTTACCGGCTGCAGTATGGGTGCGTTTCATGCAGCGAATGTATATTTTCGTCGTCCGGATCTGTTTGATTATTTACTGGCGCAGAGTGGTGTCTATGATACACGCTATTTGATCGGTGATTATATGGATGCGAATACCTATAATAATTCTCCATATGATTATTTGAAAAATCTGCCTTCTGATCACTATTATATGGATCTTTATCGTCAGAATAAAGCAATTATTGTTGTGGGACAAGGACAATGGGATGAAGAATGTCTGGCAAGTACCCGTTCATTGGATGCTCTTTTGTCGGATAAAGGTATACCGGTATGGGTCGATTACTGGGGATATGATGTGTACCATGACTGGCCTTGGTGGAAAGAAGAGTTATATTACTTCTTAGACCAATTATTTTAACGATCAGGAGTTTTTTGATTATGACGAAATTAGTATCGTGGAATGTGAATGGCCTGAGAGCCTGTGTTAAAAAAGGATTTTTGGATGTGATGGAGGAACTGGATGCAGATATTTTCTGCATTCAGGAGACAAAATTGCAGGAAGGGCAGATTGATCTGGATCTTCCCGAATATTATCAGTTTTGGAACTATGCGGAAAAGAAAGGCTATTCCGGTACTGCTGTCTTTACAAAGGAAGAGCCGATTTCCGTTCAGAATGGAATCGGCATTGAAGAACACGATAAAGAGGGGCGTGTGATTACGTTGGAATTTGAAGAGTATTACTTAGTAACGTGTTATACGCCGAATTCTCAAACCGAACTGAAACGTCTCGATTACCGTATGAGATGGGAAGATGCGTTTCGAAGATATTTAAAGGATTTGGAAGAGGTAAAGCCGGTCATTCTCTGCGGTGACCTGAATGTCGCACATACGGAGATCGACCTGAAGAATCCAAAGACGAATCGGAAGAATGCGGGATTTTCAGATGAAGAACGCGGAAAGTTTACAGAATTGCTGGATGCCGGTTTTATCGATACATTTCGCTACTTTTATCCGGATGTTACCGGAGCTTATAGCTGGTGGTCTTATCGCTTTAAAGCAAGGGAAAAGAATGCTGGATGGCGTATTGATTATTTCTGTGTCTCCAAAATTCTGGAAGATCGCCTGGCAGAAGCCATGATCCATACTGACATTATGGGATCAGATCATTGCCCGGTTTCTTTGATTTTAGAATAATAGCAGATGACATTCAAGACTCGCTTTGGCTGGTCTTAGTATGGAATTTGCGTCAGCTATACTGACATAATTTCAGATTATAAAAATTTGTACAGGAGAACGATATGAATGTTTTAACAGTACAACAGGCAACAAAAGGATACGGTGACCGTATCCTTTTTCGAGATATAACATTAGGTTTAAATGAAGGGGATAAGGTTGGGATTATTGGTATAAATGGAACCGGGAAGTCCACTTTATTAAAGATCATTGCGGGATTGGAATATCCTGATTCGGGGGATGTTGTTATGAACCGCAATACAACGATTGCATATCTGCCGCAGAATCCAGAATTTCCAAAGGGATTGACACTTTTACAATATGTGATGGAACAGAGCTTTGAGAGGGAAGGGGAAGCAAAGTCGATCTTAATGAGGCTGGGATTGCCGGACTATGAGATGCAGACGGATATCTTATCGGGAGGACAGAAGAAACGCGCAGCATTGGCGAAGATACTGATTCATTCTGCGGACATTCTCGTATTAGATGAACCCACAAACCACATTGATAATGAGATGGCAAAGTGGCTGGAAGATTATCTGCGCAAATACCGCGGCATTCTTGTTATGGTAACACATGATCGGTATTTTCTTGACCGGGTAACGAATAAAATTATTGAAATTGATGATCAAACCCTTTATACTTATGAATCTAACTATTCGGGATTTCTCGAATTGAAAAAACAACGACAGGATATGGAGTATGCATCTGACAGAAAACGGCGGAGCATCCTGCGGATGGAGTTAGAATGGGCCAAGCGCGGTGTTCGTGCACGCGGGACAAAGCAGCAGGCACGTTTGGACCGGCTGGAAGAGCTGAAGAATCAGACGTCTCCAGAAGAAGATGCAAAGATTGAGATTTCCAGTCTTGCAACGCGCATGGGCAGGAAGACGATCGAATTAAAAGAAATCAGCAAAAGTTTTCACGGAAAGAAATATATACAGAACTTTTCGTATATTATATTAAAAAATGAAAGAATTGGGATCATTGGTCCGAATGGGTGCGGAAAGACAACCTTATTGCAGATCATCAATCAGCGCATCAAACCGGACTCTGGAAGCATTGAGATCGGAGAAACGATCAAAATCGGTTATTTTACTCAGGAATCAGAAGGATTTGATACAAAACAGAGAGTGATTGATTATATTCGGGATACTGCAGAATATATCACTGTGCCGGAAGGAAAGATTTCCGCTTCTAAAATGCTGGAACGATTTTTATTTACTCCGGATATGCAGTATGCACCAATTGAAAAATTATCTGGTGGAGAACAGCGGCGCCTATATTTGTTAAAAGTGTTGATGGAATCTCCAAATGTTTTGATCCTGGATGAGCCGACCAATGATCTGGATATTGCGACACTGACGATTTTGGAAGATTACCTCGATCATTTTCAGGGCATTGTGATCACGGTATCGCATGACCGGTATTTTCTTGACCGGATCGTAAATCGGATCTTTGCTTTTGAAGGAGAGGGAAGGATCGTACAATATGAAGGCGGTTATACGGATTATCTGGCCAAGAAGACGGATACCATAACAGAGATGGCGTCTCCAAAAGTTAAAAAAGAGAAAAATTATAAAAAGCCGCGTCAGAAGAAATTAAAATTTACTTATGCAGAAAATAAAGAATATGAGACAATTGAAGATGATATTGAACATTTGGAAATACATCTGGAAGAATTAGAGAATCAGATGTTAAAAGCGGCACATGATTTTGTAAAACTAAACGAATTGATGGCAGACAAAGAAAAGACAGAGAATGATCTGGAATATAAAATGGAACGCTGGGAATATTTGAATGATCTGGCGGAGAAAATTGAAGCACAAAAATAGACTATGGGAGCAAAAAAAGAATGATCATGAATCAGGCATATAAATTAAAAAAGAAAGAATTTCTGGAAGAGCTGAATGGAACAGGCTATATTTTAGAACATAAAAAGACAAAAGCAAGAGTTGTTGTCGTTTCTAATGAAGATGAAAATAAGGTATTTAATATAGGATTTCGGACTCCTCCAAAAGATGATACCGGAGTTCCGCACATTACGGAGCACTCAGTACTTTGCGGCTCAAAACGATTTCCATTAAAGGATCCATTTGTGGAATTAGTCAAAGGCTCTTTAAATACATTTTTAAATGCGATGACTTATTCTGATAAAACGGTTTACCCGGTAGCAAGCTGTAATGACAAAGATTTCCATAACTTGATGCATGTCTATCTGGATGCGGTTTTTTATCCTAATATTTACCAGAACGAAAAGATCCTTCAGCAGGAGGGATGGCATTATGAATTAGAAAATCCTGAAGGCGAGATTATTTATAACGGTGTTGTATATAATGAAATGAAAGGAGTATTTTCGTCAGCGGAGCAGCAATTAATGCGCATTATTCAGAAATCACTGCTTCCGGATACACCATATGGGTTTGAATCCGGTGGAGATCCGGCATATATTCCTGATCTGACGCAGGAAGATTTTATTCATTTTCACAGTACGTATTATCATCCGTCTAACAGCTATATTTATTTATATGGAAATATGAATGTGGAGGAGACGTTAGCATTTATCGATGAAGAGTATCTGTCTGCATTTGATTATCTGGAAGTGGATTCTGAAATTAAAATTCAGGCACCATTTGCGCAGGTTAGAAGAGTGGAAGAAAGTTATTCTATTGCCGAAAAGGAAGAAGAGAAAGATAAGACATATTTGTCCTATAATGCAGTAATTGGGGACAGCTTAGACAGGGAATTATATCTGGCGTTCCAGATTTTGGAATATGTCTTAATCGGAGCTCCGGGAGCACCGTTAAAAGAGGCATTGATTAAAAGCGGTATTGGGGCAGACATATTCAGCTCTTATGATAATGGCATTCAGCAGCCGGTATTTTCGATCGTTGCACAAAACGCAAATATGGACCAGGAAGAAGAATTTATTGCGATTATTGACCGAGTACTAAAAGAAAACGTGGAAAACGGCATTGATAAGAGAGCGTTAGAAGCTGCGTTGACGAATTTTGAGTTTAAATATAAAGAAGGTAATTTTGGCAGATTTCCAAAAGGTTTAATTCATGGACTGAATATGTTCGACAGCTGGCTATATGATGATGAAAAGCCATTTATTCATATTCAGACAAATCAGACATTTGAATTGCTGAAAAAACGCTTGAATACGGATTATTTTGAGCAGCTGATCAAGAGATATCTGCTCGATAATCAGCATAAAACAATTGTCATATTAAAACCGGAAAAGGGGTTAAATGCAAAACAGGAAGCGACAATAAAAGAAAAACTTGCTGCTTATAAAGCTTCGTTATCAGTGGAAGAAATACAGAATATTGTCAATATGACGAAAGCTTTGAAGCAATATCAGGAAGAATCGACAAGGAAAGAAGATTTAGAAAAAATTCCGCTGCTTTCGTTAGATGATATTGAAAAAAAAGCGAAAAAACTTTATAACAGGGAGACAACGGTTGCGGATATTAGGGCAGTTCATCATAATATATTTACCAATGGAATTTCTTATATTACGCTGGCATTTAAAATAGATCATCTACCGGTCAGACTGATTCCATATGCATCGATTCTGACTGCTGTATATCGATATGTGAATACAGAACATTACAGTTATAATGAGCTTGCCAATGAAATTAATATCAATACAGGTGGTATTAGCTGCAATTATCGGATCATGCCGACTACAGATGCAAAAAGGATGTTGATTCCTGTTTGGGAGATCAAAACAAAATGTTTTTATGCTAAAATACCAGATGCATTCCGCTTGATCAATGAAATTTTCTTTACTTCTGATCTGGAAGATAAAGAACGGTTAAAGGAGATTATTGCCCGGGTACACACGCAGTTAAAGACAGGATTTTCTTCAGCAGGACATAAGACGGCTGCTATGAGGGCACTTTCCTATGTATCAGAAGGCTGTCGATATAAGGAATTGATGGAGGGCATTACCTTCTTTGAATTTTTAGATGATGTCTATAAAAATTATGACGAGAAAGCGGATGATCTGATTGCTGGTATGCAAGAGGCACAGAAAATGATTTTCCAAAAGGAACATCTGATTCTGAGTGTGACGGATGATCAAAATATGGAACGGGTATTTGAGAATGAAGTGGAGGGATTCACAAAGAATCTCTATAAAGAAAAGACAGGAGCATATGAAGGGCTTGCTGTTGAGATTTTGAATGAAGGCTTTGCCACTGCAAGTCAGGTTCAGTATGTTGCATCTGCAGGAAATTTTGTTGATGCCGGTTTTGAATACCATGGCGCCTTAAAAGTGCTGCAGGTTATGTTTTCTTATGATTATTTATGGGAAAATATCCGAGTGAAAGGCGGCGCTTACGGATGCATGTGCAGTTTTGCGAGAAACGGGGATGGATACTTCGTCTCTTATCGGGATCCAAATCTGATGGAAACTTATGAGGTTTATCAGAAAGCACGGGATTATGTGGCAGAATTTGATGCGGATGACCGTACCATGCTAAAATATATTATTGGGGCGATCAGCGGCATGGATGTGCCGATGGAACCGTCTGCAAAAGGAGAGTTCAGTTTTGCAGCTTATCTGACCGGATTGACAGAGGAAGAGATTCAGAAAGAGCGCGATCAGGTATTGTCCTGTACACAGGCAGTCATTCGGAGTTTAGAGCCGCTTGTTGCTGCAGTGGCTAATCAGGGAATCATCTGTGCTATTGGTAATGAAGATAAGATGAATGCAAATAGTGGAAGCTTTAAAGAAGTAAAGCACGTTTTTTAAGGTTAGAAAGAGGTATATATGAGTGAATTTAAATCAGGGTTTGTAACATTGATCGGACGTCCGAATGTCGGAAAATCAACATTAATGAATCATTTGATCGGACAGAAGATCGCCATTACATCCAGTAAGCCGCAGACAACGCGTAATCGGATTCAGACAGTTTTTACGGATGAACGCGGACAGGTTATTTTCTTAGATACACCGGGAATCAACCGTGCCAAAAATAAATTGGGGGATTATATGCTCAAGGTTGCTCAGAGGACGTTAAATGAAGTGGATGTCGTTCTATGGCTGGTAGAACCATCCACATTTATCGGAAAAGGAGAGCAGTATATTATTGAGCAATTAAAAAAAGTAAAAACACCAATTTTTCTGATTATCAATAAAATTGATACCGTGGAGGAAAAAGAGGTATTTGAAGCGATTAAAAAATACAAAGATGTCCTCGACTTTGCTGAGATCATACCGGTATCCGCTCTTAGAAGCAAAAATACGGATGATGTGATTACATCTATTTTTCAATACCTCAGTCCCGGACCGATGTACTATAATGAAGATACGATTACAGATCAGCCGGAGCGCCAGATTGTTGCGGAGCTGATCCGTGAAAAGGCATTGCGTCTTTTGGATAAGGAAATTCCTCATGGCATTGCGGTTGTTATTGATTCTATGAAGACGAGAAAGAGAAAAGATATCATTGATATCGATGCCACGATCATCTGTGAGAAGGATTCCCATAAAGGCATTATCATTGGAAAACAAGGTTCAATGCTAAAGCGGATCGGAAGTCAGGCACGGCGTGAGGTTGAAAATCTGCTCGGCATGCGGGTAAATCTTCAGCTTTGGGTAAAAGTAAAAAAAGATTGGCGGGACAGCGATTTCTTATTGAAGAATTATGGGTATGATCAAAAGGAAGTGTAAATAGTATGAGTCAGGAGGTTACGGTAACGGGCATGATCTTATCTGCGGGCTCTGTCGGCGATTATGACATGCGTATTGTGATCCTGACAAAAGAGCGGGGCAGGATTTCATCATTTGCAAGAGGTGCAAAAAGATTGAATAATCCGTTTGGTGCGATCTGCCAGCCATTCACATTTGGTGAATTTATTTTATATGAAGGAAGAACTGCTTATAATTTAAAAAATGCAAAGGTGATGAATTATTTCAGCCGGTTGAAACAGGACTTAGAATTAATTTACTATGGAAGCTATTTTTGTGAGTTTGCATCATATCTGACGAGAGAAAACAGCGATGAACTTCATATATTAAAATTGCTTTATCAGACGATGAGAATCCTGGAAAAAGGAACGATTCCACTCGTTTTGGTTCGCAGTATTTATGAGATTAAGCTGCTCGCTTTTTATGGATATGGGATGGAGAGCTTTCGATGTATCCGATGCGGCAGCAAAGAGAATCTGAATTATTTTAATAGCCGTGCCGGAGGCGCCTTGTGCAGCAGATGTGCGCAGTCGGAAAAAAGTCTTTTGCTTGGAGAATCAACGCTGTATACAATTCAGTATATTATCAGTAGTCCCGTGGAGAAGTTATTTACATTTACAGTTTCATCCCAGGTAATGCGGCAATTAAAAGAAATCTGCAGTGATTTTATTCACGAGTATATTGATTATAAATTTAAATCTTTGGATTTTCTTGATATAAAGTATTGAAAAAATGGATAATTCTAGGTACAATAAAGCAGACTGTTTTACGTTGTATGGGAATTCCGGGGAATTTCATATACAATATTATAAGAAAGCATAGTATTTTGAGATTAGATGTGAGGTATGAACAATGGAAAAGACAATGGATAAAATCGTAGGGTTAGCAAAATCCAGAGGATTTGTATATCCGGGTTCCGAGATCTATGGTGGACTTGCGAATACATGGGATTATGGTAACCTTGGCGTAGAATTAAAGAATAACGTAAAAAAGGCCTGGTGGAAAAAGTTTATTCAAGAAAGTCCTTACAATGTGGGAGTTGACTGTGCAATTTTAATGAACCCTCAGACATGGGTTGCTTCGGGTCACTTGGGTGGATTTTCTGATCCTTTGATGGATTGTAAAGCCTGCCATGAACGTTTTCGTGCGGACAAACTGATTGAAGATTTTGCACATGATAATGGAACGGAATTAGAGTCTTCTGTTGACGGCTGGACACAGGAACAGATGAAAGCTTATATCGATGACAATCAAATTGCCTGTCCATCCTGTGGCAAGCACGATTTTACAGATATCCGCCAGTTTAACCTGATGTTTAAGACATTTCAGGGCGTTACAGAAGATGCAAAAAACACGGTTTATTTAAGACCGGAAACAGCACAGGGCATTTTTGTAAACTTTAAGAATGTACAGAGAACTTCTCGTAAGAAAATTCCATTTGGAATCGGACAGATTGGAAAATCTTTCCGTAACGAAATTACGCCGGGTAATTTTACTTTCCGTACGCGTGAATTTGAACAGATGGAGCTGGAATTCTTCTGTGAGCCGGATACAGATCTGGAATGGTTCGAATACTGGAGAAGCTACTGCATCAACTGGTTAAAAGAACTTGGAATCAAAGATGATGAGATGCGTCTGCGCGACCACGATAAAGAAGAATTATCCTTCTACTCAAAAGCAACGACCGATATTGAATTTTTATTCCCATTCGGATGGGGTGAATTATGGGGAATTGCTGACAGAACCGACTATGACCTGACACAGCATCAGAATACATCTGGTGAGGATCTGACATACTTTGATGATGCAAAGAAAATCAAATACATCCCATATGTCATCGAACCGTCTCTTGGTGCGGATCGTGTAACACTGGCATTTTTATGTTCCGCATATGATGAGGAAGAAATCAAACCGGGTGATATCCGAAAAGTAATGCATTTTCATCCTGCAATTGCGCCGGTTAAGATTGGTGTACTGCCGTTATCGAAGAAATTAAATGATGGTGCCGAAAAAGTATTTGCAATGTTGAGCAAAGAATGGAATTGCGAATACGACGATAGAGGCAACATTGGTAAACGTTACCGCCGTCAGGACGAGATCGGAACTCCGTTCTGTGTTACTTATGACTTTGACTCGCAGGAAGACGGAGCCGTTACGGTTCGTGATCGTGATACGATGGAACAGGAAAGAGTCAAGATTGAAGATTTGAAAGCTTATTTTGCGGAAAAATTAGCATATTAAATGAAAAGAAAAACTGCTTCTCTGTGATGTGTGACAGAGGAGCAGTTTTTTATTCTTTCGATATATGTATATAACTTGTGATTTGCGCGAATGAATGAGCAAGAAAGCTTCTTTTCACGCGGCTGGTGTGACAGAGTATAAGTACAACATAAGCAGTTCGTCTTCTGCGAAAAGTCCGCCCAAAACGCACTGCGTTTGAACGGTTGGGCGGACTTTAGTGATAGACGGAATGCCTGTTTCTTTCCCACAACATGCGGATAGGCAAGCAAGCTTTCCTTCCGCATGATATGTGGGAAACATCCGGCTTCGCCGTATGCAGGCGTTCCTGTGTATAGGAGCCGAATTGCAAGTTGTACAAATACTCTGCACAATACCGCATTCAAAGAAGCTTTCTTGTTATCAGTGATCAGGTTGTAGTTTATAGCAAAATTATCTGTATAGGTTGTCAGGATAGAATGCTTTTATTTTATCATAAATCGAGTTGCTTTAGATGGTTGTAATCACTATATTTCCTTTAATCCTAGGCAAAAGTCCCATGAAAAGAAACCGGAAATTTTGTCTAAATGCTATTTTAGCGGTTGTTTATTTTGGGAAGTGTGATATAATATAATTGTTAAAAAGTTATCAATATGGCTAAGGAGGTTACATATGGCAAGATTTACATTACCACGTGATTTATATCATGGAAAAGGTTCTTTGGAAGCATTAAAGGATTTTAAGGGCAAAAAGGCAATCGTCTGTGTAGGCGGCGGTTCTATGAAACGCTTTGGATTTTTGGATAAGGCAGTTGGATATTTGGAAGAAGCAGGAATGGAAGTAAAATTATTCGAAGGCATTGAACCGGATCCATCTGTAGAGACGGTTATGAAGGGTGCAGCAGTAATGCAGGAATTTGAGCCTGACTGGATTATCGCAATGGGCGGCGGTTCACCGATCGACGCTGCGAAGGCGATGTGGATTAAGTATGAATATCCAGATATTACATTTGAACAGATGTGCGAAGTATTCGGGATTCCGGCTTTAAGACAGAAAGCACAGTTCTGCGCGATTTCTTCTACATCAGGAACTGCTACAGAAGTAACTGCATTTTCAATTATCACAGATTATGAAAAAGGTATCAAGTACCCGATCGCAGATTTTGAGATCACACCGGATGTAGCAATCGTTGATCCGGAACTGGCAGAGACAATGCCGAAGAAGCTCGTTGCTCATACAGGTATGGATGCGATTACACATGCAATTGAAGCTTATGTTTCGACGGCAAACTGTGACTATACCGATCCGCTGGCATTGCATGCAATTAAGATGATCCAGAGAGATCTGGTAGGCTCTTATAATGGCGATATGGAGAAGAGAGATTCCATGCACAACGCACAGTGCCTGGCAGGTATGGCATTCTCGAATGCTCTGCTCGGTATCGTTCATTCGATGGCGCATAAGACAGGTGCAGTATTTGCAGATTACGGCGCTCATATTATTCACGGTGCTGCTAATGCTATGTATCTTCCAAAAGTTATCGCATTCAATGCAAAGGATGAGACGGCAAAAGTACGTTATGGTGAGATTGCAGATTTCATGAACTTAGGTGGCGAAACATTAGATGAAAAAGTAGATTTATTGATCAAATATCTGCGCGGTATGAACGACGATTTGAATATTCCTCATTGTATTAAGAACTACGGTGCAGACAGTTATCCAACAGAAAATGGATTCGTGCCGGAAGAAGTATTTTTAGAAAGACTGCCTGATATTGCGGCAAACGCATTGTTAGACGCATGTACGGGATCCAATCCTCGTCAGCCTAGCCAGGAAGAGATGGAAAAACTTTTAAAATGCTGTTACTATGATACAGAAGTAGACTTCTAAAAAAGAGAAATTGAATATTAGAGAACAGGGAGCATTTATGCTCCTTGTTTTGTTTACGCGAAGGCACAAGGCAAGCGGAAGTGCTCGCATTTCCATTTGCCGCC
>JAUNOI010000068.1 GCA_030531165.1 Lachnospiraceae bacterium
TTCCTTCTCGATCTTACTATTTACACTAACCGGAACTGCTTCCTTCTCACCAAATCCTACATATCCAATTACAGAACCTACAGTATTTTTACATAAATTAAAAACAATAGAACGTGGTGCTACAAACTCCCCAATCCTTTTCATTAATTCTGGAAGTTCACCATACTTCACTGAATATCCATCATTATCAATTAACGCAATTTTCTCTTTATCCTGCTTATCAATGTTTAAAAACATACTAATTTCTCCCTACTACATAATTGTGCAGCCATCAACTGCCAATACTTGACCTGAAATATATCCTGCATAATCACTAGCCAACAACAAACAACCACCAGCAATATCTCGGGGTTGGGCAATTCTACCCATACAAATATTATTTATTCTTCCCTCTAATTTATCTAAATCAGCCTGCTCCATCATTGCTGTCTGAGTAATACCAGGTGCGATAGAATTAACTCGAATATTCTTTGGTGCTAATTCTTTTGCAGCTGATTTTGTAAGTGCAATAACAGCACCTTTAGTTGCAGAATATACCAATTGACCTCTGTTGCCTCTCATTCCAACCATTGAAGAAATGTTAATTATGCTACCGCCATTTTCATTTCTCTCCATTACACGGCTTACTATTTGAAGCATCTCAATCGTGCCAAATACATTAACATTGAACATTTTCTCCATATTTTCATGGGAAATCATTCCTATTAGTTCATTGAACTCAACACCGGCATTATTTACTAGCACATCAATGTGCCCAAATTGTTTTTTTATTGCCATAACATTCTTACGAACACTCGCAGAATCGGAGATGTCAAAATAATATGGATGAAGATGATCTTTTAATTCATGTTCTGAAATCCACGCATCCGCATTTCCCTCATGACTTGAATTAACTACTACTTCAGCACCCTCTTCAGCAAATAGAATAGCAATTTCTTTTCCAATACCTCTTGCGGAGCCTGTTACTATGCACACCTTTCCTGCAAGTAATCCCATAAATATGTACCTCTCTTAATTATTCTGTGAAATCTACACCATAACTTTTTAAGATTTTCATTCCGTTCATAAAACCACCGAAATGAAGGATATCATCTGTTTCAAACATCACATCGAATGCATCTTCAAGAGCTGTTATTAATGAAAGATGTGTAAGAGAGTCCCACTTTTCTACATCCTTAAAATTGAAGGTCTCATCAAGTACATTCTCTTCCACTTCAAAAATCTCTACAAATACTCCATAATACTTAGCTTTATTACTCATTTCTGCTTCCTCCATTTTTCCATTCTTTAAAATCAAAAGGATCTCCGTGCCCTGGATAAATCCTTTTATTATCTCTTATCTTTTCGATAATCGGTTTCGTGTATTTCTGATATTCTTTCTCGCTGCCATTTGTAAATCCAGTGAAAGTTTCCTGTTCTTTTAGAATAGTATCTCCTGAGAATACAATGCTATCATTTAGTGCTATCAACACACTACCTTCACTATGTCCTGGGGCATGAATAATTTGTAGTTCATTCCCTTGCCATTGAAGACTTAATTTCTCATCGAACTCAATATCTACCGGATCACAGCAATATAATGGATCAAATATCTCAGTGTTCTTTTCTTTATATTTCATCGCATAATACACATGATAATGTCTTGCTTTATTATTGCGGCTATCCTGTATATATCTACTACAGATTTTTTGACCAACCACTTTGCAACTGAATTGTTTTCTTATTGCGTTCAGCCCCCATAAGTGGTCCGCATGTTCATGTGTAAGTATGACATAGTCCAAATCAACATTGTATTTTTCAATCTCATATATAATTTTTTCAGACGGAGCATCCACCAAAATCGCACGATTTCCGGATATGATTAAATATGAGTTCGTTTTCTCCGGACCATATTGATATTGCTCAATTACCATCTATTACCCTTTTCTAAACTCTCCCCAAAGATACTCTTCAAGTTCAGAGGATACTTTTTGATTAGCAGGTGCAAGCTGACTTGGATACTCCTCGATTTCTCTTCGTTTCATCAAATCGTCGAAGGAACCAATCACTTTTGCCGGAACCCCACCTACTATGCTTCCTGGAGGTATATCTTTCGTAACTACACTTCCTGCTGCAATTATTACGTTAGGCCCTATTTTTGTATCGTACATTATCACAGAATTGGATCCTATAAAAACATTATCAAAGATCTCTATGCACCCAACTTTTTCTTGATATTTCTTGCCACCAATAGTTGAAAAAACCGTATGCATAACGTCGTGTGTAAGAAAAGTTACATCTGAAGCAATTCTGATATTGTTATGCAAAGAAATCAGATTCGCATATAGTGGAATCTTTCTTGATTGCAGATACACGTTCTCTCCACACTCATGGAATACGTGATGTTTCTTTAAGTATTCGACCCGATTCCTTGAGCCAGAAATCAACAACAACCTAAACTGATGCCACAATCGCTTTTTCTCCATTCTCAAAACTCCTTACAAGCATAAAACTTTCTGCGTATTTAACACTTACTGTTGATCCCCGATACATTGCTAAAGCTCTAATAGCGTCTGCTGATCTTGGATTCGGATATTCTTTGATTTATGATTCATAGCATTGCATAGCCTAAATTCTTTTATCAAGGGTTTCTATGATATCAATCCACGTATCAGGGATGTCTGCTATCACTTTTCCATGGCAACTGGCCCCAATAATTATTATTTTTTTCAATATGGTGCCCTCCATGTACTTGTTACCCCAACCGGAGTACCCATAAATTCTTCCATCGTCGCAGACGTCTCGGAACTGATGCCTTCTCGTTTCAACACAGTCATAACTGTGTCCCAGATGATCTTCACATCACCTAAAAATGTGATGTGCTTTGTGTACCAGACATCCATTGCAAATTTATCTTCCCAAGACACGCCATTTCTTCCATGTGCCTGAGCATAACCGGTAAGTCCTGGTCTGACATCATGACGATGATGCTGCTTCTCATTGTAACGATCCAAATATTTAACAAGAAGAGGTCGTGGCCCGATAATACTCATATCACCCTTGAGGATGTTAAGCAATTCAGGAAGTTCATCGAGGCTTGTACTTCTCAGGAATCTGCCATACTTGTTAAGCCTCACACTATCCGGGAGGAGATTCCCTTCTGCATCTCTTCTATTATCCATAGTACGGAATTTGATGAGCTTAAATATCTTTTCATCCTTACCGGGGCGTTTCTGGAAGAAAAACGGATTTCCCCTCATAAATATCGTTCCTAATATGATAAGTATCAGCAGAATCGGTGATAAAACGATTACCGCACACAAGCTCAATATAAAGTCTAAAAACCGCTTAAAAAACTTAGCGTACATATTTCCCCTCTTAACTCTTCCCCATCAATCAAAACAAGCTCTAATAACTTCAATAATCCTATCCTGCTCCTCAACCGTCATCTTGTTATCAGACGGCAGGCAAATACCTCGCTGGAAAATATCAGCTCCAACGTCTTCCACTCCACCAGCGATATATGCGTTGGTTCTGGCTCTGCCGTTGCCATCACGAACTACAAACGGATTCATGCGGTAGATCGGCTGCATGTGCATAGGCTTCCAGATCGGACGACCTTCAGCATTGATGCTTGCGATAGCTTCCAGAATCTCGGTAGGACAGCTCTTGCCATGTTCTCCAACATAGAGGGCTTCCTGCTCCCCTCTGACCTGCTTGCACATAGCTTCCTTATCAATAATCATGCAGCTCAGCCAGAAGTTCGGCTCACTGTTCTTTTCATCATAAGGATTCATCTGTACGGGAAGACCTTTCAAGCCTTCCTTGTAACGCATATAGATTGCCTTCTTCTGGGCAATATGCTCCTCCAAATGGGGCATCTGGTTACGGACAACACCTGCAATCACATTGCTCATGCGATAGTTGTAGCCCAGCTCCTCATGCTGATACCACGGCGCACGCTCTCTGGACTGTGTAGACCATTTACGAACCTTGTCTGCGGCTTCCTTGCTGTCAGTCAACAGCATACCGCCTGACGAACCGGTAATAATTTTATTTCCATTGAAGGAAATGGCATTGTATGTACCAAACACGCCGGTCTGAACGCCCTTATAGGATGCACCCAGGGATTCCGCTGCGTCCTCGATGATCATCGCACCATGCCGGTTGCAGATCTCCCGGATTTCGTCGATCTTGCCGGGTGTGCCGTAGAGGTGCGCAACTACAACCACTTTGATTTCAGGATACAACTCAAAGGCTTTTTCCAACGCAACCGGGTCCATATTCCAAGTGTCGTACTCGGTGTCGATGAACACCGGAATACCGCCCTCATAGACAATGGGGTTCACCGTGGCATCGAAAGTCATATCGCTCGCCGCTACCAGATATTTGTCAAGAGCGCCACCCCCAGGAGCCGGTTTGCCATATACCTTTTCACCTGCCAGCTTCATAGCCAGATGCAGGGCGGCAGTACCAGCAGAGAGCGCAACGGCATACTTGCAGCCCACCTTCTCGCAGATCTGCTTCTCCACCTCGTTGATGTTCGCTCCCACAGTAGACATCCAGTTGGTTTCATAGGCTTCCATCACATAACGCATGGAATCCGGATACATGGTAGGTGAGGACAGCCAGACCTTATTTTCAAATTTCTCATAATTGTTATCAGGATTAAACATCTCTCGTTCCCCTCTTCACTGCGCCTATACATCTGCGCACGTCTGTCTTTTCTACATTTATATTGAAACAATCTGTCCGAGAACAGACTTTGGTTCTCTTATGAACGACAAATAACCCACCGCCAGACATAGCGTGTGAGCTAAGTCAATTCCTCCTTATAAGATTTTCTACTCTGGATTACGGGTCAATTCATGAGTATCCAAGAAGCCATCTTCACCTCTCGGATTCTCTGACCTACTCCAGTTTCCGTAGAAAATCTCAAATAACGGGACTGACTTAGAGCCGAAAACCCTTGTAAATTCAAGGCTTTTTCTTGGTTGTCCCTATTATACAGCTATCACTTCATCCCCTTTGCCAATTCCACAAACACGGAAATTCAACTCTTCTGCTGCTGTCGCAGAATTAAGGCATACTACCTTCGATGTATGACAGAATTCGGCCAATCTTCTCTCTAATTCCTTTGTTCTGGGACCTGTTGTAATCCAACCAGAACGAAGTGCATCTGCAACCTCTGCAATTTCTAATTCTGAAATATCTGGTGGGCTAAACGGAATGTTTCTCTTACTAACCTCAGTAATCTTTTCAGCAGTAGCCATTTTTATATCCTCCTGTCGTTTTGACATTTTTCATTCAGCCAACCTTTTGATCAGCCATTCTATTTACTTCTTCCGGCCTTCTAAAAGTCGGAACCGCAATTCCCATTGCCTCTCGAACATCATTGTCATCATCCTCCTCACATGCAGATTTCAGCATTTTGAATCTATCTTCGATTTCATCCATGCTTACTAGATCTTCATGTTCGATGAAAATGAGATCGTTTTCCGTTTTCTCTAATTCTTCATTTTTAACCAGAAGCCATTCATATAATTTTTCTCCAGGTCTAAGAACTGTTTCCACTATTTCAATTTCTTCAGCTCCAGTCATTGCTCTTCCGACCTTTTCAGAACTACTGTCCACAAAACATCTGAGCACATATTTTGTTTTCGGATTACCTAGCATATCTTCTGCTAATCCAACACCAACTACAATTATAGCCACTTTGATTTTTTGACTATCTGGGTCTGCTTCAATCTGAACACGATTTCCACTGGAAATTCTCAATAAAACTCTCAGAATATGTCCCGTTTTATTGTCTTGGTTTCCACATTTATATGCGTATCTGTAAATCATTCTTAGCGCCAATGCACCAAGTGTGTTCATACAGCTAGAAGCTTAGCGAATGAAATGTGTTCGATTGGAAATATTCTTTCCAATTCTAAATAAAAGAAATGACGTCACATATGAGAAGTCTTATATAAAACTGTATTCCACCGTATCTCCAAATCTGACGATATATCTTTCCAATAATTCTCAGCCCCAATATAAAAAATAATGATAAAAGGGACTAAGCAAAAATGCCTCGCCAACCAAGTCCATCATTTTCCTATATATAGCACTCAGTAAACCTGCCGCATCTTTAACAATCACAGGTCCATATTCCAGATGCCCTCATATACGACAGCATCAAATTTCATGTCGAAACAAAGTACTTTTCTGTTAATTTAAATTCATACTCAGCTGATAAGTCGGCACAATCCGCACCGTCATATCGCGGATATCTTCCCGGTTTTCATATGCAGCATCTACGAGACTGCCTAGCTCTTTCAAAAATCGGTCAGCGTCAAAAGGAATCGGGCATCCAATATGGATCCGCTCATTTTCCGTCCTTTTCAATCCCTCTTCAGCCATCAGTTTTTCCTCATATAGTTTTTCTCCCGGACGCAGTCCTGAATATTGAATCTTAATATCTACATCTGGTTGAAAGCCACTTAGCTTGATCAGATTCCGTGCGAGTGTATCGATCTTCACCGGGCTCCCCATATCGAGCACGAAGATCTCGCCGCCTTCGGCATTCGTTCCCGCTCGCAGTACAAGGGATACTGCCTCCGGGATCGTCATAAAGTACCGGATAATATCCGGATGCGTCACAGTGACCGGTCCCCCTTCCGCAATCTGTTTTTTAAAAAGCGGGATGACCGATCCGTTGCTCCCAAGCACATTTCCAAATCGGACTGCCACATATTCGGTCGCTGCCCGTTCCGGATCTGGATGGGGTATCTTTTCGAAACCATTATCTTCATGTGTAAACAGCTGTGGAATCTCATCCGCTTTTCCTTCTTTGATCTTGCGGTCAAACGCCTGGATCACCATCTCACAAAGTCGCTTTGATGCCCCCATAATGTTGGTCGGATTGACTGCTTTATCTGTCGATATCAGTACAAATCGTTTGCAGCCGTATACCATAGCGGCATAAGCTGTTTTATATGTACCTGCCGCATTATTCTTGATCGCCTCACAGGGGCTGTCCTCCATAAGCGGAACATGCTTATGCGCAGCTGCATGATAGATGACCTCCGGACGGTAAGTTTCAAAAAGGCTGCATAACATACGACTGTCCCTGACAGATCCGATCCTTACCTGCAGATCCAGGTTTGGATATTTTTTCTGCAGGTCCAGCTGAATATCATAGGCATTATTCTCATAGATATCAAAGATGATCAGCTGTTCCGGCTGGTGTGCGGCGATCTGTCTGCAAAGCTCACTGCCGATGGAACCGCCTCCTCCAGTGACCAGGATCCTTTTTCCCCGGATAAAATCAAACACTTCATCCATTTCTATCCGGATCGTTTCCCTGCCCAGCAGATCTTCAATAGATACATCTTTCATTGCACTGACCGTAACTTCATCATTAACGATCTGATAGATTCCCGGCAGCCGCTTTAATTCACATCCGGTCTCTTTACAGATATGAAAGATCTCCCGCTTTTCTTCTGCCGAAGCACTCGGGATTGCAAAATAGATCTTGCTGATCTTATATTTTTCGCAGTTGACAAGGATATCGTCCTTTCCCCCAACGACCGGGATCCCTTCAATAAAATGGTTCCATTTGTTCGGGTCATCATCGATGATACAGCAGACTTTATCGCGGATCCTCTTTGATCCTGCGATATCCTTTATCAGCATATGCCCTGCCGCCCCTGCTCCGATGATCATGACATGCTGCCCTCCTTCATCCAGGTTCTTTCTGCTGACCGAACGAATGAGCAAAACAAATCGATAGGCAAACCGAATCCCGATGATCAGGATAACCTGGATCAGAAATCCCATGATATAATAGGATACCGGCATCCTCACAAAACAAAGTGTAATGCCGATTGTATGCAATGATGACGTGATCACAGTCGCAAAGAGCACCCGCAGCAGCTCATTATATCCCGCAAAACGCCAGATGCTCTGGTACAGTCTTGTACGCCAGAAAACAAACAGGCAGATACCGGTATACACCAGCACAAAGCGGAGAAATGCCGTCCAGTACTCTTGCGGAATCTGCGTAAATCGGCAGTCAAAACGAAACCAGAGCGCAAGAAAATAAGAAAGATTGACCGCAATCATGTCATAAGCCAGAAGCATGATCCTGACTGCCTTCCAGTGCTCGATCCGGAATCGATATTCCCTTTTTAAAGTGTGTTGATCCATAATATTTTTCCCTCTTCATTTATCCTTATTAATCGTAAGTCTTATCTTTTTACCGCCTCCTGAAAGATCTCCATCCCCGCCTGTCGGATTTCCTCAGTCTCCCCGGTAAGCTGGCTCTTTTCCATCTGACGGACTGCCATTCCAAGATTCGGCAGTCTTGTTTCCATGTTATGGCAGTCGGAACCTAGGATCTGTATCATTCCACTTTGGATCATCCTTTTCGCTTTGCCTCTCGTCCATCTGTTAAGAAGATATCCGGCATTCATCTGGATACAGGCATCCATATCAAGCAGCTCCGATAACGTCTTCTTATCCTGAAACTTCAGGTAACGTTCCAGATGTGCGATCACCGGAGTGATCCCACGGACATTCCGGATCATACGGATCTCCTGCAATACAGACCGACTCCACCTCTGAAACGGCAACTCCAAAAGCAGGTATCCGGATGACCCATAACACAACCTCTCGAGCAACGGCTCCTTGGCGATCCCCGTCCGGTATGCTACTTCTGCTCCCAGACAGATTTCCGGGGCTTCCAGCTCTTGTCTATCCAGATATTTCCTGAGCTTCTCATAAGACCGCGACCGCCTTTCTAAAAACCGATCCACCGACTCCATCGGATAGTAATGCGGTGTCGCCGCGATCCCAATGATCCCCTGCTTCAGACTCTCCGTTAACACTGCTGCAGATTCTTCACAGTCCCTGCACCCGTCATCCATACCCGGAAGTACGTGGCAATGCAGGTCTGCCCATCCATTTAAAGGCCATCTATTTCCTTCCATAACCATACTGGTATCCGCCATATTTCTTATCCTCAACTGGTGCATTGGTATACACAAAACCTAAGATATTCCCGTTCACGCGTTTGATCTGGCTGATCATCGATGCGATGGCCCGTTTTTCTGATTTCCCATGCTGCACGACCAGGAGATAGCCATCCACGCAGCCCGCCAGAAGGCAGGCATCCACAACGATATTCACAGGCGGACAGTCCAGGACCACCACATCATATTCCTTCTTCATCTTATCCAGCAGGATCGTCATCTCTGATGAACTCAGCAGCCGTGTCGGATCTGCAGGTATCATTCCCGCTGTGATCATGTAGATATCCAATTTTTCCACATATCTGACAGCATCGGATTCCTTGCATTCACCGATCAGCAGATGGGACAATCCTGTCTTTTTCTCCTCATCTTCTTTGATATGTAGGCGTGAGGCGATGACCGGCATCCGCATGTCACAGTCGATGAGCAGCACCTTCTTTCCCACCTGGGCATAAGATGCGGCCAGGTTGAGTGCCGTTGTAGATTTTCCTTCATGCTGGATGGAACTTGTGACCACGATGCACTTTCCTCCCTCACCCGGAAGAGAAAATGCCACATTGGTACGAAGTGCCGCATAATCTTCTTTCATCAGGAAAGACGAACTCTCGCTTAAGACCATCTTCTCTTCTTTCGCCTTCTGGCGTTCCATCTTCCGCTTACTCTTTCTTCCCATATCCATACGCTCCATTCCTGTAACCAGCAGACGCCAGATCATGGATCACTCCCAGGACAGGGATACCATATATCTCCTCCAGTCCGTCTGCGCCTTTCACGCGGTCATCCATCCATTCTCTTAAGAGCAGTGCCGCACAGACCAGCAGGCCTGCTGCCAACGCACTGATCAGGGCAATCTTCCGGTAATCCGGTGAATAAATTTCTTCCGGATATCTTGCAGAGTTAATGACCGACATGGATCCAGCTTCCGTGATCTCAAAGATCTTTTTGGAAGCTACTTTCTGCAATGCTCTTGCCATATCATACGAAAGCCCGGCATTCTTTGTGACCACATCCACCTGTATGATCTCCGTATCATCAACTGCCTGCACCGTAACAGCACCTTTTAGATCCTCATAAGTGCAGTCCGCCCTTGCTCTTTCGATCGCTTCTTCTACGACAGAACGGCTCTGGATGATCGTTCCATAAGTGGATACCAGGCTCCTTGCAGCTGTGATATCCTGTGAGGATACGGATTCCGTCAGCTGTTCTTTATTATTGTTGATGTAAGCGGTAAATCCGGAGCAGTAAGACGGGTCTATCAAAAAGCTGCTCCCCGCATATGCCACTGCTCCTACAGCGACCATGATCAGTAAGATCAGCCACCACCGGTGTAGCAGCGTACGTGCAACAGCGACGAGATCGATCACTTCCCCTTCCTCATCCTGTTTTTTTATTTCTAGATCTTCCATTTTTTATCCCCTTTCTCATGGCATAACAATGTCCTCTGTCATGCCCTGTCTTCCTGCAGCACTTTTGCTTCATGGTATTCCTTCCCATACCATTCCAGAAAATCGGCATACATCCCTTCGCCTTTTTTCCTTGCCTCTGCTGCATCTTCCAGATTTTTATAACTTCCCAGATAATAGCGTTTCTTTTTAAATGTGATATGTGCAATCCAGCGTTCATTTTTCCGATTCCAGTAAACCCCCCGGATCCCGCTGGTATTGTTTTTGGACACTTTTCCCGAACGGATCAGCTCGATGCATGTTCCGTCGACATAGTGCCGACTCCCGGCAAGATCTGCCAGACAGCCACAGCTCTTCGTATGGCCGCACTGGAGATTCGTCTGCCGCACATCCAGCTCGTTACCGCAATCGCATCGACAGTGCCAGTAATGGTTTCCTTCCCTTTTCCCGGCATAAAACTGCACCGTCAGGCGGCCAAACCTTTTTCCTGTCCAGTCCTTTAACGGTGGATGCTTTAAACAGCCACAGCTCTTCTTCGCGCCTTTTGTCAGGCTGCTTCCCGACACTTCTGCGGTATTCCCGCAGTCACAAAGGCATTTCCAGATGACGTTGCCATCTCTGTCCCGTTTCTCCGTCTCTTCTAAAACCAAGAGGCGGCCGAATCGCTGCCCCGTCAGATCTTTTCGGGCTTTTACCGAAGAACATCCGCAGTCCCGGAGCGTCCCTCTCCTTAAGTGTCTTGACTCCGCCAGGATGTGATTTCCGCAGCTGCATCTGCACTCCCACATGATATAGCCGTTTTTCCGCTGACTGCTTTTCCCGGTAACGGTCAGTTTTCCAAATTTTTGTCCTATCAAGTCATTTCCACGCATATAATAATTCATAATCTCTTTTCTTTTTATGCGAAATACCATGAAGTAATATACTTTATGTAAAAACATGAATTTATTGCGTAAATAAGACAAATCTTCCAGTACTATTGACCACAATTTTGACTGCAAAAGGATGGGCTCTGGAGGCGTTCCATATGATTTCTTTTTAATTCCAGGGAAGGATGTACATATCGTTTCATTGTGATGCCGACATCCGAATGTCCGAGGATCTCAGAAAGGGATTTGACATCAAATCCTCGTTCCACACATCTTGTTGCAAACGTATGCCGCAGAGCATGATAGTTATATCTGCCAAGGCCACAGCTTTCCATAAGCGATTTATATTTCAAATAATAATTTCTCGGCTCTATATAGCGGGTAGTCCCCGTCACGATATATGCCTCTGGCTTTTTCCGATGCTGTTTTAGCCAGGATATAAAATAATCCGGAAGAGGGATCTTCCGGATAGAACAGTCTGTTTTTGGGCGCTCGATAATGATCTTTGTCTTGTTTTCAGCGTTATAATCTGTCTCCTGAATGCGCATGATCGTCCGTTCCACATTTAGGATCTTGTCATAAAAGGAGATATCTTCCCAACGCAGAGCACAGACTTCCCCGATCCGAAGTCCTGCATGCAGACTGATCATAATACCGATCATATAGGATTTGTCTGCCCGAATTATCTGCCGTTCCAATCGTTCTTGCTCATAAATGCTGAGGATCTCAATTTTTCTGCTCCTCGATTTTGGATAATGGATCACGATATTTTCCGAACAGACACAGTTACGCTCTGCACCGAATTTCAGCACAAGTTTAATAATAGATAAGAGATCTGTCACTGTCTTAGGAGACAGACCACCTTCGCCATTTAATTTTCCGCAGTTTAATTTATACTGCTTAAATTGCTCGATCATTTCCGTAGACAAAGCAGATACAAGCTCTCCTCCCAGCTCGGGAAGAATATGTCTCTTGATAGCAAATACATATTTCGCATAAGTGGATTCCTTGACATTTGGTTTTACAGATAAAAGCCAACTATTGAACAGTTGATCGAGCGTCATATCATTCTCAGATGAGCTACAGTCCAAAGTACTGTATTGTCGATATAAGAGAAACTGGTTCTTTTTACTTTTTACTTCAGCATATGTTTTCCCATACAGGTATTTATAATGTGCCTTTCCAC
>JAUNOI010000069.1 GCA_030531165.1 Lachnospiraceae bacterium
ATATTGCAATAAATGAAAATATATGATAACATAAAATTGTCAAATGAAAATAAATAAAAACGGAGTAGCAGAGATGTTTGCAGAAGAAAGAAGAGAACAGATCATATCCTATTTGCGGGCGAATCAAAGGGCGGATATCCATGAACTCATTGACCGGTTTCAAGTTTCGGGAGCCACGATTCGTGCAGATTTACGTGATCTGGAAGGCCAGGGCTTTATTAAAAGAACCCATGGAGGTGCCATCTATCGGGAAGACATGCTGTCTGATCAGGATGGAATCGCATCGAGGGATATTTTTGATTATGAGAAAGAGGCGATTGCCATCGAAGCAGCGAAGCTCATCCAGGATGGAGAGACGATTATTTTGGATGCAGGAACAACTGCTATGCATTTGGCAAGACAATTGAAGGATCGAGAAGATCTGACGATTGTAACGAATGATATTGCGGTGGCTGGAGAGATTTACCAGTGCCAAAATATAAAAATCATATTTTGCGGTGGTGTTATGCGTCCGATGTATGGATGTACAGCTGGAGCAGGAACAGCGGCGTTCATACGGAGAATGTCAGTGGACAGAGCCTTTATCTCCCCAAATGCTTTGTCGATATCTCGGGGCGCATTCACTACTAATTTTGATCTTGCAGAGACTAAGCAGGCCTTTATGAGCGTGGCGGAGAAGAAGTATGTGCTCTGCACGAGCAATAAGATCGGTAAGAAAGCACTGTGTCAGGTTGCTTCTGTCGAGGATTTTGATGCAATGTTTACAGATGTTCATATCCGTACCCATGACCGCGAAGCATTGGAACGTGTCGGGTTACCGATATATGTCTGTGGTGAAGAATAGAGAGTATAGAACAGTATCCTAAGGTAATTCTTTTACAGGATGCTGTTTTTTATACGAAAAAACTTATTTGTTATCAGTGGCCAGGTTGTAGTTCGTATCTATGCGAATCCGTGATGAATATCTTGAATTCTGTATAATTTTACGGTATTCTATAGATTAAGGTATTTTCACAATTAGATATGGTCGTGATGCCTGAGATTATGTTAGGAGGAAGTTTTAATGAGCAAAAGCCGTGTATGGAAATTTCATAATGATGTAGATACGGATCAGATTATTGCATCTCAGTATTTGCTGTTGCCGAATATTGAAGAGATGAAAGGATATACATTTGAATCGCTGGATCCTGATTTTGCAAAAAAGGTGCAGGCAGGAGATGTAATCGTAGCAGCAGAGAATTTTGGATGTGGTTCTTCGAGAGAGCAGGCCCCATCTGTGTTAAAAGCACTTGGAATTAAAGCGGTCGTTGCAAAATCATTTGCAAGAATCTTTTACCGTAATGCTATTAATGTCGGATTGCCTGTGCTCGTGTGCAAGGATCTGTATGACGATGTAGAGGAGTTAGAAGAAGTAGCATTAGATTTATCAGAGGGAAGCATCACATATGGTGATAAACAATATGCGTGTACAAAACTGCCGGAATTGATGCAGACGATTCTCGATAAAGGTGGATTGATCAATTATTTAAATAATGGTGAGGTGTAAGCATATGGGAATGACGATAGGTGAAAAAATTATTGCGAAAGCAGCCGGTGTAAAGTCTGTAAAACCAGGTGATATTCATACTGTTACATTAGACCGCATGATGTCAAACGATGGTACGACGCATTTGACGATCGATATGTATTATAATCAGTTAAAGAATCCGCGAATTGCAGATAAGGATAAGATTGTATTTATTATGGATCATAATGTGCCGGCGGAGAATCCGAAAACCGCTGAGGCACATAAGAAAATGCGTAATTTCGCGAAAGAACAGGGAATCAAATTATATGAAGGACAGGGTGTCTGCCATCAGATCATGCTGGAAGATTATGTCTGTCCGGGAGAATTGATTTTTGGTGCTGATTCTCATACATGCAGCTACGGAGCACTTGGAGCGTTTGGAACAGGAGTTGGCTGCACGGATCTTTTATATGGAATCGTGACCGGACAGTCATGGGTACTGGTTCCTGAGACGATTCGGTTTAACTTGACCGGAAAATTACCGGAAGGTGTTTATCCGAGAGATCTGATTTTAACGATTATCGGTGATATTGGGGCAAATGGAGCGAATTACAAGATTATGGAATTTGCCGGAGACGGTGCACATAATTTGAGTATTGATGACCGAATGGTACTCTGCAATCTTTGCGTAGAGGCAGGAGCAAAGACGGGAATTGTGGAGCCGGATGAAAAAGTAATCGAATATGTAAAATCCCGTGGCAGAAAAGTAGAGCATATGTTTATCAGCGACAATGATGCTGTATTTGAAAAAGTGTATAGTTATGACCTCAGTAAAATTAGACCGGTTGTTGCCCGTCCGGATTTTGTGGATGATGTAATTCCGCTTGAAGATTTGAAACGAGTAAAGATCGATCAGGCCTTTTTAGGTTCGTGTAATAACGGGCGTCTGGATGATCTGCGAGTAGCAGCCAGATTGTTAAAGGGCAAAAAGGTCAAAGAAGATGTCCGTTTTATCGTTGCACCGGCATCTAATGAAGTCTATTTACAGGCGCTGGAAGAAGGAATTATGGATGTTCTGATGGAAGCAGGAGCTCAGGTGATGAATGCGAACTGTAGTGTCTGCTGGGGAAGCTGCCAGGGCGTGATCGGTGAGAATGAAGTTCTGGTTTCTACTGGAACACGTAATTTTAAAGGACGTGCAGGACATCCGAGCTCAAAAGTTTATCTTGCATCAGCAGAGACGGTAACCCGTGCAGCGATTACGGGATATATTGAAGGTTAGGAGGAAATGTAAGATGGAAAAATTTACAGGAAAAGTCTGGATTCTCGGTGATGACATTGATACTGATATTATCATTCCAACAGAATATCTGGCCCTTCCGACAGTAGAAGATATGAAACCATATGGGTTTTCACCTCTTCGTCCGGAACTTGCAGGGCAGATCGAAGAGGGAGATATTATTGTTGCGGGCAAAAATTTTGGATGCGGTTCTTCGAGAGAACAGGCACCGGAGATTATCAAAGCCTTAAAGGTCAGCTGTGTCATCGCAAAATCTTACGCACGCATTTTCTTCCGCAATTCCATTAATAATGGTCTGCTTCTGATTGAGAATGATCAGATTCAGGATGTTGTAAAAGAAGGAGATATGTTAACTGTTACCCTTGGTGAATCGATTGAACATGAAGGCAATCATTATCCGATTCATTCATTGCCGGATAATCTGATGGATATTATCAATGCAGGCGGCCTTGTAAAAGCAATGCAGAAACGCAATGGTATCATTGAGTAGGAGGATGGAATCATGGGAAATACATTAATTGAAAAGATCATTATGAAAAATATTGGAGCAAAATCCCTGACTCCGGGTGAAATGGTGACGGTCAATGTCGATAGAGTGATGATTCATGATATCTTTATTCCGTTTGTGGCGGAAAAATTTAAAGAGATGGGCTTTACAAAAATCTGGGATCCTGACAAAGTCGTACTGATTTATGATCATCTTGTACCGACAAGTGCAGTAGAAGATGTGCGTCATTTTAAGATCGGCGATCAGTTTGTGAAGGATTATGGCTTGACACATGTACATAGAAGCGATGGAATCTGCCATCAGCTTATGCCGGAAATGGGATATGCAAAGCCTGGTAATATCGTATTTGGCACGGATTCTCATACGACTACTTATGGAGGTGTCGGCTGTTTTTCGTCCGGCATTGGTTATACGGAGATGGCATCGATTTTAGGAACCGGAGAGATGTGGATTCGTGTTCCGGAAACGATCAAAATCATCGTGAACGGAGAACTGCCGTCAAATGTGACTTCAAAAGATGTAATCTTACGTTTGATCGGAGATTTGAGAGCGGATGGGGCAACTTACAAATGCCTGGAATTCCACGGTTCAACATTTGAAAATATGTCAGTTTCCTCCCGTCTTACGATGTCGAATATGTCGATTGAAGCAGGAGCGAAAGCTGCGATTTTTGCTCCGGACGAAAAAACGGCGGAATTCTCAAAGGTCGATCTGTCCGATGTGGATTGGGTTTACGGCGATGAAGATGCGCAGTACTGTCGCGTGATGGAATATCAGGCAGAAGAATTTGTTCCGGTTACGGCATGTCCGTCTCAGGTCGATAAGATCAAAGATGTGGCAGAGGTTGCAGGCACAAAATTAGATCAGGTATTTATCGGTTCTTGCACGAATGGACGTCTGGAGGATCTTGCAGTTGCAGCGAAGATCTTAAAGGGCAAAAAAGTCGCTGATTATGTAAAATTAATCGTAACGCCTGCAAGCCGTCAGGTATACCTGGACGCAAGCAGAGCGGGGTATCTGTCTACATTTATTAAGGCAGGAGCGATCGTGACGCAGCCGGGATGCGGACTGTGTTGTGGGCGTGCGTGCGGGATCCTTTCGGATGATGAAGTCGTTCTTGCAACGAATAACCGTAATTTCTTAGGAAGAATGGGGACGAATAAGGTACAGATTTATCTTGGTTCTCCGGCAACTGCAGCAGCTTCTGCAGTTACGGGCGTTATTACTGTTCCAGAAATTTAAAGATATAAGAAAACTTCTCTTTATTGTTTTATCAGACATAGGGAGAAGTTTTTTCGTTCTACTGAAAAGTCAGAAAACGTTATCAATTCTAAGCTCTATATTATCTACTTACTATTCAAAAATCGCGAATCAAAAACGAAAAATCTTTGAAACAAAAAATTATAAAACAAAAACACATAGAAAACACTATGAAAATTGGTTTAATCCATAGAAAACCAACTAAAAACAAAAAAATACTGCACAAAAACAAAGAATTAATTTTGGTAAATACAAACAAAAATCTTTGAAACAAAGAATTTTCCTTGAAAACAAAGGCGAAAAGTGCTATTATAAAGCTACAAACAAAACAGTTCTTTTTTACGGCCGGCATAGTAAAAAGAGAGTATTTTCAAACAAAGAAGGAGGAACAATGATGAAAGCAATTGTAAGATATGGTAAGGAATTTGGCGGTTATACGATGAGAGATGTTCCGGAACCTACATGCGGACCTGAGGATATTATTGTTGAAATTAAAGCAGCTGCTATCTGTGGTGCTGACATGAAACACTGGAGAGTGGATAATGGATCAGATGAATTCAATTCTATTCGTGGACATGAATTCGCTGGTGAAATCGTTGAAGTCGGTGAAAAAGTAACGGACTGGAAAGTCGGACAGAGAGTTGTTTCCGATAACAGCGCACATGTATGTGGCGTATGTCCTGCATGTGACCAGGGAGATTTCCTTTGCTGTGAAGAAAAAGTAAATCTTGGTCTTGATAATAACACATGGGGCGGCGGATTCTCAAAATACTGTAAAGTTCCGGGAGAAATCTTACGAATTCACAAACATGCAATCTGGGAAATTCCTGAAGGCGTAAAATACGAAGAAGCAGCAGTGCTTGATCCAATCTGTAACGCTTATAAAGCAGTTGCACAGCAGTCTCATTTAATTCCTGGACAGGACGTTGTTGTATTTGGTACAGGTCCTCTTGGTTTATTCTCCGTACAGATCGCAAGATTGATGGGAGCAGTAAACATCGTTATGGTCGGCTTAGATGAAGATGTAAACACTCGTTTCCCTGTTGCATTAGAAGTAGGAGCAACTCATGTTGTGAATGGTTCAAAAGAAGATGTTGTAAAACGATGCACGGAAATCTGTGGAAGAGATAACTTAGGTTTAGTGATTGAATGTTCAGGTGCGAACATCGCTTTAAAACAGGCAATCGAAATGACAAGACCAAACGCAGAAATCGTTCGTGTTGGTATGGGATTCAAACCGTTGGATTTCTCAATCAACGACATTACTTCATGGAATAAGAGCATCATCGGTCATATGGCTTATGATTCTACATCATGGAGAAATGCGATCCGCTTATTAGAATCCGGACAGATCAAAGTTCAGCCATTGATCACACACAGATTAGGTCTTTCTGAATATGAAAAAGGATTTGACGCAATGGCAGCAAAAGAAGCAATCAAAGTAATCTTCCATTACGATTTTGAAGATTAATCTTTGAATCAAAGGAGATATCATGGAAAGAAAATTAATGATCGCCCCTTCGGTTGGATGCTGTGATCTGTTCCATGTCGAAGAACAGATCAAGATGATCAATGAAAAGTCAGATTTTTTACATATGGATATCAAGGATGGTGTCTATGTGCCGAGTTATGGAATTGGACCGGATTATCTGGATTATCTGAACAAACACGTTGAAAATCTAAAACCGATGGATGCGCATCTGATGATAAAACATCCACAGCAGTATTTGGAAGTTTTTGCGAATGCAGGCGCTGCTTACATTACCCCTCATACGGATTGTATTGAAGGAGATGCATTTGTGACGATTCGCAAGATCAAAGAACTGGGCTGTAAGGCAGGAGTGGCATTAAGCCCATCCGTTCCTTTAGAAACGATCGAATACTATCTTCCATTGTTGGATAAGGTAACGATCATGATCGTTGATCCTGGCATTGCAGGACAACCGGTGGATGAACAGATGTATGTTAAGATTCGACGTCTGGCAGAGATCAGAAAAGAAAGAAACTTAGATTTCCTGATCGAAGCCGACGGTTCCATGGATGCCGATCTTTATCGCCCGCTGTATGAAGCGGGTGCGGATATGGTCGTACTTGGACCTCCGGCACTTTGGAACAAAGATTCGGATTTTGAAAAAGCATGGGAAATCATGGAAACAGAATTAGAAAATGAATTAAAGGATGCCTGCCGCTAAGAGTAGGCTGTGAAAATGAAGGAGATATAAAATGAAAAACGCAAATATTGGTGCAAGACTTGACCGTCTGCCAAATTCAAGCTGGCACATCAAAATGTGGTTAGTTTCCGCATTTGCACTGTTAGTATGTTGGTCAAATGGTATCGGCGGAGCCGTACAGAATATTCTTTTAAATGAGATTCACTGGTTGGAACCAGGTTCCAAACTTCTGGCTATGTGGGGAACAACTTATACAGCAGGTCAGTTATTCGGAGCATTGGTTGGTGGTCCGATCGGAGATAAGATTGGTCGTAAAAAATCTATTTTATTATATGAAGTCATTCATATCATCGCTATGATCGGTGGAGCAGCAGCTCCAAACGTTACCGTCCTGTATCTATTCCGATTAATTCAGGGATTTGGATTAGGTGCATTGTTAGTTGTTTTATTTGCAGCATTTACAGAATACGTTCCTGGTAAGAATCGTGGTGTATGGTCTTCCAGAAACTCATTCATCGGTAACTTCGCTCATCCGATTTGTAATGGTATTGCTTTACTGATCGTTTCTACAGGTGTAAGTATGGCTATGAACTGGAGAATCCAGTATATGATTCCTTCTGTATTATCGATCATTGCAAGTATCATTATTTATAACAAATATCCGGAATCTCCACGTTGGTTAGAATCCCAGGGCAGAGTTGAGGAAGCAGATGCGATCATGACACAGATTGAAAAGGAAATTGAAGCATCTACCGGCAAACCATTGCCTCCAATTGAGGAAGCAGCACCTGCAAAAGTTAAAAACTTACCATATTCTGCATTGTTCCAGGGTGGCTTATTAAAGAGAACAATTTGTGGATCTTTAGTATTAATTGGTATGAATACGATCCAGTATACATTGATGACATGGATGCCTTCTTTATTAACATCTTTAGGATATGATACATCACAGTCTCAGTTTATGACAATGTTTGGATTGTTTGGTGCTCCATTTGGAATCTTCCTTGCATCCTTATACATGGATAAAGTGCCTCGAAGAATTACCGGTGTCGCATTATTGATTGCCATGGCTGTTATGGGAATTATCACATCGCAGCAGACAACAATGACAGCATTAATTGCGTCCACATTCGTATTAAATACATTCATCTATATGTATGTATGTTATGCATCCGCAGTATATGTACCGGAAATGTGGCCAACATCTGCTAAGTTATCAGGATCCGGTTTCTGTAATGCAATGGGTCGTGTTAGTAACATCTTCTTCCCATTCTTAGTTACATACGTAGCAGCAAGTTCCATGGGTTCAGGCGGTGTATTTGTATTAATTTCAATCGTGGCAGCAATCATTGCTGTATCCATCATCATCTTTGGTGTTGAAACACGAGGCGAGTCCGTAGAAGATATCGGAAATGTTTAAATAAATCATTCATTTTTCTCAGTGCCTGAATGGCACTGGGAACACTCAAAAAAGAGGAGGTTTTGGGTATGAAGAATTCAGAAGCAATTTTAGTAACTCCGAAACAGTTTGAGATTCAGGAATGTCCGATTCCGGAACCAAAAGACAATGAGATTCTGATGAAGGTTGAATATGTCGGCATGTGTGGATCAGATATTCACGGATTTGAATTTGGACCGTTTATTCCACCAAAAGATCCGAATCAGAAAATCGGACTGGGACATGAAGTTGCAGGAGAAGTTGTAAAAATCGGAGCAAAAGTAACGAAATTTAAAGTTGGGGATAAAGTATTGATCGAACCAGGTGTACCGGACAATACATGTGATTACTGCCGTACCGGACGTTATAATATTTGCCCGGGCGTAGATTTTATGGCAACACAGCCAAATTATAAAGGGGCTTTATGTCAGTATATGACGCATCCGGAAGAATGGACTTATCATGTACCGGAAGGCATGTCTACAATGGAAGCTGCTTTAGTAGAACCTGCAGCAGTCGGCATGCATGCTGCAATTCTTGGAGAAGCAAGATTAGGAAAGAGCATCGTGATTCTTGGAGCAGGTACGATTGGACTGATGGTATTGCAGGCTTGTAAGAGCCTTGGAGCAACCGATATTACGGTTGTCGATGTCATGGACAAGCGTCTGGAACTTGCAATGGAATTAGGAGCTGCAAGAACAATTAATGGCAAAGATCAGGATACCGTTGCTGTTTTAAGAGCAGATGATATGTATGGTGATCATGGCGTAGAATTGGTATTTGAATGTGCAGGATCCGCATTTACGACAAACCAGGCAGTACAGATCGTGGCACGCGGCGGTAAGATCATGATGGTAGGAACACAGTCGAAACCGGTACCGATTGATTTCTTGAAGATCAACCGTGAGGTAACGATTCAGACTTCTTTCCGTTACTGCAACAACTTCCCTCAGACGATCGAAGCAATTGCAACGGGTAAATTCAATGTAAAAGACATGGTTACACATATTTATGACTATAAAGACGTACAGCAGGCATTTATGGATGCAATTGACCCTGTTAAGAAATTAAACATGGTTAAAGGTGTTGTAAAAGTAGCTGAATAATCAGAGAAGATAAGGAGAAAGAAAATGATTGCAGATATTAGATTTTGGGAACAGAAAGCAAGCGAAGGACATTACGCAATTCCACATTTTAATGTATGGAATGCAGAAATGTTGATGGGTGTTATCGATGCGGCAGAAGAACTGCGTGCACCAATTATCATTTCTTTTGGAACGGGATTTACGGGAAATACTTCTTTTGAAGATTTCTGTTATATGATGGAATCTATGGCAAAGAAAGCTACAGTTCCAGTTATTTTACACTGGGATCACGGACGTAACTGGACAATTTTAAAGAACGCAGTAGATCATTGCATGAACTCTGTTATGCGTGATGCCTCTGCATTACCTTATGAAGAAAATGTTGCAGAAATTAAGAGATGCGTAGACTACTTCCACAGATACAACATTCCGGTAGAAGCAGAATTAGGACATGTTGGAAACGAAACCGTATATGAAGAAGCATTAGCTGAATATGCTTATACAGATCCTTCTCAGGCAAAAGACTTTGTAGAACGTACAGGATGCGATTCTCTGGCAGTAGCAGTTGGTAACGTACACGGCGTTTACACTGCAGAACCAAAGATCAGATTTGATATTATCGAAGAAGTAAATAAAGAAGTAAGTGTACCGCTTGTACTTCATGGAGCATCCGGTATTGGAGATGAAGATATCAAAAAAGCAATTCAGTGTGGTATTGCAAAGATCAATATTCATACAGAACTCTGCCAGGCAGCAATGGAAGCGATCAATGCTCACAAAGATGAACCTTTCTTAGCTGTAGAACGTGCAGTTCGCACTGCAGTAAAAGAACGTGCAATGTACAAGATCAAATTGTTTGGTGATGACGGAAGGGCTGATGAATAGTGGAAAAGAAATTAGATGTAATCTGTCTTGGAGCAGCAATTGTGGATATCCCGCTTCAGCCGGTATCCAGAGATATCTTTGATATAGAGTCATATCCGGTTGACCGGATTGCCATGACGGTTGGTGGAGACGCAATGAACGAAGCGACGATCATCAGTCGCCTTGGATATAAGACAGGAATTATCAGCTGTGTTGGAAATGATGCAGCAGGAAACTTTATTTTAAATTCCTGTACAAGGGACCATATTGATATTGAAGGCATTACGATCGATAAGGATATCGATACATCGATGAATATCGGACTCGTAACCGCAGACGGAGAAAGAACGTTTGTTACAAACCGAAATGGAAGTCTCTGGAAAACTAGTTTGGTGCATGTAGATTTTGACAAGATGAAACAGGCAAAGATTTTATCTCTTGCAAGTATTTTTAACAATCCTCTGTTAGATGGTAATGCACTTGTTACGATTTTTAAGGAAGCAAAAGAAGCAGGAATGATCATCAGTGCTGATATGATCAAACCAAGACTTGGTGAAACACTTGATGATATTAAAGAAGCATTAAGTTATGTGGATTATTTCTTCCCGAACTTCGACGAAGCTTGCCTGATGACAGGTGAAACGGAAGAGGATAAAGTTGCAGATGTACTTTATAACTGCGGCGTTAAGAATGTCATCATGAAGATCGGCAAGAGAGGATGCTATATCCGTAATGCGTCAGGTTCTATGATCGTACCGGCAGCAAAAGGAATTACTGCTGTTGACACGATCGGTGCCGGAGATAACTTTGCATCGGGATTTATTGCAGGATTATTAGACGGCAAGGATATTCGCGAATGTGCGATCTATGCAAACTGTACTGCTGCAGTTTCTGTACAATATGTTGGAGCGACAACAGGCGTACAGCACAAAATGATGGTAGAACATATGCTTGAAAAATATCGCGAAGATTATAAATAACACCGAATTATAACATTAAGAAAGGACTATCACAATGAAAACAATGAAATTAGGAAAAACAGGTATGGATATTTCCAGAATCGGTCTTGGAACATGGTCCATCGGAGGCGGTTCTGCATGGGGTGGAGATCATGATCTTCAGGTTGTTGTGGATACAATCAGAGAAGCACCAAAAGCAGGTGTTAATTTAATTGATACTGCGCCTGGATATAACTTTGGTAACAGCGAAAAGATCTTAGGAAAAGCATTAGAAGGCATGAACCGTGAAGATGTAAAAATTATTACGAAATGCGGTGTTACATGGGATCAGGAAATGAAAGGTGATCTTTTCAATAAAGTAAATGGCATTCAGTTATACAAAAATCTGAACAGCCAATCTGTAAAAAGGGAGATTGAAGAATCTTTAAAACGTTTAGGAACAGATTACGTGGATGTATATATGACACACTGGCAGGCAACACCTGGCACAGAATATTTCGTTCCGATCCAGAAAACAATGGATGTCTTAAATGATTTAAAAGCACAGGGCAAGATCAAAGCAATCGGTGCTGCAAATGTAGATATCAACCATATTGAAGAATATTTAAAATGGGGCGATCTGGATATCGTACAGGTAAAATATTCCATCCTGGATCGTGGAATTGAAGATGAGATCATTCCATGTGCACGTGAAAATGGTGTTACGATCCAGTGTTATTCACCACTTGAAATGGGATTATTATCCGGTACATTCCCAAGAGATTACAAACCTGTTGGAGCACAGATTCCGAAAAAATGGTTCCAGCCAGACAACATGCAGGCTGCTATGGACGTTATGGATCAGTGGAAACCTTTATGTGAAAAATACAATTGTACTATTGCAAATCTTTCACTTGGATGGATCCTGGCTCAGGGAGACTTCTTAAACTTATTAAGCGGTTCAACAACAGTTGATGAAATAAGAGAAAATGTAAAATCAGCTGAATTAGAACTTGATCCGGAAGATGTTGCAATGATGCGCGACATGGTCGAAGAAATCGATAAATAAATTGCCATAATAACTCTCTCCATAATATATATCGGAGTTGCCGCAACTGCAGATCGCTGATCTTAAGAGGCGGCAGCTCCCCTATAATGAAGTATTATGGAAGCAGAGAGTATTCTATATGGGGAAAAGAACAGACAAACGTATACTATCATATAAAAGTAAAAATATAATAAAGAAAAAACCAATAAAAATAAA
>JAUNOI010000139.1 GCA_030531165.1 Lachnospiraceae bacterium
GTTGTAACAAAAGAATTCTCTAAAGACGCTGAAAGCCGTGTAGTAGAAGGCAGCATGGAAGCTGATGAAATGGGTATGGATATCGGACCTAAGACAAGAGAAATCTATGCAGATGCTGTAAAATCAGCAAAAACAGTTGTATGGAATGGACCTATGGGTGTATTTGAATTCCCAGAATTCGCAAAAGGTACAATTGCAGTAGCAGAAGTTTTAGCTGATATCGATGCTACAACGATCATCGGAGGCGGTGATTCTGCAGCAGCTGTTAACCAGTTAGGATTTGGCGATAAGATGACCCACATCTCTACAGGCGGCGGTGCTTCACTTGAATTCTTAGAAGGAAAAGAATTACCAGGTGTAGCTGCAGCTAATGATAAATAGGCATTGAACATTTAATAATAATTATAAAAGGAGAACATAAAATTATGCGCAAAACAATCGTTGCTGGAAACTGGAAGATGAACAAAACTCCTAGTGAAGCAGTTGAATTAATTAACACATTAAAACCATTAGTAGCTTGCGATGATGTAGATGTAGTATTCTGTGTACCTGCAATTGACATCACAGTAGCTGTAGAAGCAGCAAAAGGTTCTAACATTGCAATCGGTGCTGAGAATATGTATTATGAAGAAAGCGGCGCTTATACAGGAGAAATCGCTCCTGCTATGTTAGTAGACGCTGGCGTTAAATACGTAATCATCGGACATTCTGAAAGAAGAGAATATTTTGCAGAAACAGATGAAACTGTTAATAAGAAAGTATTAAAAGCAATTGAACATGATATTACACCTATCATTTGCTGTGGTGAAACATTAACACAGAGAGAACAGGGTGTTACGATTGACTTTGTTCGTCAGCAGATTAAGATCGCTCTTCAGGGAGTAACAGCTGATCAGGCAAAAGAAGTTGTTATCGCTTACGAACCAATCTGGGCGATTGGAACAGGCGTTGTTGCTACAACAGAACAGGCACAGGAAGTTTGTGCAGCTATTCGTGAATGCATCGCAGAAGTATATGATGAAGCTACAGCAGAAGCTATTCGCATTCAGTATGGCGGATCTGTATCTGCAGCAAGCGCACCGGAATTATTTGCTCAGCCTGATATTGATGGTGGCTTAGTTGGTGGAGCTTCTTTAAAACCAGATTTTGGCAAGATCGTAAATTATAAATAATAATAACGATGATACATGCACTCCCGGTAGTATATCGGGAGTGCTTTGTTATGTGAAGGCATAGGACAGACGAAAAGAATCTTTGATTGTCCCGATATATCGAATTTACAAATAATTTACACAATTTTGCGATTGTCTGAATAGATAATTTTGTAATTTTAGCGTATACTAAATGATAGGGGGTTAGACGATTTAAGCAGAAAGGACGTGATATGGATATGGAAAGAAAATTGGATCTATATGTAGAAGAGATGAAAATGCATATGGAAGAATCAGAATTTTTTGTGCAACCAGAATTGATCATCAATCCGATCATACTCGAAATTAAAAAAATTGATCAACAATTATCCGAGGAATATGGGCGTCCGATTGTAGAATATATTAAATGGCGGATTAAAACTCCGGAAAGTATTGTAAAGAAATTATACCGAAAACAAAGAAAACCTACTTTTGACTGTGCAATCAAGACGATCAATGATCTGGTTGGAATTCGAATTGTCTGTTCCTTTCAAGATGATGTCTATAAGATGACAAAGCGAATTAGGAAAATATCAGGTTTAAAGATAAAAAAAGTAAAAGATTACATTGCACACCCCAAATCCAGCGGATACCGAAGTATTCATATTATTGTCGAACTTCCATATAATGAGGAACAAAAGATTGGACTGGAGATTCAGATCCGCTCTGCTGCTATGAATTATTGGGCGACACTGGATCATCAGCTTAGTTATAAACATAAGGTTGTCGATCCAAAGGAAACGGAAAAGATCCGTGAAGAATTAAAGTCTTATGCTCTCGATATCGCCGAAATTGATAAGAAATTCTTAAAACTGAGAAAAAAAATTGATAAATTATAAAAGGACTGAAATGCCGAGTTTGGCAATTCAGTCCTTTTTTTTCTGTGCTTTTCTACATATGATTCATAGAAAATACCCACAAATATACTGTATAATCATAGAGTAATATACTTCATTCATCATTTCAAATAGCTTTCTACTCTCGGTTAATTATAT
>JAUNOI010000013.1:0-27072 GCA_030531165.1 Lachnospiraceae bacterium
CAATCTATCAAAAATCGCATGTGAATTATAGTGAATTACTCCAACTCGCAAAGGGTTGGGGGTAATTTTGTGTCTGACTGTATTAATATTTACCACTTACTAATTACGGATGATAAAGTTGCGGAATATTTATTGGAATATTAGTGGGCAGAATAAGGAGTAAAAAAAGGACTGACGCTATAATACGGCAGTCCTTTTTATACGTAAAATATATCATTTATAGAGATGCTAATGTATTGACAGCATCATGTTCGATGATTTTCATAAAATGTTCATCAAAGTATGCACAGGCACCATAGCTGTATGGAATCTGCAATGCAAATTCTGATAAGACATTTCCGATTCGTTTGAAATCCTCCTGAGGATGATTGCCCCGTTCCATAGTCAAATAATAAAAATTCTCTTCGGAATCTTTATATAGTGTATTATCGCCTTCGTAAAGAGGATAAATTTTGCTGCAGGCATCCATTACCTGTGCTAAGGAAGGAAAACGGTAGATCCGATGGGTTTCCGGTAAGGATTGTTTGGCAGTTTTTTTACCGTTTCCTTTTTTATTATCATCAATATTCTCAGTGGCAAATTTGTGAACGTCATGGAGCAACTGACTGAGAGGAGAGCTAAAATCTTTATCAGATTTTAATGAATCAGAATCTTTGTCAGATACGATGTCATCATCATCAATTGCCTCTTCGAAATCCTCGTCGTTCATATCGTTAAGTATGTCTAAAGGCTTCATATATTTTGAAAAGTGATCTTCCAGATCATCAGGACTTTTCATCTTAGTTATGATAAGAACTAGCTTTTCGGAAGAAACCGGTACAGCTTCAATCATTAATGGAATGTCTTCAGCCTCGAATCCAAATTCAGCAGAGGCCTGAGCCATCATATCGCGGAAAAGATCTTTTGCATGATCGGTGCCAAATGCTAATTCGTTTAATAGAACCTGGTGTTCTTCTAAATCGGATTTTGTTAATGTGCATCGAATTTGATTGTCATTAATTTTTTCTATTCTCAATTTCTTCACATCCTTTCCTATAAGAAATCATTTCTTATTAGATATAGTATAATGGTTGAATTTAAATGTGTAAAGCAAATCTTTATATTTCCAATTATTTACATAAATAACTTGAAAATATTTCCAAATATAGATATAATAGTATTTAGAAAGAGGCGCTGACTTTCTATTTATATTATTATATGCCCAAAGTTCTATGAAAACACTATAAAAAGAATTTAAGTTTGGGCGAATACAAAATATATTATCACAGCATCATCTGGTCTTTTTAACAAAGTGTTATTGATTAATGGAGATTCAAGAAATCCATGGAGAAGGTGTTGCACTATGGCAAAAGAAAGGATTTATTTGGACAGTCAATTGATGGATTATTATCAATCAGGATTGAAAGTAGACGTCGGGGATATTTCTGTGACGGAGGATAACCTCGATGTTATGAACCGGATCGTTCAGGAAGAGAACTGTTATATGAAAGATTTTGAAGAAGATGAGAAAGGAGATATTTACAAAATACATTATATTAAAGTAACAGAATGTTGAGTGATTACCCATAGCCCGGATAAGCAATTATATTAGTTCACAAAAGACGGCACCAGTTTTATACTGGTGCTGTCTGCGCAATATCTTATTTCATAGTCTTTATGTATTCCAGAATGCCAAGATGAAGCTGCCATGCAATCTTCTTCTGATAATCGGGATCGTTCAGCCAGGAAGCTTCTTCCGGATTTGAGAGAAAACCGCATTCGACGATAACCGTAGCATATGGATTATCACGAAAAAGATAATAGGAATTGTTTGACTTTGCGGCACGATGATTGGTAGAATCCATTTTTAGTAAATTTGATTGGAGTAATTCGGCCAGAGCTTTGCTGTTTTCGTGATTTTCACCGTAGAATACTTGTGCACCATGAACGGAGGAGGAAGGATAGCTGTTTTGGTGAATGCTGATGGCAGCGGCAGGATTATTTTGAAATATGATTTCCTTTCGATTAGATAGATCTGAAGTTTTATGATTGCTTGTCGATGTTGACAGGCTTTCATCCTTTTCACGGGTCATAATTACATGAATGTCATTCTTTTCCAGATATTTTTTTAGATATAAGGCGATTTTCAAATTAATATCTTTTTCTAATAGATTATTTATTCCAACCTTTCCGGGATCATTTCCACCGTGACCGGCATCGATGACCACGGTTTTTGCATTGACTGGTTTCATCAGGGTGGTGACCATATGATATCCTTGTTTAGAACAGATATAGGAAACAAGAATCAGAATTACAGAAATAAGAAAACGTTTCATAAAAACTCCAAAGGAAATTTCTTTCAAATATATGTTAAATTATATGTTTTCAGGCGATGTGAATAGAATAGTATTTGTAAAGTTTTATTTCTATGATATAATATAAATTGGGATGTGATGTATATGAATACACAGATAATAAAAATTGATCAACAAAATATTGACAAAGAAGCAATAAAAGAAGCAAGTCGATGGATTCAGAAAAAGGAACTGGTTGCATTTCCGACAGAAACTGTATACGGCCTGGGTGCTGATGGATTAGATCCGGAAGCTTCGGCAAAAATCTATGCTGCGAAAGGGCGTCCTTCGGATAATCCATTGATTTTACATATTTCCGATATAGAACAGTTAACGCCCCTTGTCCGGGAGATACCGAATGCAGCTGTAAAAGCGATGCGCGCTTTTTGGCCGGGGCCTATGACGATGATATTGAATAAATCCGACATTGTTCCATTTGAGACTACGGGAGGTCTTTCTACGGTGGCAGTACGGATGCCGAATCATCCGATCGCGCTGGCATTGATTTCGGAGAGTGGATGTCCGATTGCCGCACCGAGTGCAAATGCATCGGGAAGACCGAGTCCGACCAGGGCAGAGCATGTCTATGAAGATATGAATGGTAAAATTCCATGTATCCTGGATGGTGGTATGGTTGGAATCGGAATCGAATCGACGATCATTGATTTTTCCGGGGATACACCGATGATTCTGCGGCCGGGATTTATTACGAAGGAGAGGCTGGAAGAGGTCATTGGTGAGCCGGTGGGGATTGATCCCGCTGTATTGAATATGAAAAAGATGGACGGCATTGCTCCGAAAGCTCCTGGTATGAAGTACAGACATTATGCTCCGAAAGCAAAGATGATCTTAGTATCGGGCAGAGAACAGTCTGTGATTTCTTATATTAATGAGAAAACAGAAGAAGCACATAGAGATCATAAAAAAGTTGGTGTAATTGGCACGGATGAGACGATTCCCATGTATAAGGCGGATGTAGTATTGTCGATCGGAACAAGCAGCAGTGACCGGACGATTGCACATTTTCTATATGATGTGCTCAGAACGTTTGATCATGAAGAAGTTGATATGATCTATTCGCAGGTGTTTGAGTCGGGAGAGCATGGATTTGCCATTATGAATCGACTGATGAAAGCGGCAGGTTATGATAGAGTAGAAGTTTGATAGAGAGATTTATAGGATAGGGAGGAATGGCGTGAAATATATTTTTGTCAGTACAAATAATACATGCCGTAGTTTTATGGCAGAAGCTGTCATGAAGCAGAAGATAGAAGAAGCAGGATTAGATTCCGTTATTGACATTTGTTCAAGAGGCTTAATTGTATTATTTGAAGAACCGGTACATGCGGGTGCGGCAGAGATCGTGCGTTCGCATGGTTATACAGATGCAGAGTTTACTTCTGCACCTTTAGTGCAGGAAGAAATTACAGATGATACGATCATTATTACGATGACAGAGGATCAGAAAAAGAAAGTAACAGAGAATTATGAGGGTTTTTTAGAGGTTGCTACGATCTATGAGTATGCAGGAGAAGTGGGAGATATCAAAGATCCTTATGGAAAAAGTCAAGAAGAATACGAATGCTGTTTTTTACAAATAAAACAGCTTGTTGATAAAATATGGAAAACAAAGTTTTTAAATCATAGGAGGGAAATGATATGATAGCAATTGGTTGTGATCATGGAGGATACGCATTAAAACAGGAGATTATAGCGCATTTAGAGGAAAGGGGGCTTGAGTATAAGGACTATGGCTGTTATAGTGAAGAGTCCGTGGATTATCCGGTATACGGAAAAGCGGTTGCCCATGCGGTTGCATCCGGCGAATGTGATAAAGGCATTTTGATCTGTGGAACCGGAATCGGTATTTCGATCACTGCGAATAAAGTAAAGGGAATCCGCGCATCCTTGTGTGGAGATTGCTTTAGTGCACAGGCAACGAGAGAGCATAATGATGCGAATATCGTAGCGTTAGGTGCGAGAGTGACAGGTCCGGGACTTGCGATTAAGATTGTAGATACGTTTTTAGATACACCATTTTCGAATGATGAAAGACATCTTAGACGAATCAACATGATTGAAGATTAAATTTATTCATATGAAGGTCTGCTATAGATGTATTGGGGACAACAAGCAGAGGATATGAATGGAGAATGACAATGAACAAGACAAAAAAAGAGACACATTATGCGACGCCGTATGATTTTTATGGAAGAATTCCATTTGGCCAGGCAATTGCATTTGGACTTCAGCATGTGTTAGCAATGTTTGTAGGGAATCTGACACCGCTGATCATTATTACCGGTGCCTGTGGTATGGGCGTTGGGACAGAATTTGCGGATATTCAGGTCGTTTTATTGCAGAATGCAATGATCGTTGCAGGAGTCGTAACGTTGGTACAGCTGTTTGCAATCGGACCGATTGGAGGAAAGGTGCCGATCATTATGGGTACAAGTTCCGGATTTATCGGCGTATTTTCGAGCGTGGCGGCAAGCATGGGAAGCGGTATTATCGCGTATGGTGCAATTATGGGCGCTTCGATTATCGGCGGATTGTTTGAAAGTGTATTAGGGTTATGCTTAAAGCCGCTGCGGAAGTTTTTCCCGCCGGTTGTAACCGGTACTGTTGTATTGTCAATCGGTTTATCTTTGATCGCAGTCGGTATTTCTTCGTTTGGAGGAGGAAGCAGTGCTGCGGATTATGGTTCTGTAGAGAACTTGTTGTTAGGCTGTGTAGTACTGATCGTAATTGTTGCGTTAAAGCATGGAACAAAAGGATTTACAAGCTCTTCATCGATTTTGATCGGTATTATTGTCGGATATATCTGTGCGGCAGTTATGGGAATGGTGCTTCCGACGACGGTCGTTAATGCAGAGGGCGTGGAAGTGTCCAAGGCATGGGTGCTGAACTGGGATAAGGTAGCTCAGGCGAGTTGGTTTTCGATACCAAAATTTATGCCTGTAAAACCGGTATTTGATGTGAAGGCAATTATTCCGGTTATGATCATGTTTATTGTAACAGCAGTAGAAACGGTTGGAGATATTTCCGGATGTATAGAAGGAGGTATGGACCGTGAAGCAACCGATACTGAATTATCGGGCGGAGTTATCTGTGACGGTATTGGCTCTACGTTTGCAGCATTGTTTGGTGTACTCCCAAATACATCATTTAGTCAGAATGTCGGACTTGTAACGATGACAAAGATTGTAAATCGCTTTGCACTATCATGCGGAGCCGTATTCTTGATTTTATGCGGACTGTTCCCGAAATTGGCTGCATTGATCTCTATTATGCCCCAGAGTGTTTTGGGCGGAGCAGCAGTTATGATGTTTTCATCTATTGTAGTAAGTGGTATTCAGTTGATTACAAAAAATCCTGTAACGGGACGCAATATTACGATTGTATCGGTGGCCCTTGGGCTTGGATATGGAATTGGTGCTAACAGTGCAGTCTTAGCAGGATTGCCAAGTATGATCGGATATATATTTGGTGGATCGGGAATTGTACCGGCGGCTGTTGTAGCATTAATCTTGAATATTGTGCTTCCACAGGATGAAGCTTAAATATCAGTACATAAAAGCGGTGCAGGAAACTTGCACCGCTTTATTAAAATAAGTGTGGATATATCCACATGACTTATAGTATGGAGGAGGTTAGAGATGCTGACTTTTCGCAATTATCAAAAGGTGACAAGCTTAGAAGAAGCATATGAATTAAATCAGAAAAAAGCGAATAAGATCATCGGTGGAATGCTCTGGATGAAGATGGAGAATCGGAATATCGGAACGGCAATCGATCTGTCGGGACTTGGATTGGATCAGATTGAGGAAACCGATGAGGAGTTTATCATCGGCTGCATGGCAACTTTGCGTGATGTTGAATTTCATCCGGGATTAAATCAATATACAAATGGAGCGATAAAAGAGAGTGTCAGACATATTGTCGGAGTGCAGTTTCGTAATGTTGCAACGATTGGAGGAAGTATCTTCGGCAGATTTGGATTTTCCGATGTTCTGACAATGTTCATGGCTCTGGATGCCTATGTGGAACTGTATAAGGGCGGCGTGGTTCCAATTCAGACATTTGCACGAATGGAACGAGATAACGATATCTTAATACGCGTGATCGTAAAAAAGACGCCGATGCATGTTGTATATATGAGTGAGCGTTATACAAAGACGGATTTTCCAACGATTGCGTGCGCGATCGCAAAAACCGGCGATACAGTGAAGGCTGTGATTGGTGCAAGGCCATACCGGGCAATATGCGTTGCGGATGAAACTGGAATTTTAAAACAAGGGATTACGGAAGATACGGCAAGGGCTTTTGGACATTATGTATCAGAACACGTCCGTACCGGATCGAATATGCGGGGAAGTAGAGAATACAGAAGTCACTTAATAAAGGTGATCGTAAGACGGGCAGTTTTGCAGTTGGGAGGTGAACAGAATGCAGATTAGCATGATATTAAATGGAAAAAAGATTACGGCAGAGACAGAACCGGATATGATGTTACTGGAATTTGTGCGTTCGCAGGGCTGTTACAGCGTCAAACGCGGCTGTGAAACAGCAAACTGCGGCCTGTGTACGGTATTTTTAGATGAGAAACCTGTATTATCCTGTTCGACTCTGGCTGTCAGGGCAGACGGACGGAAAGTGACGACTCTAGAGGGACTTCAGGAGGAAGCCGAAGAATTTGGTGCTTTTATTGCAGATCAGGGTGCGGAGCAATGCGGATTCTGTAATCCAGGATTTATGATGAATGCGATCGCATTATTCCGTGAGAATCCATATCCGTCTGAAGCGGAAATCAAAGAATATCTGGCGGGAAATTTATGCCGTTGTTCGGGATATGAGGGACAGCTCAGAGGAATTCTTGCATTTTTAGAATATAAAAAAGAAAAGGAGCAGAAAGGGGAATAGAGTATGAAAGTCGTAAACAAGCCGATTCGTAAAAAAGATGCAATGGCGTTGGTGACCGGCAAACCCGTTTATACGGATGATATTGCCCCGAAAGACTGCTTAGTCGTAAAACTCCTCAGAAGTCCGCATGCACACGCATGGATGGAGGATATCGACGTCAGTAAAGCGATGAAAGTGCCGGGGATTGAAGCAGTTTATACGTATAAGGATGTTCCGCAGAAGCGATTTACAATGGCGGGGCAGACATATCCGGAACCGAGTCCGTATGACCGGCTGATCTTGGATCAGAGAGTTCGCTTTGTCGGTGACCCGGTCGCAATCATTGCCGGAAAGGACGAAAAGTCAGTCGACAGAGCGATGAAACTGATTAAGGTTCAGTACCAGGTACTGGAACCGATTCTTGATTTTCATCAGGCAAAGGATAGCCATATCTTAATTCATCCGGAAGAAAATTGGGAGGCAAAATGTCCGGTTGGAGCGGACAATCAGAGAAATCTCGCGGCTTCGGAGAGAAGTACCTACGGTGAATATGACAAAGTGATGGACGAATGTGACATCGTGGTAGAAGGGACCTATCATACAAAGGCAAATAATCAGACGCCGATGGAGACGTTTCGCACGTATACGTACATGGATACTTACGGACGGTTAAATGTTGTAAGTTCGACACAGATTGTGTTCCATATTCGCCGGATCTTGGGACATGCACTGGATATTCCAAAGTCAAAGATCCGTGTCATAAAGCCGCGTATCGGAGGAGGATTTGGATCCAAACAGACTGCGGTAGCGGAGGTATATCCTGCATTTGTAACGTGGAAGACAGGAAAACCCGCAAAGTTAATTTATACGAGAGAGGAAAGCCAGATTCAGGCGTCTCCACGTCATGAGATGGAAGTAAGCTGTAAGATCGGAGCGACTAAGGACGGACATATCCGGGCGATTGGAGTCTATACGCTGTCGAATACCGGGGCGTTTGGTGAACATGGACCGACGACAGTCGGCCTGTCCGGGCATAAATCAATTTCGCTATACGGTGATCTGGAAGCGTATCGATTCGATTATGACGTTGTCTATACGAATGTGCAGGCGGCAGGAGCATATCGAGGATATGGTGCAACACAGGGAATCTTTGCAGTGGAATCGACGGTGAACAAGCTGGCGGCAGAATTAAATATTGATCCGGTCAAGATCCGTGAAATGAACATGGTAAAAGAAGGAGAAAAGATGCCTTCTTATTATGGAGAGACGGCAGAAAGCTGTGCACTCGATCGTTGTCTGGCACGTGCCAAAGAGATGATAAAATGGGATGAGAAATTCCCTTGTAAAGATATGGGGAATGGAAAAGTTCGCAGTGTCGGCGTATCTCTTGCAATGCAGGGTTCGGCGATCTCAGGCTGCGATGTCGGCGGGGCGACGATCAAATTAAATGACGATGGATTTTACGTATTGACGCTCGGTGCTGCGGATATGGGAACCGGTTGCGATACAATTCTGGCACAAATGGCAGCAGAAGAACTCGAATGTGATGTTGACAGAGTGATTTCCTACTCTGCTGATACGGATATCTCCCCATATGATTCCGGTTCCTATGCTTCCAGTACGACTTATGTCACCGGACTTGCGACGATGCAGGCGGCGAATCAGCTCAAAGAGGCGATCATCAAAACCGGGGCTGATATGCTCGACGTCGAAGATCCTGATCTGCTCGAATTTGATGGTGATTATGTCCGAAATCTGGAAGATGGAAGGAAAGTATCGTTGATCGATATTGCGACAAAATCAATGGTAAATAACAATCAGGTGTTCCAATTTACGGCAAATTGTTCTTCTCCGGTATCGCCGCCGCCATATATGGTTGGAATGGCTGAAATTGAAGTTGATAAGGAGACCGGACATGTGGAACTGATCGACTATGCGGCGGTTGTTGACTGCGGTACGGTTGTAAATCCAAATCTGGCAAGAGTTCAGGCAGAAGGCGGAATCGTTCAGGGAATCGGCATGGTGCTTTCTGAAAATATCTCTTATACGAAAAAGGGAAAACTCAGAGAAAATTCGTTTATGCAATATAAGATTCCGACACGTCTTGATATGGGCAGATTGAGGGTTGAATTCGAAAGCAGCTATGAGCCGACTGGTCCATATGGTGCGAAATCCATCGGTGAAGTCGTGATCAATACGCCTCTGGCAGCATTGACACATGCAATTTACAATGCAACCGGACTCCGTTTTTATGAATTGCCGATTACACCGGAACAGATTGCGATGGGTATTTTAGAACATGAAAATTAAGATGATTTATCTGGCGGCTGGAAACAGCCGTCGGTTTTTGATTCATGGACAACAGAAAAATAAATTGTTGTATCCCATAGATGGAATACCGCTGTATCAATATGGCTTAGAGCAATTAAGGGAAGTTTCTGCCCGCATTAAGGATAGCCATATCTATGTCGTAACGCAGCATAAGGAAATTTATCATGCGTGTGACAATATTGCCGAAATAACCGCAGTGTTCAGTGAGGAAAGTCAAAAGGGGATGTCCTATTCGATAAAAAAAGCGCTGGAAGCTGCTACATTGGATGATGAAGATGCGAGTTATTTATTTTTAGCGGCGGATCAGCCATTTGTCAAAGCGGATTCCATCGAGTGGTTTATCCGGGAATTTCTTTATTCAGGTAAAAAGTTAGGAACGATGATGTATGGGAAAATTCCGGGCAATCCGACGATCTTCCATCAGGATTATGTACAGGAGTTAATGTGTCTGAGCGGAGATCAGGGAGGAAGAAAGATATTAAAAAAATATGCGGACCAGGTATTTGAATTTCAACTCGAGGTGGAAAAGGAGCAGCAGGATGTGGATACCTTATTGGATTTTCAGATGATTTGTGAACAAATGGAGAAAAGATCCACACGGAAAATCTATGTAGCAGGTTCCGGAGGAAAAACTTCGCTGATTCATTGTCTTGCAAAAAGATATGCCAAAGCCGGCAAAAAGGTTTTGATCCTAACGACGACGCATATGAGAAAAGAACAGGATATGATCTTGTTGTATGAAGATTCGGAGGAGTCTATCGATCAGATCAAGAGGGCATTTTGCTGCCGCAGTGTTGTTATGGCGGGTAAACCGGCGGATTCAGGAGGAAAGTTTACCTGGATCGGCAAAACATTGTATCATCAGGTAAAAGGACTTGCGGATGTTATACTGATTGAAGCAGATGGTTCAAAACGGCTTCCCGCTAAATTTCCGAACAGGACCGAACCGGTGATCCTGGAAGATGCAGATGAGATTTATGTTGTATTTGGATTGTCCGCACTTGGCCAGAAAATGAAAGATGCGTGTCACAGATATTCACTGGCAGATTCGATTGCAGATGCAGAGGAACTGATTGATGAGAGGATTGCTGCAGAACTTTTGAATCGGGGTTATCTGTGTATGCTGCAGAAAAAATATCCTAATGCGCGCATTTTTCTTGTATTAAATCAGGCGGATGATGAGATTTTGAAAAACCAGGCGAAAAAAATTGCAAAATTAACAGGCGAAAATGCAATTATTATAAGTTTGCAGAAAGAATTTGAAAAAAGTGCAAATAATATTGGGAACAAATAAAAATATGTGATATGATTAAATAATAACAAACATGACCGTATCATCTTGCAGATTAAGAACAGAGACATAAGGAGAATAACATGCAGCTATTAAAAGATCGAATTAGAAAAGACGGAATTGTAAAACAGGGAAATGTATTAAAAGTTGACAGTTTTTTAAATCATCAGATGGATGTAAAATTGTTTCGTGAAATTGGAAAAGAGCTGAAACGGCGATTTGAAGGAGAAGAGATTAATAAGATTTTGACGATCGAGGCGTCAGGAATCGGAATTGCATGTATTGTGGCAGAAGAATTTAATGTACCGGTTGTATTTGCTAAAAAATCAAAGACGAAGAATATCAGCGGAGAAGTATACACAACAAAAGTAGAATCTTTTACGCACGGAAGAATTTACGATATTATTGTATCGAAAGATTTTCTGGGAGAAGGCGATAAAGTTCTGCTGATCGATGATTTTCTTGCAAATGGAAAGGCTTTAGAAGGGCTGGCAAATCTGGTTGAGGCATCAGGCGCGGAACTGGTAGGGGCGTCCGTTATGATTGAAAAAGGCTTCCAGATTGGCGGTAAGATCATTCGCGATAAAGGAATTCATCTGGAATCGCTTGCAATTGTGGATGATATGGACTGGAGAACGGGAAAGATCGTTTTCCGGGGAGAAGAAGCCTGATCATGGACGGAAGAAAACAACGGTTTCAAAAGGATGCACACAGCGGTTTGTCATCTGATTTTGGTATGCAGATACAGATGACAAGGCCAGGAAGTGCAGTTGGTGTTATGGAAATCCAGGAACGGATGTTGAATCCATATGGTGCGATTCATGGAGGAGTTTTATTCGCTCTTGCGGATACTGTTGGAGGAACGGCGGCGATGAGCCGTGGCTTTTATATTGTAACCTCAACCGGAACGATCAACTATTTACAGGGGACGCATAATTCCAGAAAAATTACTGCTGTTGCAGAGGAGGTTAAGCATGGCAAAACCCTGAGCATCTACGACGTGAGTATGACGGATGAACACGGTCAGTTAGTGGCAAAAGCAACGATGACTTACTTTAGCACCGGGGTTCGCGTCGAAAATCTGGATGAGTTGAAGTATTAGATATTGTAATTACATATTGTGACAGAATAGGCTGTCGGGAGAGCATATCTTCTGGCGGCTTGTTTTCATTGTGTAGGAAACTCCTTTGAAATTTCCCATACAATGAAAACGGCTTGTAATCGATATAATACAAAAAATGGTGTGGATATTATTTCCCCGAAATGGTATAATACCGTAATGAAGCGTAGGAAACTTTTGGTGAGGAGGAGATGATGAAAACAAAGCATAAAATATTAAAAATGTTATCTTTAATTACCCAGCTGGGGATTACGATGCTGACATCTGTTTTTATGTGTATGTTCATCGGTCTTTTTTTAGACAGGAAGTTTTCGACCCACTTTTTTATTCCTTTTTTATTATTGGGTATCGCCGGCGGTTTTCGAGGCGTGTACACTCTGGTTATGAAGGCAATAGAGGATGAAAAGGAGTCTGATGATGATAAGAAGAAAACTAAATGAATTGAATGAGACATTGCTTGATTTATTAATAGGCACGATTCTTTTCGATGTAGTCATAGGAATTTTGGGTATAATAATAACAAAATTTAATTTGTTTTATTTGCTTGGGATTGCAGCAGGCACAGTAGAAGCAGTTATATTTAGTTTTCTTATGCTGTATTTTATTGACGGGGCACTGGATATGGAACCGAAGTCTGCGAACTCCTACATTCTGAAGGGTACAATGATACGATATTTTATTATGATCATAACAGGGGTCATTGCGATCAAGCTTCATATTTATTGTTTCGTTGGGGTCGTTTTTGCGCTGCTGGGAATAAAAGTTTCTGCTTTTATGCAGCCATTTGTGAATTTATATATCACAAAGAGAATGATAGACGATGAAGATGTTTCATCCGTCGAAAATCCGCAGTCATAAAGGATTGCAGAAAGGGAGGAGATGCTATGGGAATTCAGATGACCAATTTGATGGCGGGTGCAGGTAATCAGGTAATGCTGGCAGATAATGCCGTGGATTTTTCTGCACACTATTTGATGCCGATCAATCTTTTTGGTCAGACGGTATATCTTACCACAACCCACGTTACGACACTGATCGTAGCCGTTGTCATAATATTGTTAGCTTTATTTGCAAGGCATCAGATTATGAAGGAAGACTATGAAGTACCGAATGGCATACAAAATGCCATTGAGATGCTGGTAGAATTTTTATCAGGCGTAATTAAGGGAAGCATGGGCCGTCATGCAAAACCATTTATTAACTATGTTGCAACGATCATGATTTTTATCTTCATATCGAATACATCTGGATTATTTGGTTTGAGACCGCCGACAGCTGATTATGGTACGACATTAGCATTGGCTTTGATCACATTTATCCTGATTCAATATAGTGCGATCAAGACGAGTAAGTTTCGCGCCTTTACGAATCTGGCAAAGCCAATTCCGTTATTATTGCCAATTAATATTATCGGGGAATTTGCAGTACCATTATCTTTGTCGCTGCGTTTATTTGGAAATATGATCGCAGGAACGGTTATGATGGCATTATGGTATGGCTTGCTTCCTGTTTTTGTGAAGATTGGTATACCGACATTTCTACATGCATATTTTGATTTGTTCTCCGGGGCAATTCAGACTTATGTATTTGCAATGTTAACTATGGTTTATATTACTGACAAGCGTGATGCTGAAGATTAATTATTTATTAGGAGGAAATTTATCATGAGTGGAATCACAAACGAAGGTTTAGTATTAATGGGCTCTGCAATTGGTGCAGGTCTTGCAGTTATCGCAGGTATCGGACCTGGTATTGGACAGGGTATTGCAGCAGGTTATGGTGCTTCTGCAGTTGGACGCAATCCGGGTGCAAGAGGAGAAATCATGTCAACGATGTTATTAGGACAGGCCGTAGCTGAAACAACAGGTCTTTATGGTCTGGTTATTGCTCTGATCTTATTATATGCAAACCCATTGATCGGCAGATTATAAGAGGAGCATAAAAAGACAATCCAGAAGGAGGCCAAAGAATGGATGGAAGAGTTTTTGGCTTGGATTTACAGTTAGGCTTTGATGTTGTCCTGCAGGCTGCCTGCATCTTGCTGTTGTTTTTACTTCTTTCCTATATCTTGTTTGAACCGGTCAAAAAGATTTTGAGTGACAGACAGGAAAGAATTAAGAATGAACTTGCATCTGCAGCGGCAGACATGAGTGAAGCCAGTAAGTTGCGAGCAGACTACGAAAGTAAGCTAAAGAATATTAATAAAGAAGCAGATCAGATTCTTGCCGATGCCCGCAAAAAAGCATTAAAAAAAGAGGAAGAGATCGTCGCTGAGGCGAAAGAAGAGGCGGCTCGGATCATTGCTCGTGCAAATGCGGAAGTGGAATTAGAGAAGAAGAAAGTAAAAGATGAAGTTAAGACGGAGATGATTGCGATTGCATCTGTTATGGCAGGAAAATTCATTACAGAGTCCGTAGATGCCAAAAAACAGGAAGCGCTCATTGAAGAGACATTAAAAGAGATGGGTGATCAGACATGGCTAAGCTAGTAAGTAAGACATATGGTGATGCGTTGTTTGAACTTGCTCTGGAAAAAGATTCTGTCTCTAAGATGAAGGAAGAAGTATTAGCGGTCAAAAAGATCTTCGATGAAAATGAAGAACTTCTGAAGCTTTTAAATCACCCGAAATTAATGGGTGAAGAAAAAATCAAGGTTGTTGAAAAGATATTTAAAGGACAGGTCAGCGATGACATGACCGGATTTTTAACAATTATTGTTTCAAAAGGCCGTTATAACGAAATTCCGGCAATTTTCGCGTATATTGAAAAACGTGTCAAAGAATATGAAAAAATCGGAGTCGCCCAGGTGACTGCTCCGATGAAACTGACAGACGCTCAGAAAAAAGCAGTCGAAAAGAAGCTGTTAGAAACAACAAAATACGAATCATTTGAAATAGAATATATGATCGATAAAAGTCTGATCGGAGGATTAGTGATTCGCATTGATGACCGAGTGGTTGATAGCAGCATTAAGACAAAACTTGCCAATATGGCAAAGGCATTGAATCAGATTCAGTTAAGTTAGTAATAGGAGGTGCAAAGAAGCTCCATGAATTTAAGACCAGAAGAAATCAGCTCTGTGATCAAAGAGCAAATTAAAAATTATTCTACAAAATTAGAAACTTCTGATGTTGGAACAGTTATTCAGGTAGCTGATGGTATTGCACGTATTCATGGGTTGGAGAGCGCTATGCAGGGGGAACTTCTGGAATTTCCCGGAGAAGTGTATGGCATGATCTTAAACTTAGAAGAAGATAATGTAGGTGCAGTATTATTAGGTGATAATAAAAACATTAATGAAGGTGATATTGTAAAGACAACAGGACGGGTAGTAGAAGTCCCTGTTGGAGATGCAATGACAGGTCGTGTTGTCAATGCGTTGGGACAGCCAATCGATGAAAAAGGCCCGATCGAAGCAACGAAGACAAGACCAATTGAAAGGGTGGCATCCGGTGTTATTTCGCGTAAAGCCGTAGATACTCCTCTTCAGACAGGAATTAAGGCAATTGATGCGATGGTACCGATTGGACGAGGACAGCGTGAGCTGATTATCGGTGACCGTCAGACAGGTAAGACAGCAATTGCCGTGGATACGATCATCAACCAGAAAGGACAGGGTGTACATTGTATTTACGTTGCAATTGGACAAAAGGCATCAACGGTTGCCAATATCGTAAAGACGTTAGAAGAATTTGGTGCAATGGATTATACAACGATCGTTGCATCAACAGCCAGTGAATTAGCTCCGCTTCAGTATATCGCTCCGTATGCAGGATGTGCGATCGGAGAAGAATGGATGGAAAATGGTGAAGATGTACTCGTTATCTATGATGACTTGAGTAAGCATGCAACTGCTTATCGTACACTTTCTCTGTTACTCCGTCGTCCACCAGGACGTGAAGCTTATCCTGGAGATGTATTCTATCTACATTCCAGATTGCTGGAAAGAGCAGCGAGACTTTCCGACAAATTAGGCGGTGGCTCGTTAACAGCTCTTCCGATTATTGAAACCCAGGCAGGTGATGTATCTGCTTATATTCCTACAAACGTTATTTCGATTACAGATGGACAGATCTACCTGGAGACAGAGATGTTCAATTCCGGATTCCGTCCGGCTGTTAATGCAGGTTTATCGGTATCCCGTGTAGGTGGATCGGCACAGATCAAAGCGATGAAGAAGATCGCGGGTCCGATTCGTACTGATTTGGCGCAGTATCGAGAACTTGCTGCTTTCTCACAGTTTGGTTCAGAGCTGGATGATGATACAAAAGAACGTTTGGCACAGGGCGAACGCATTAGAGAGATTTTAAAACAGCCGCAGTATCAGCCGATGCCGGTTGAAAAGCAGGTTGTTATCATTTATGCAGCCACGAAAAAATACTTACTGGATATTGACGTAGCAGATATTATGGATTATGAAAAATCATTATTTACCTTTATTGATACAAAATATCCGGAAATCTTTGCGTCTATTCGTGACGAAAAAGTAATTTCTGATGCTACAGAACAATTACTCATCAAGGCAATTGAAGAGAGCAAAAAAGAATTTTTAAAGTAGAAGGGATGTGAGTTAGAGCATGGCGTCCATGATTGATATTAAGAGACGAAGAGAGAGCGTTACGAGCACCCAGCAGATTACAAAAGCGATGAAGCTCGTATCTACGGTAAAGCTCCAGAAGGCGAGAACGAGAGCAGAGCAGTCTCAGCCTTATTTCGATAAAATGTACGCTACTGTGACATCAATTCTACAAAAGTCCGGCAACATCAAACATCCATATCTGACTGCAAATGGATCTGAAAAGAAAGCGGTCATTATGGTATCTTCGAATCGAGGGCTTGCCGGAGGATATAACAATAATGTAGCGAAATTGCTGACAGAAAGTGATTTTAAGAAAGAGGATGTTGAAATTTACGGTGTTGGACATAAGGCGATGGAAGTTCTCGCGCGTAAAAATTACAAGATCGTGGCAGATCATTCTAATATGATCGAAGAACCTAATTATGGGGATGCATTAAAGCTTGGAAGAGAAGTACTTGACCGTTATGCGGCAGGAGAGATCGGAGAAATCTACCTTGCATACACGAACTTTAAGAATACGGTCGTTCACATCCCAAAATTAGTAAAATTACTTCCTGTAGAGATTGATGAAACAAAGCTAGAAGAAGAAAAGTCAAAAGTTCCTATGAACTATGAGCCGGAAGCAGAGGAATCTCTGGATATGATTATCCCTAAGTATGTCTGCAGTTTGATTTACGGTGCATTTGTAGAATCCCATGCAAGCGAAAATGGTGCAAGAATGCAGGCGATGGATTCTGCGACAAGCAATGCGGAAGATATGATCGCTGCATTATCTCTTGCATACAACCGTGCTCGTCAGGGAGCAATTACACAGGAATTAACAGAGATCATTTCCGGTGCAGAAGCATTGAATTAGAAATGAAGTTTATACCGCATATATTGCGGTTTTAGGAGGTAAAAATGGCAGAACAAAATATCGGGAAGATCACCCAGATCATCGGGGCCGTTTTAGATATCAAATTCAGCGAAGGAAAACTTCCGGAAATCAATGATGCGATCCGCATTCCAAAGAAAGATGGAAGCAGTCTGACAGTTGAAGTTGCCCAGCATTTAGGTGATGATACAGTAAGATGTATCGCGATGGGACCTACAGATGGTCTGGTGCGTGGATCAGATGCTGTTGCGACAGGTGCGCCTATTATGGTACCTGTTGGAGAGGCAACACTGGGACGTATTTTTAACGTTTTAGGGGAACCTATTGATGAAAAGCCTGCTCCGGAAGGAGTGAATTATTTGCCAATTCATAGAAAGGCTCCTACGTTTGCAGAGCAGGCAACTAATACGGAAGTATTAGAAACAGGAATTAAAGTCGTTGATTTACTTTGCCCATATCAGAAAGGTGGTAAGATCGGTCTGTTTGGAGGTGCCGGAGTAGGTAAGACGGTATTAATTCAGGAACTGATTCGTAATATTGCGACAGAACACGGCGGATATTCCGTATTTACAGGCGTAGGTGAACGTACACGTGAAGGGAACGATTTATATTATGAGATGACCGATTCCGGAGTTATTGAAAAGACAACGATGGTATTCGGACAGATGAACGAACCGCCTGGAGCACGTATGCGAGTTGGATTAACGGGACTTACGATTGCGGAAGATTTCCGTGACAATGGTGGAAAAGACGTTTTACTATTTATTGATAATATTTTCCGTTTTACACAGGCTGGTTCTGAAGTATCCGCTCTGTTAGGACGTGTACCGAGTGCGGTAGGTTATCAGCCGACTTTACAGACTGAGATGGGTGCGCTGCAGGAGCGTATTACATCTACAAAGAATGGTTCTATTACATCTGTTCAGGCAGTTTATGTGCCTGCCGATGACTTAACGGACCCGGCACCTGCAACGACATTTGCACATTTGGATGCGACAACCGTACTTTCCCGTGCGATTTCTGAACAGGGTATCTATCCGGCAGTTGATCCGTTAGAATCAACTTCCCGTATCTTAGATCCTCGTGTTGTCGGAGAAGAACATTATAAAGTTGCCCGTGGTGTGCAGGAAATTTTACAGACTTACAAAGAATTACAGGATATTATCGCAATCCTTGGTATGGATGAATTGTCGGAAGATGATAAGATCGTCGTAGCGAGAGCGAGAAAGATCCAGAGATTCTTATCTCAGCCATTCTTCGTAGCAGAACAGTTTACCGGCACTGGTGGTAAATATGTTCCGTTAAGCGAAACGATTCGTGGATTTAAGGAAATCTTAGAAGGAAAATACGACGATATTCCGGAAGGTATGTTCTTAAACGCAGGAAGTATTGATGATGTCGTAGAACGTTTCAATAATAAGTAGGTGATCGTATGGCAGAGAAACAGTTTAAACTGGAAATTATCTCTCCTGACCGTTCTTTCTACAGCGGCGCAGCCACGATGCTTGAATATCGTACGACAGAGGGAGAAGTCGGAATCTATGCAGATCATGTTCCGATGACCCAGATTGTTGCACCCGGAATTATGACGATCACGGAAGCAGATGGCGAACAAAAAAAGGCAGCGTTAATGTCAGGATTTGTGGAAATTCTACCAGAGAAGATAACGATTCTTGCTGAGACTGTAGAATGGCCGGAAGAGATCGATAAGAATCGTGCGCAGGCAGCAAAAGAGCGTGCAGAGGACAGGTTAAGATCAGGAGGTGGCTCGATTGATACAGCCCGTGCAGAGCTGGCATTAAAGAGAGCACTGATAAGATTATCATTTTAATTATGAAAAAAAGCTGATGTTGTAGCAGATAAGAATCATCTGTGGCAATGTCAGCTTTTTTATTGTGTAGGAAATTCCTCTGAAATTTCCTACACAATTTACTCTTTTAATGCAGGGATTACTAAATCCCGATTTTCTCCGTTAATTTCGCAGTTAAACAGCCATACAGGCTGATAAAATCCCTTGGTATCCGGCGAATAAGTCAGAGAGATGCCGTTGATCACAAGGGTTTCTAATTCCAGATTGTGTTCGATCTGAAAATAACCGTTCACCAGCTTTTGATAGGCTTCTGTCTCGCTGATAATCGGTTCATCTTTATACAAGGACTGTTTGATAAATTGATAGTCGATCGAATAGATCTCACCATCCGTTGTTGTATAACACGTTAAAGTCCCGGAGACGTTTCCAATAGAAGAAACGGATCGCTCAATCGTCCACTTGTAAACTCCTTCAGAAGGATGCGTATAAACAGCGCTATCCGGAATTTCAATCTCATAAGAAGCCAGACGGGTTTTCACATTCTGAGCACCCATATCACCCCAGTTTGCGACGGTATCATTGACATAATGGTATTCAAAGCTCTGATCTTCCAGATAAACGGTTACATTATGATGACCACGATAGCAGATAATGGAATCGTCATAATGAGAATAATGGGTATTGCCGGAAATACCCATGCGATCCAGCAGGGAGGATGCGAAAATTTCTGCTTCCTGTTCGGTATAATCTTTAGGAATAAAGACAGGCGCATTAGTATCCTCGATGTTTAACTTTACAGAATCGGCAAGCTTGATCCGGGTATCCGATAAATCTGTTTTATAAGTATAATCAATCGGGAGATTCCCATATGTCTGCGTATTGTAGCGATAAAAAATCGTACTAAATACAAAAATCGTCAGTACGATCGGCAAAACAGAAATAACGACTTTGGGCAGCTTGTGTTTTTCCTTTTTGGATAAAGTATAGAAAAAATAGAAAACACAATATCCAAGTAAAACCCCTAATGTGTTATTAAGCAGATCATCTAATTCACACAATCCCCGCTGTGTAATTCTCTGGCCAAGTTCAATTGCCAGGGAAAATAAAAATCCCATTCCGACCGTCCGGTGTGCTTTTCGAAATTGTTTCAGCAGAACCGGAAGAAATACCCCTAAAGGTGAAAACAATACAATATTAAAGATAACCAGTTGCCAGTTTCTTATGGAAAACGTATTCCATGCCTCTCGATAGGAACGGAACAGGTGCAGATCGATCTCGCCATAACTTTCACTTCTGGAAAGAAATGTGAGATAGATAATCAGTATAAAATTCAATATAAATAAAAAACATGGAACGAACTTCCAGGTTTTTGTGTTCTTTTTAAAAATAAATCTATATAAAGCAAAAAGGAGGACCGATGCTGCTATAGCGCAAGGAACCGCAATAAAAAGAAATCCTCCTAACTGCGTTAGTAATGTATTCAAACTCATAAATTTTCCTTTGCTTTCTTTTGGTACTATATAGTATATCATAAGGCGAAAAAATTTAGTTACTTTTCTGTGAATCTATTCTAAATAATTTCATAAGTTCTGTTACAATTTTTATGGTATAATATGAACACTTAATAAGTAATATTCTAAAATTGTATGGTTGAGGAGAGAAAAGATGTACAAATGTTGTATTTTTGATTTAGATGGTACGTTGTTAAATACATTAACGGCATTATCTTACTGTACCAATCATGTTGTAAGAGACTATGGCTTAGGAGAAATTCCAACGGAAGAGTTCAAATGGATGGTTGGAGATGGATACCGAAATCAAATAAAGCGGGCATTGACGTATCTTGGTGATACGGAATTGGTCCATCTGGAAGAAACATGTAAAAATTATATGGACTTTTTCAGCAAACATTGCATGCATGAAGTAAGGCCGTATGAGGGGATTCCAGAGCTGTTAGAGGAGTTGAAAAAAGCAGGATTAAAACTTGCCGTATTTTCGAATAAACCGAATCAGCAGGCAATTGATAATATTAATGGAATTTTTGGAGAAGGATATTTTGACTATGTTGTGGGACAGATTGATGGTATTCCGAAAAAACCGGATCCAAGCGGTGCATTGAAAATCGCGGAGCAGTTTGGTGTGAAACCGCAAGAATGTATTTATATCGGTGATACGAATACCGATATGAAGACGGGGACTGCAGCCGGTATGTATACAGTAGGGGTTCTGTGGGGATTTCGGAAAAGAGAAGAGTTAGAGATGTATCATCCAAATATCATTATTGAACATCCTTCTGAAATGATCGGATTATTGCAGGTGTAAACAGATGGATAAGGTAATAACATATATAATGGAACATCTTTCCTGTGAATGCCGGATAATACCGCCGCAAAAGGATGCAGGGAAAGTAATGGAACTTTATCGTGCTGCAAAGGAAGAAGGAAAGACAGAAGGATTTATCCCGGTTATACTTGTGCCGGGTGAAAATCTGGCGGATTTGATGGCAGAAGCGGAAAGTCCGCAATATTATCTGGAAGAGTATAAAAGGCATAAGGGAAAGGATATTTTAGAAGGGTATCTGGAAGAGATAAAAGACTGCTTGAACAGGCAGGGAGAATCTTTGGAAGACGTGATCGATACGGTAGAGCGCGGCCAGCAAATAAATGAATTTATCGGATATACGACGGATGACTGGGATGAGACGACAGAAGTGATTTTAGTGAAAGTTCCTACAACAAATCCGTGGGAAATCTTTGCATGGATTCCGATGGGAGGCTGGAATGAATGTCCGCCGACAGAATATATGATGGCGATTATGAAGGTCTGGTATGAGGCGTATGGATTTGAACCGGTCGTGATCTGTGAAGATATGATTGAAGGAATTGTTGCGAGAAAACCGCAGACAAAGGAGGAGGCGGTCGCACTCGGAATTGAACATTATGCATTTTGTCCAGATCTGATCGAACAATGCTGTGGGGATGAGTCGATCGGTCAATGGGCGGATACACTAATGAAATCATCCATCTGGTTTTTCTGGTGGGATTAAAAGGAGAAAACGATGATATTTGAAACACATGCACATTATGATGATGACTGGTTTGATACGGACAGGAATGAATTGCTGAATTCAATGAAATCAAACGGAATTGAAACCATTGTCAATGTTTCTTCGGATAAGGAAAGCATAGAAAAGACCATTGCATTGACAAGAACATATCCATTCATCTATGGAGCCGTTGGAATTCATCCGAGCGACTGTGGAGAATTGGAACATGATTTTATTGAAGATATCCGAAAAGCTTCCAAAGAAGACAAAATTGTGGCAATCGGCGAAATTGGACTTGACTATTATTGGGATAATGTCGAGCGGGACGTTCAAAAATGGTGGTTTGAAGCTCAGATGCAGCTTGCAAGAGAGGAAAAACTTCCAATCATTATCCACAGCCGCGAAGCGGCACAGGATACGATGGAGATGATGAAGGCTTCCAAAGCGGAAGAAATCGGCGGAGTCGTGCATTGCTATTCCTATTCCAGAGAAATGGCAAAGATATTTCTTGATATGGGATTCTATATCGGCATTGGCGGAGTCGTTACGTTTAAAAATGCCAAAAAATTAAAAGAGGTAACAGAATATGTTCCGCTTGAACGGATCGTCATAGAAACCGATTGTCCTTATCTTGCTCCGGTACCGAACAGGGGCAAGCGTAATTCTTCTCGTAATCTGCCTTATGTAGCACAGCAGATTGCGGATATCAAAGGAATTTCTTATGAGGAAGTTGTGCACAAGACTTATAACAATGCATTAGCACTATATAGGATGGAAGAATAAATGATGAATGAAAAATTAAGTAATCCTCAAAAGACAATTGAGATCATTAAAAAATATGATTTTGCCTTTCAGAAAAAATACGGGCAGAATTTCCTGATCGATGCACATGTACTGGATAAGATCATTGCGGCTGCAGAAATCGGACCGGATGATTTTGTCCTCGAAGTTGGACCGGGAATCGGAACTTTGACGCAGTATTTGGCAGAATCAGCCCGTGAGGTTGCCACAGTTGAAATTGATACGCATCTGATACCGATTCTTGAGGAAACACTTCAGGATTATCATAATGTAACGATTATTAATGAGGATATTTTGAAGGTAGATATAGCAAAGTTGGCAGAAGAGAAAAATGGTGGTAAGCCGATCAAAGTTGTGGCAAATCTTCCATATTATATTACGACGCCGATTATTATGGGACTTTTTGAAAGTCATGTACCGATTGATAATATTACTGTTATGGTGCAGAAAGAAGTTGCGGAGCGCATGCAGGTTGGACCGGGTACGAAAGATTACGGAGCACTGTCGCTGGCAGTTCAGTTTTATGCGGAGCCGTATCTTGCGGCAAATGTCCCACCAAACTGCTTTATACCGCGCCCAAAAGTTGGATCGGCAGTGATTCGTCTGACAAAATACAAGGAGCAGCCTGTACACGTAAAAGATGAGAAATTTATGTTTAAATTGATCCGAGCATCATTTAACCAGAGGCGAAAGACGTTGCAAAATGGGTTAAATAATAGCCCTGAGCTAAATATTTCAAAAGAGCAGGCAGCGAAAGCCCTGGAGAAGATGGGACTTCCGGCTGCCGTGCGCGGAGAAAAGCTTACTTTGGAGCAGTTCGCTCAGCTCAGTGATCTATTGTCATAACCCAGTATCCAAAATTCCCGGTTTTCTGTTCCTGATAGGGAACGGGAATAAATTCCGGGAAACCAAACAGATGGGCGACGAAATTTCTCTGATTTGTAAAGATACCCGGAATGCCTATGTAATGGCAGTCGGTCAGCTTTTTTTCACCAAGAAACAAATGATTGTAGTTTTGAAACTGCATTTTAACAAATCCATTTCCGGTCAGTTCCTGCGGTAAAAATGGGAAATCGGAGATATCATCCAGCTGAATTTTTATGCAGGAAGAGTAATCGGGAGTCGGATAAGGATCCATCTGAGGATAACTTTTTGGTGGCAGCTTTTCGAATACCGGTTCAGGTTTGCTTTCCATTTTCAGTTCAGATTCAAGAGTTGCAGCCGTTTCTGATATTGCTTCCGGTTCTGATGCAGATACTGCGTCCGCGTTTGACCGATTTTCGGCTTTAGGAACACTTTCAATCTGCTCGTGCAGGGAAAGAGCTTCCATATATTCTTCCAGTTGAGGTTCCGGCGTTTCGTCTTGAGCTTCTACTGTATTAAATGCATGCAGATTGATTGGAGTTTCGTTCCACTGGGAACCATAAAAATGTTGTTTATTATAATAAAATAAGATGCCATCCATATCCGCCGGGCTTTTTGAATAATGAAAAATGTCATTGATATGAAATGACTCCTTATATTCAAAGTGGAGTGTGGTCTGGCTGATTTCATCCCATGGGATGCCGATCATTTTTCCATGATCATAATAATAAAAATATAATTGCATAGGGGAAAGCAATTTGGAAGTATTTAAAGTAAACGAAACTTTTATCTGCTGATCCCTGCTTTCTACACGGATGAAGCCGATGTTTTCTCCGCGGATGCCGTTATTATATTCATACAGATAAGATGTAATACGCTGATAGTCGGACATGTCGAAATTCTCCTTTTTCACTATAGTATGAGTGGAAGACGGAAAATATGAAAAAAGAAAAGTATTTATAAAGGAGTTCGAATCATGACACAAGATGAAAAATATATGAAAGAAGCGATCAAACAGGCAAAAAAAGCATATGCGATTGGAGATGTTCCGATTGGATGTGTGATCGTATACGAAGATAAAATTATTGCGAGGGGCTATAATAAACGCAACAAAAATAAAACTACATTAGCCCATGCAGAGCTGCTTGCAATTGGAAAGGCGGCCAAAAAACTCGGAGACTGGAGACTGGAAGGTTGTACCATGTATGTTACTCTAGAGCCTTGCCAGATGTGTGCGGGTGCAATTGTGCAGGCACGGATTGACCGGGTTGTCATCGGGAGCATGAATCCGAAAGCGGGATGTGCAGGGTCGATCATCAATCTTCTGCAGATGAAGCAGTTTAACCATCAGGTTGAGATGGAGTCAGGCGTATTGGAAGAAGCATGTTCGGAAATGATGTCGGAATTTTTCAGGGAATTGAGAAGGAGGAAAAAAGAGGAAAAGAAAAACATTTGACAACAAAGTCTTTTTTTGATATTATATGAAAATGTACGATACATTCGTATAGGATGAGAGTTGCCCGGTATTGGCGGCGTTGAAGCCCTGGCCTTATGCAATGGAACCTGTGAACCGTGTCAGGTCGGGAACGAAGCAGCACTAAGCAGTCACTTCCGTGTGCCATGAGAGGACCCGGGTGGAGCGGCCTTTACCGGGCAGCTCTTACGAATTTGATAGACAGTTCGAACCAGAACGTTTGGAAAGCAGCAGAGAGAAATTTTTGAAATGGGTTTCTTTCTGCTGTTTTGTTATGGTTTAAAAAGTCAATATATTGTGCATACTCCAAAAAAGGAGTGTGGTAACATGAAAAAATATCAAATATGGTTTCTGGTTCTCGTCTGGGGAATGGTCATCATGCAGGGGATTTTAAATATTACGGCAAAAAATGATCAGAAACTGTTAGAGGCATTTGAAGCGAGCGATAGTATTCCGTTAGAAGGCAAAGTCGTTGTATCCGGGTCTTTAGGGGAAGATATGTTAGATAATAAAACAAAAAAGAATCTTTTGATCAGTCTGGCAAAGCAGACTGGTCTGACAAAAGACTATCAGATCGATACAAAAGAGGAAGATGGAGTGACGACGATGACGTTAAAAAAAGAAAGCGGAGAAGAAGGCGTCTGGCTGCGCATCTCATCTTCGGAAAATAATAACTATCTGACGACAGAGGTTGCAATTGAGGATGCACAGGAAATCTTAGTGTTAAAAGAACAATTAGAAAATCTGCTTGAACAAAAGGGGATTAAAACGGAAAGCAGCCTGTATGTGCACGGAGATTTTCGAAAACTTTTAAATAGAACAGAAAAAAATGCGGTAGAAGAAAAACTGATTGATATTTTAGAGGCAGATATTGTGCTGCAATATAAAGATGAATACAGTGATACGATATATGCATATAGTCCGCTGCTGTCAGATTATTATGAGAGAAATGGGGATAAGATCAATATTCAGATTGTTTTAAATTATAATGATTCGGGAGATAATACGCAGTTGTATCTCGCTTTTCCATTTTATAATGAGAGTTATTAAATGCAGTATGAACCTCTTAAATTCCTTTTCATATAGTAAATAAAGAGAAGTTCTCAGAATGAAAAGGAAAGGAATAGGAAATATGAAAGGATTGCCGACATTTGAGGAACTGCAAAAGGGCCTATATCAAAAAGAAGATGATCTATCTATTTGGTTGCCGGAAAATTTTATGACGGACGAAAACCAGTACGAAGATGATATTTTATATTTGCGGAGAATGTATCCGGATATTGGAAGAGAAATTGCAGAATTTGTTGAAGACGAATGTGACAGAATGGAATATGCGGGAAGTATGATGTTTGACCAGTATCCTGATAAGTTATCCGTTATGAGACTAGTGGATAAGATCTATGAAAAAGTAAAATATCATGATGAAGATTCCCCTTATTTGAAATGCATGGTCCAGGTAATGCTTTGTGATGAGATGCATCATAGGAGGAGCCGATATCATCGGAAACGCAGATACTTTTTCTGAATAAAATCTTAAGAATTTGGCTTTTGGCAAAAATCAATTGAACATTAAAGAAAAACCCATTACAATAATTGTTATATAATAATTACTTTAGGAAATAAAGGTGATGTAATGGAACAATTTCTT
>JAUNOI010000013.1:27082-35326 GCA_030531165.1 Lachnospiraceae bacterium
AGAAGAGAATTTAAATATAGATCTGGTGTCCATCATAATCAGTAATTCAAGACAGGCCGGAGAAGTCTTAAAGATAAAGATACGGCCTGTTTTGATTCGCGAGCAGCTGTATTATCAGGTGGAATCCTTTACACAAAAACAGGTATTTCATAAGAATTTAGAAAAAGATGAGTTAATGGATGCCATCAAAGAATATGTACAGCAGTACAAGCAGATACAGATGTTGACAAAGAAAAAAACAATTCATGGCTTGATCAGTAAAAAAGGAAAAGTGACAGTCAAGATGAAAAATATCGGAGGAAAGCAGAAGACACTTTCTCATAATCGGAAAAAGAAATATATTTTGGAAGAGGGAAAGAAAGTTGAATTTCTGGTTGATCTGGGAGTTATGACACAGGAAGGGAAGATTGTTCGCGCGAAATATGACAAATTTCGACAGATTAATCGTTTTCTGGAATTTATCGAAGATATTCTTCCAAACCTCCCTAAGAACCGGGAAGTCAATATCATTGACTTTGGATGCGGCAAGTCATATCTGACTTTTGCCATGTATTATTATTTAAATGAATTAAAGGGATATGATATCCGGATTATCGGTCTGGATTTAAAAGAGGATGTAATCAGGCATTGTAACCGTCTGCGTAAAAAATACGGATTTCATAAGCTGGATTTTTATGTAGGTCATATTGAAGATTTTGAAGGCGCAGATCAGGTTGATATGGTTGTTACTCTACATGCCTGTGACACAGCGACAGATTTTGCTTTATATAAAGCGGTAAAATGGAATGCGGCAGTTATTTTGTCTGTTCCATGCTGTCAGCATGAGCTGAATGCACAGATTCACAATGGGGAAATGGCGCCAATTATGGATTATGGCATTTTAAAAGAGAGAATGGCAGCGTTGGCGACGGATGGATTGCGCGGGAAATTACTGGAGATGGAAGGATATAAGACTCAGATTTTGGAATTTATCGATATGGAGCATACACCGAAGAACATTCTGATCCGTGCGGTTAGAGATGGGCGAAGATCACATGCTCAAACAGAAAGCTATCAGCAGTGCGTAAGGCTTCTCGGTGTGGAACCTACCTTGGAAAGATTATTGTGGAAAGGGGAGACAGAGCGTGAAATTAGATAAAGTTATTTCAGGAGCAGTATTCGGCCTGGTTTTTATTATTTCTGTAGTATTATTTAATTATCTGTTTATCGGACGAAACAGTCGCGCGGTATCTGAGACCAGCGAAGCTACGCTGCCGGTTCTGTCTGTCATGACGGGATCCAATGAAGTCAACAGCATGCATGGATATACCAGCGAGATGGATAAGGATCTAATTCGCGATTCCATCGTACCATTAGAAACAAATTATGATTTTTCTGTTGTTTTAAAACAGGCAAAAGAGGATTTTTCTTCTGTTACATATACGATTTACGAAACGGATAATGAAACTGTAAAAGACACGGGAGTTGTTTCTTTTAAAACGAGTAATAAAAAGACAATAGCAGATGTGAAGTTGAAAAAAAAGCTGAGTACCGGAAAAGTTTATTTGATGGATCTGACATTGGAAAATGATAAAGGTGTTGATATTCATTATTATACCCGTGTCAAATATGGAACGGAACTGCATTTTACAGAATGCATGAAGTTTATCAACGATTTTCATGATGCAGCTTTAGAGGGCGGTGCAGTGGGCACTGAATATGTCAGCAAGTTCCTGGAACCCAAAGAGTCGAATTTGAATAACGATCTGTCAAAAGTAGATATTCATTCGAACAGCGATCTCGTGTGCTATGCGGGCATGGATCCGATCGTTGAACGTGAATTCCCTGCAAAGGTAACGGAGATCACAGAGGATTTATCTTCTGTTGAAAAGCAGATGGTTACGTCTTATGAAAAAAGCAACGGTGAAAAAGAATATTATCTGGTGACCGAATATTATAAAGTCAGATATTCATTTTCGCGCATGTATCTGTTAGATTATGAGCGCACGCAGGAGGAGTACTTCCGGCATGATGCGGTGGATACCGCTAAAAACAGGTTTTTAATTGGGACAACTTTAAGCAATGAAAAAGATCTTCATACACAGAATGACTGTGAGATGGCAGCATTTGTTCAGAATCATCAGCTTTGGTTTTATGATTATCAGGCTGGACAAATGGTAAAAGTATTCAGTTTTCTGGGAGAAGATTATCGGGATATTCAGAACAATTATAACGAACATGGAATTGATATTTTGAACATGGACAAAAAAGGAAATATAACCTTTATTGTTTATGGATATATGAATCGCGGCAGCCATGAGGGAGAAAATGGCATTTGCGTATATCGATTTGATGGTAACAATCGTGTGAATGAAGAAATTATGTTTCTTCCGGCTAAGATTCCATATGAAAATATGAAAGAAGATATTTCAAAACTCGCTTATTTGAGTGAGAATGATTGTTTTTATTTTTATCTGGATGGCAGCATCTATAAGGTAAGCGCCCGTGAAAAGGGAAATGAAGTCATTCAGAGTAAGATTACGGAAGATGAGATCGTTTCTTCTGAAAAAGGTTATTTTGCAATTGCAGATAAGAACAAGATCGTTATAACGAATATGGAGACAGATGAGCAGAAGACGATTTCCTGCGGTAAGAATGAAATTGCATTTTCTATCGGATTTATTGAAAGTGATTTTGTATACGGAATAGCGGATTCTTCTGAAGCGAAGACAAAGGCAGACGGATCAAAAGTAACTCCGATGAAAAAGGTGATCATTGTCAACAAGGATTTGGAGCAGGTCAAAAAATATGAAAAAACAAATGTGTATATTATGAGTGCAGAAACCCAAGAGAACGTAGTAAAGATGTCAAGGGCATCGAAAACCGGTTCAGGATATAAAAAGCTTGTTGACGATTACATTCATTATAAGGAAGATAGCGAAGGAAAAGTGACATTTGAGTATAGCTATCATTCTGATCTTTATAATCAGCTTTATATGGTATTTCCATCTTATGTATATGTAAGCGAGATTCCAAAGCTTGTCAATGCAAAGGAAAGTGCATCGGACAATTATAAGATGATCGAATATGAGACCAATGAAGATCGAAGTAAGCTCTGCTATGTATATGCAAAAGGTGAACTGCAGGGATCTTATACAAGTGTAAAAGAGGCGATTGCTGCGGCGAAAGAAGGCGCTGGTGTTGTCGTAAACAGCAAACAGGATTATATATGGGAAAAAGGCGTGGCAAAAGAATATGCAAAGGCTGCGAATGTCTCCATTGTAAAAGTTGACCAAAAATCAAATTCTTTTGCAGGATGTATGGAGATGCTGTTAAAGATGAATGCTGATGCCACTTCTTATAAGGAGATAGCGAAGCAAAAGGGAACTCCGGAACAGATATTAGAAAAGTATTTGGGTGATAAAGCAGTTAATCTTTCCGGATGTTCACTGGATGATATCTTCTACTACGTTAGCGAAGGCCGCCCATTTATTGCAAGATGCTCAGATGGAAGATATGTTGTTGTTATGAGTTATAACAGCACGAAGATTCGATATATTGATCCGGTAAAGGGTGAGTCGATACAGGCAGATCGTACAAAAATGAAGAATGATTTTAAAGAAGCCGGAAACAGATTTTATAGTTATACAGATTAAAGTGGCGTGAAGGCTGGAAATAGGGTATAATAAAATTTGTGTAAAAGAGGTAATGGCTATGAAATTTATTCATGCAGCAGACATTCATTTAGGTGCAGAACCGGATAAAGGAAAACCCTGGAGCAAAACGAGAAAAAAAGAGATTTATCATACTTTTCAAAGGCTGATTCAGGAGGCGAATGAAAAAGATGTGGATTTTCTGCTTCTTAGCGGAGATATTTTTCATAAACCTCCTACGATACAGGATATGCGTGATCTGGATTATATGTTAGGGAAACTCCACTCGGCTAAAACGGTAATGATCGCGGGAAATCACGACTACATTGCAGAACAGAGTCCTTTTCAGTTGTATCAATTCAATTCGGATACCTATGTGTTGGCGGACAGGCATATGGAGCATCTGTACTTTGAAGAAGAAAGAACCTGCATTTATGGATTCAGCTACTGGTGTCAGGAGATAAAAAAAGACTGCTGCAGGGATATAGGACCGGCGGACATAGATGCGATCCATATATTGTTGGCTCATGGAGGCGATGCCAGGCATATGCCGATGGATTTTGAACGATTAAAATGGTCCGGATTTGACTATATTGCTCTTGGACATATACATAAGCCCCAGATAATTTTTGACGATCTGATGGCATATCCGGGATCTTTGGAACCGCTCGATTCGACAGAAACGGGCAGACACGGATATCTATATGGAGAGATTACAGAGGAAAAGCAGATTGTTACATTTGTGCCCTTTGCCAGAAGATGTTACCATCAGGCAGATATCATTATCTATGATACGATGTCCGAGAAAGAGATTTATGATACGATTCGAACCGAATTAATTCGGATGGGAGAGGAAGACATATTTCAGGTATATCTCACAGGATATATTGATCCGAAGATTCAATTGGATTTTTCGGATATATATGATGAATTTATGATTACCTCTATTGATACCGGCCAGCTGATATTTGGCGATTATGAAGAACTGTTAGAAGCGAATAAGGATAATCTGATCGGAATTGTGATGAACAAGCTGCAAGATCAGCCGAGGGCTCTTTCTTATGCGATGAAAGCGCTGCTTTCGACGATTGATTAGTCTCAAAATTTATATACCTGAAAAGGAGCAGTCATGAAATTTTTGTCATGTACCTTGATGGGCTTTGGAAAATTATATAGAAGATCCTTTACTTTTTCTGATGGAATCCACGTAATATATGGAGAAAATGAAAAAGGAAAGACAACGCTGCGAACTTTTCTCGTCGGCATGCTGTTCGGTTTGGAAAGGAAGCGGGGAGCAGCATCGAAAAGGGATGAATTCCATAAATATCAGCCATATCTTGGAGGTATGTATGGCGGAAGTCTGGGGATCCTGTTAGACGGAAAAACTTATCAAATTCAGCGTAATTTCATGGATTCCAGTGATATTATCGTTTATAATGAGAGAGATGGTAAAAAGGTTTCCGAGAGGAAAGAATTATCCGGAACATTGTTTTCAATGACGAAAGAAGGATATTTGCAGACATTGTGTATTAGCCAGGGTGAAATTCAGACCGACAAAACTCTTGGGCGTATGCTGAATCATTATTTAACGAATATGAGCCGGAGCAAAAGCCGGGAGATTAATATTACTCATGCGGTTTCCTATCTTCGTAAAGAGCTTCGAAAGCTGAAGAAAGAGCCAGTATATCTGGAATTAGAAGAAGTACGAAGGCAGATTAAGGAGCAGCAGGACAAAACGGATGAGATATCGGCGCTGCAGGAGCAGATAGAGGCTCTTCACAGAGAGATTTATCATTTAAAAGCACCAGGCTCCCTATGGGAGAGGATAAAAAGGTGGATACGACGGTTATTTGGACTCGCTGATCAAAGAGAGTTAGAACAGCAGAGGTTAGAATATCAGGCACAGATATTACAGTATAAGATAGAGCAGATCAAGAAAGAACAGGAACTTAATGAAGAATTAAGAACCCGATATGTGAATCTTAAAGAACAACAAAAAGAAATCGAATACAATAGAAAAGCGATAGAGGATGCAATTCAAGCCATTATAGAGGCTTCAGAAGAAATCCATCAGGAGTTTGGCAATGAATTCCAGGAAAAAGTATCTTCTGTTATAAAAACAATTACCAACGGTACTTATGAAAAGATTCGAATTGATGATTCAATGGGAATTGTTGTTGAAAAAAACGGATCTTTTCTTGATATAAATTATTTAAGTACAGGAACTATTGAACAAATTTATTTTGCAGTAAGGTTTGCGGCTGCTGAGGTATTGTTTCCAAATGAACGATTTCCTATTATTTTGGATGATGTATTTGGAAGTTTTGACAATATTCGGTTAAAGCAAACATTACAATATTTAACAGGACTGGACAGGCAGGTCTTTATTTTTTCATGCAGAAAGGAAGTAATAAAACTATTAGAAGAAATAAGATGCAGTTATCAGTTGATTGAGATTTAGCAAATGAGAGGTGATGATATGGCAGAAGAAAAGAAAGTAAAAAAGACAAAAAAGAAATCAAAGAAAAAAAATCGTGTTCTTCGCAGAGTTATTTTTTGTGTTTTAGCAGTTATTCTTGCGGCAGGAGTTGTCGGAAGTATTAAACTTGGTTTAACTTTGATTGAAATGAAAAAAGAAGCTGTTAAATTAGTTTCTTCCGCAAGCAGAGATACTTTTAAAGCTAACCAGACAACATTAGTATATGATGCAAATGGGGAATTGATCACAAAGCTAAAAGGTGAAAAAGATGTATATTATCTTGACTATGATGAGATTCCGGAGCAGGTTATAGATGCGGTCGTTTCTGTAGAGGACAGCAGATTTTATGAACACAATGGAATTGACTTAAAAGGTATTACGAGAGCGGCGGTTGCTCTTGTAAAAAACAGAGGAGAGATCCACGAAGGTGCCAGCACGATTACGCAGCAGCTTGCGAAGAACATCTTTTTGAGCAATGAACAGACATGGAATCGAAAGATCAAGGAAATGTTTGTTGCGATGGAATTAGAGAAGATCTACAGCAAGAAGGATATTCTGGAATTTTATCTGAATAATATTTATTATTCGAACGGATATTATGGAATTCAGGCGGCTGCGCAGGGATATTTTCAGAAGAACGCAGGCGAGCTTTCATTATCAGAGATTGCATATCTTTCAGCAATTCCGAACCGTCCGGGCTGGTATGATCCGTATGAACATCCGGAAAATACAACAAAGAGACGGAATAAGATCTTAAAGGATATGTTGGAAGAAGAAAAGATTACACAGTCTGAATATGATGAAGCGATAAATGAAGAAATAAAAGTGAAAAAAAGCAAGAAGTTGGAAACGCATGATTATGTAGAAACGTATGTTATCAATTGTGCTACAAAAGCAATCATGCAGGAAAACGGATTTGAATTCAAATACTCATTTAAAAATGACAGTGAACGCGACAAATACCAGGAAGAATATGATAAACAATATGCGACATGTAAAAGAACATTGTATACAGAAGGTTATCGTATCTATACAAGTATCAACTTTGATATTCAGGAGCAGCTTCAGAGATCAGTTGATCAGACGCTTTCTTATTATGGAGAAAAGAAAAATGGCGTTTACGCTGTTCAGGGAGCTGGAACATGTATTGATAATTCAACAGGGAAAGTGGTTGCGATTGTCGGCGGACGTTCCCAGGATGATATAGAAGGCTATACATTAAACAGAGCATATCAGAGCAGTAGACAGCCTGGTAGTAGCTTAAAACCATTATTGGTATATGCACCTGCATTAGAGCGCGGATATAGTCCGGGATCGACGGTTGATGACAGCAAGATGTCCGACAGTGCTGCACATAAGGTAAGCAATTCCGGAGGAAGTTATCGAGGACCGATTACTCTTCGAGCAGCAGTTATGAAGTCGAGTAATGTTGCAACGATGCGGTTATATGAAGAGATTACGCCGAAGACTGCTTTATCATATCTTGAAAAGATGCATTTCTCTCATCTTGTAGACTCGGATTATAAGTATTATACGACCTGTCTTGGTGGTATGACCTACGGGGTAACGACAGAAGAGATGGCAGGCGGTTACGCGGCTCTGGCAAACGAAGGCGAGTTCAGACAGCCGACTTGCATTGAGGAAATTACAGATGCATCAGGTAATCTGATCACAAAGGGATATAATCAAAGTAAAAAGGTATATTCAAAGAGCGCTGCAAACCAGATGACAGACGTATTACAGAGCGTTGTTTCCGGAGGTACCGGAAAAGGAACAAAGATAGAAGGTTTTGATACAGCTGGTAAGACAGGAACAACATCGAACTATAAGGATGGATGGTTCTGTGGATATACGCCGTACTATACAACCGCTGTATGGGTAGGTCGTGATGATAATAAAGCAATGGGTAATCTGCATGGTAACACTTATCCGGCTTACATCTGGAAATCCTTCATGAGCAATTTGCATGGAGATCTCGACACTACTGAAAACCTCAGACTCTATGGTGATGGAGGAAGTGAAGAAATCGGTTCTTCAGAAGACAATAAAACTACAGAAGCGACAATAGAGAAAACGACGGAAAAGTCAACAGAAAAGAAAGATAAGCCGACAACAGAGGCAACGACTGCGGCT
>JAUNOI010000013.1:35336-42590 GCA_030531165.1 Lachnospiraceae bacterium
CCCCGACAACTGCAGCTCCGACAACTGAATCGACATCTGCTCCACCTGAAAATAATGGAGAAGACTAGATAGATAAAAAGAAAAGTTCTTCTTATATGATGTACGATAGAGTATCAGTACAATATAGGAAGAACTTTTTTATGAAAGTAATTTCTTTTTATGATGATTGACTGCGACCGTTAATTCTTCTGTTGAACCTTAGGCAGATTCCATTTAAATTTCGCGGCAAGCAGTCTTAATATGAAGATTGAAGAAACTCCTGCTAAAACGGCAAATCCGCTTGCGTATGAGCGAATGCCCATATAGAACAGGGCTCCTAATATGCAGGAAGAGGCATAAAAATGTTTGGTTAAAACATAAGGCTTCTGTCCTGCAAGAATATCACGGAGTAGTCCGCCGCCTACGCCGGTCAGTACGCCGAAAAAGATGACGGCTCCGGACGGATATGCACACAGCATCTTCTGGCATCCGAAGATCGTAAAGACTGCAAGTCCAAGTGAATCAGAAATCGTAAAGATCAAAAAGAAGTATTTTTGTTCTGTAAAATCAACATTGCTGATATATGCGATCAAAAAGATGACCAAAGACGTCGCAAATGCTAAAAAGATAATATCCGACTGATAAAAGATCGAGGGAGTGCGATTGCCGATTACATCCCGGAGGATACCGCCGCCGACGGCGGTGATCATTCCGAGTACAATAACACCGAGCAGATCCATCTCTTTTTTTATCGCGGTTGTTGCTCCTGAAATGGAGAATGCAACTGTCCCAATAATTTCAAAAATATCATATAAATTTGTCATAGTTTCTTGCTTCTATAAAACCTTAAATTGATCTATCCAAATAATTTTTCAAAACGAGACATTGCCTCTACGGTATTCTCATAGCTTCCGAATGCAGTTAAGCGGAAATAATTCTTGCCATTTTCACCAAATCCGGCACCAGGAGTTCCAACAACCTGAATGTTGTCCAGCAAATAGTCGAAACATTCCCATGCTCCCATTCCGTTTGGACATTCAAACCAGATATATGGAGAGTTGATGCCCCCAAAGAATCGAATTCCTAATTTTGTTAATGTGTCTGCAATTACTTTTGCATTTTTCTTATAATAATTGATATTTTCATTGCATGCAGCAATTCCTTCTTCTGAGAATACGACTGCAGCACCATGCTGTACAATATAAGAAGTTCCGTTGAATTTTGTGCACTGACGGCGGTTCCACATTGCATTCAAGGACATCTCTGTGCCGTTGGATGCCTGAAATACCAGTTCTTTTGGAACGACGGTATATCCGCATCGTGTTCCGGTAAATCCTGCTGTTTTAGAAAGTGAACAAAATTCAATTGCGCATTTTTTCGCACCTTCAATTGCATAAATACTTCTTGGAAGTTCCGGATCAGAAATAAATGCTTCATAAGCGGAGTCGAATAAGATAACGGCTTCATTTGCAATCGCGTAGTCAACCCATTCCTTTAGCTGTTCTTTATTGTAGCAGGCACCGGTTGGATTATTTGGAGAGCAAATATAGATAATGTCCGCTTTCTGTTCTGGGTTCGGCATTGGCAGAAATCCGTTTTCTGCTGTTCCTGAGATATATACGATGTTATTATTTCCGCACATAATATTGGAATCAACATATACCGGATATACCGGGTCAGGAATTAAGATAATGTTGTCATGTCCAAAAATATCGGTGATATTGCCAGTATCGCTTTTTGCTCCGTCAGAAATAAAGATAGCGGAAGGGTCAACATCGATGCCGTTTCTTTTGTAATAATCAGCAATTGCGTTGCGCGTATCCTCATAACCCTGTTCCGGACCATAGCCTTTAAATGTATCTGCAGAAGCCATTGCATCAACACCTTCATGTAAAGCGTTGATTACAATATCAGCAAGTGGTTTTGTGACATCTCCGATTCCGAGACGGATGATTGGTTTGTCAGGATTGGCTTCCTGATATGCTGCAGCTTTGCGTGCAACTTCAGAGAATAGATAGCTGTCTTTAATGTTTAAATAATTTTCGTTTAATTTTGGCATAATTTCAAATTCCTTTCTTTTTGAATTATATAACAACAGAAAAGCGGCCTGATAGAATCTATCAAAACCGCCTTTGGTTTCGTAATAATAAAATTTAGTCAAAATCGCGCTTGCCGTCTTTGTATTCCTGAAGACGCAGCTTGATTCTGTCTGTTGGATCAAGAATCTCGCTGATTGATGCATTGTGGTTCATGTTATCGATGATCAACGCGATATATTTGCTGATATCTGCACTTACATACCATTCCCGGTCAAACAGTTCAGGATTTTGATAAGTTGCGTTTGTTGTAATAATACGGTAGATTGTACCGTCTTCATATGCCTCATCAAATCTCTGTAATCCATTCGTAAATAGTCCAAATGTAGAAAGGCAGAAGACACGTTTTGCCTTACGGCGTTTTAACTGTTTTGCAACATCGATCATGCTGTCGCCGGAAGAAATCATATCATCAATAATGATAACATCTTTGCCTTCAACAGAATCACCTAAAAATTCATGTGCAACGATCGGATTACGTCCGTCAACGATCGTAGAATAATCACGGCGTTTGTAGAACATGCCCATATCTACGCCTAATACATTGGACAGATAAATCGCACGGTTCATAGCTCCTTCATCAGGACTGATTGTCATTAAATGATCTTTATCGAGCTGTAAGTCGTCGCAGCAGCCTAATAAGGCCTTTACGAATTGATAAGTTGGCTGTACCGTCTCAAATCCGTTGCTTGGAACGGCATTCTGTACACGAGGATCATGCGCATCAAACGTAATCAGATTATCAACGCCCATATTGAATAATTCCTGTAACATAGATGCACAGTCTAAAGATTCGCGGGCGCTTCTTTTGTGCTGTCTGCTTTCGTATAAGAAAGGCATGATGACATTAACACTGTTTGCTTTTCCACATGTAGCAGAAATCATTCTCTTCAGATCAGCGTAGTGATCGTCTGGAGACATACGGTTCATATGACCGCATAATTTATATTGAATGCTGTAATTTAATACGTCTACGATTAAATAAATATCAGAACCTCTAACGGATTCATTTAAAATACCTTTGGCTTCGCCAGAACCGAATCTCGGGCATGCAGCATCCAGAAGATAGCTGTCTTTTAAATAACCATCAAATTCAATAGAATCTTTTGCGTGAGAGGCTGTTCTTTTCTGGCGCCAGTCAACAATAAACTCATCAACTTCTTCACCAAGAGCTTTGCTGCTTTCCAAAGCAACGATTCCTAATTTACCAACTGGAATAGAGGTGTATTTGCTATCATTCAAATTCATTGGTTTTCTCCTTTTCTTATCAACAGGTGCCGAAAATACGCACAGAGGCACCGAAACGCTAACATAGTCATAACTTTTATAACATTTTATAGTAACATTTGTCAAGACTGGTATTATGTTAAAAAACAGGGCATAAAAGTGCCTTTTTCTATTTTATTTTAATTAATTACAAAAAGCCTTTTTTTGTCTGATATCATCCCCGTAAATATTACAGATCAGATAATTTTCTGTAATGCGGGAAACGATCCGCTCATAATAAGTTTCAGATAATTCAGATAGTGATAAATTAGTCGAGATAATGGTCGACTTTTTCTTCAATAATCGTTCGTTAATACATAAAAACAGCTGAGAAATCACGAAATTATTCGTTAATTCTGTACCCAGATCATCGATGATCAGAAGATCACAGTTTAAAATATAATCCACGGTATAGATCATGTCCGGATGTTCATTTCGGTGAAATCTATGGTTTTCTAAAATTTCAACCAGCTGAAAGGACGTCAGATAAATGACGGCGTATGCTTCATCGATCAGTTCCTTCGCAATGCAATTGGTTAAAAAAGTCTTGCCAACACCGACATTTCCCTGAAATAATATATTTTGTCCGGGTTTTGTTGAAAATGTCTGTATAAAGTCCATGCATTTTTCAACGACGGATACGATGTTCTGCCGTGGTGTCGGAAGATTCGGGTAAAATGCAACATCGTCATAATATTCATAGGAAAATGTCTGAAAGTTTTCTTCCTGTAACTTTGCATGAATGTTAGACTGACGATAAACATCGTGAATGATCGCCTGCTTCAGACACTGGCATTTCTCTCCCTCAACATATCCGGTATCCTTACACAGCGGACAGTCATAGATGGGATTCAGGTAATCCGGATCATAGCCGTGCGATACAAGCAACTCCACCTTTTGCATGGAAAGTTCCATATTTTCGATCCGAAGCTTGCGCAGAGCCTGTTCATCTTCCTGAAAAAGCATCATCCGACCGGTCTGAATGGATTGTGAGGCGATCTTCTGATCGATTTCTTTGATTTCCGGAATTTTCTCATAGATATCCTGCATACGTTCTAAATGCAGTGCATGATTGCGCTGCCTTGTCTGGTCATAAGAACGCATGATTTGTTCAAACTGCCATGTAGACAATGCCATATCGATTTCCTCCTCGTTTCACTTTTGTATTATTGATTTATTTTTTCAATATAGCGCTGGGTTAATGCATCAAAATCATAAGTTCTTTGTTGAAAATTCGGCTTCTTACTGGTCTTAGTGGTAGAAGCGGATTTTTTATGATTCTGCTGTCTGTCATAAGCAGCAATCTCATCCGGGGATTTAATGCCTGCTTTTTTCCAGGAAGCTAGAATCTTTGCCGTATATGGAAAACTCGGTTTACCAATCGCTGTGATCGTACGCTTGCAGGCTTCCAAAATCAGATTCATGGAATATCCGTCCTTATAAATCCACTGATCCATAAATTCAATCTGTGCAGGGGCAGGGTTGTTTTTCAGCCCCATGGCTTTCATGATCGTATAGTAGTCTTTATTATAAGAAGCAGATTGTGCTTTTGCCTGACGCAAAGTTCGGATTCCTTTCTGATGCCAGTCGATCGCGACTTTTTCCATATAGCGGAGGCTGGTCTTATGGTTGCTTACGCAATATTCAATTAGATATTCAATCAGTTCAACCGGCAGCTTTAATTCATCATATATGTAAGACAGGGAATTGATCTCCGGATTCGTCATAGGATGTCCGAGATAAACTTCTGTAATATATTTTAAATGAGAGAAATTCTTATCCGATTGCTTTTTCCGTAAATCAGCCGGCGTTAATGTGGACTTCTTTGGTTGGCTTTCTTCGGCATTCTCTCTAGCTGCGCTAATCGGTGAAGCAGCTGGTAAGCTGATCAGTCCTTCCTTTTCCCAGTATGAAAGTGCCCGCATAACTGCACGTTCTGTCATATCAAGGCGTTCGGCGACCAGTTTGGCGGAAATATCTTCCTCACCTTGTAAAAAACGCAAAAGCATTAAAAATACTTTCACATATTCCCCATTTGCCTTAGCCATATAGGTATCAATAAATTCATTGGATATCGTAGTGGTGGAAGGCTTTATTTTATCTGAAATAATAATCTGTTCCATAATAACGCTCTCCTTATTAAAGACTGTTTCCTTGCTTTTTAATATAACATAGGATGAAAAAAAAGAAAATATGGTCTCATCATGGTGGGGACGAGGAAGATATCTCTGTGGATAGTGTGGATAATGTGGATAAAAGAGAATGTAATACATTGTAAGGTGCAAAAAATAGGGATTTCATTGGAAAATCAATGTGTGGATAAAGAAATAAAAAATCCACAAAATTATGTACAGGTTTCATGTGCATAACTTTGTGGATAATGTGGATAACTTTTTATTTAAGAAGGTTTTCGCCGATATCTACGACATTTCCGGCCCCCATAGTTATCAACAAATCATTGTTTTTTAAATTTTTTAAAATAAATTTTTCGATTTCTTCAAAAGAAGAGATATACATAGCATCGACATCGTATTGCTGCATCCGGTCGACGATATCCCTGGCATGAACTTGTCCCAGGTCTTTTTCACGGGCAGCATAAATATCAGTTATGATTACGTGATCGCTCAAACTTAAGGACTTTGCAAAGTCATCTAAAAATGCCATTGTACGAGTATAAGTATGCGGCTGGAAGACAGTCCATACTTCGTTATGAGGGTATTTTCCGGCTGCATTTAACGTGGCTGCAATTTCTGTTGGGTGATGTGCATAGTCATCAATAATCGTAAATCCGTTTTTCTCGCCTTTGTATTCAAAACGGCGTTTGGTTCCGGTGAAGGAGAGTAGTCCCTTTTTGATATCATCCATAGAGATTCCCAGTCGCTTGGCAACAGCAATTGCGGACAAGGAGTTCATGATATTGTGGGATCCATTTACATGAAGATGAATATGATCCGTAATCTGTCCATATTCTACAAGATCATAACTTCCATTGCCCTGCTCATCATATGAAATATTCGTAGCAGAATAAGTTAGATTTTTGCCGGTGATTCCAAATGTTACGATGTCCGAAACAACACCATCCTGGATAAATTCGGTACAATCCATATCCCCGTTCACAACCAGCAAACCTCCTTTTGGAAGCTTTCGTGCGAATGTCTGGAAGCTCTCACGGATTTCCTCAATTCCACTAAAGAAATCAAGATGGTCTTCTTCAACATTTAAAATAATGCTGATGACCGGATTAAAGGCATGGTAACTGTTCGTATATTCGCATGCTTCTGTTACCAGGATGTCGGATTTACCAACACGGATATTACCGCCGATTGCATCGAGAATACCGCCAACGCTGATTGTAGGATCCTTTTTTGCCGCAAGTAAAATGTGAGAGAGCATGGATGTTGTCGTTGTCTTTCCATGCGTACCCGATACAGCAATTGGATTCTTGTAATTATCCATCATCTGTCCCAGCAGTTGAGCGCGGGTCAGGGTTGGAATATGATGTTCCATAACTGCCTGAAATTCCGGATTGTCCGGATGGATCGCAGCAGTATAAACGACAAGGTCAATATCATCTGTAATATTAGAAGCCTTTTGTCCAATCATAATCTGTGCTCCGAGAGAAGCCAGTTTATCAGTCATCGGAGAAGCTTTCATGTCTGAGCCGGAAATCTTAAAATCTTCTTCTAAAAGTATTTCAGCGAGTCCACTCATACTAATGCCGCCAATACCAATAAAATGAACGTGAATAGGCTTTTTAAAATCAATTGTATACATTTGTGGATCATTTCCTTTCCTATTTAAATAAAATAATTGCTTAAAAAGTTAGGCATATCTAAAATGATTATAGAATAAAAAGATTATTTTTTCAACGTTCTTTCTTACATAGTAAAAGGATAGTCTCATAGTAAAAGAA
>JAUNOI010000140.1 GCA_030531165.1 Lachnospiraceae bacterium
CAAAGGTACAGTCTTCATACCAAGGTGTATTTTTCTTTTTACAACTAACAAGATGATTGATAAAAGCTGAATCAAAATCTTTCTCTAAATCGTCATTTATATTACCATGCTTAACAACACGATCAATAAGATCAAAATATTTATGATTTTCAGCCAATCGATCTCGTATTTTCTTTTCATCAATCAGATGAGAAGCATTAGGGTCTTCTAATAAACGAAAACAAGAATAGTCTGTTTTCTTAACAAATCCTCTTCCTAACACAGTTAATAAGTCGGAGTACTCAAATAGAGAAGACTTATCACTGAAACGATCAGATTGTTTACGACTCAACTCATATTCTAAAAGTGTTTTATCAGCTACCGATAATTGAGCATTCTGGATGTCATCAGTGATCTTGGATATTATTGAAGTTGCGTGGAAAGGCATTCCGTTCGCCGCCAAATCTCCAGTACCGCTCGTTATGGTATCAATTGCTGAATGTGTCACCATCAAAATCGGAAAATGTTTTGATGTCAGCTCTGCATTTCTTAATGTAGCTAAAAAATCGTCTGTCATTCCATTTATTTTAGACGCAACAACAACTTCCAAATCAGAAGCAAGTTTAATTGTAAAGGTAGAGTACACTTCTCCATACTCAAAGGAGCCCTGAATGTTGTTTTTCTGCGTAATGCTTTTAAGAGCTCCGTCCACTCCAAGAACCATTTCTTCTGTATCGAGTTTTAAGCAATAACGTTCGCCAGGACGCATTACAGCCACACGTTCCTGAAAAAAGCTCAATGTATTTTTTGCTATATAATCATAAAATTCGTTTAACATATTTTGCATCCTCACTATCGCTCTTTTTCTCTATGAGATTGAGCTTTTCATAATACTCTGTGGCCTGTTCTTTAGAAATATCATCTAAAAAGATGCCTCTTTTTTCAAAAGCTTTAAAAACATCCTTTAATCTCATTTGCTCTTGATTTTTTATACAAAGCTTTGTAATAAAGATTAAGTCTTCTTCTGTCAGATTGAGCATCAATCCACTTCTACCACGACTCTTCAGATATTTCTTACAGTAACTTTCAAATTTATTTGCATAGGATCCATATGCCCTTACACGACCTGTGTTTTCAAACTGAATTCTGATTGAATCAAATAAATATCTCAAAGAAGATGCCGTCTTGCCTAAAGCTAACTCTTTCTTTTTCAATTCATTCATCTCAACACAATCTGTAATAGAATAACGATATAACGATGTTAACGCATCTATCTGTACACTAATCTCTTCATCCGTTACTTCATCTGTTATTATTTCATTCAACCGTATATAATCGACAATTTCTGAGTCTTCTGTCGTTTGATTAAGTATCTCTAGTGTAATTGCATGTGCAAATATTTTTTCAATCGCCGCTTGCAACTTTTGCCATCCCTCAGTAAAACAAAGTCTGCTTTGACTAGTTTTTTCCCACTCTAGACAGAAATAAAGAGGAATATTCTCATTTCTTTCACCATCCATAAAGCGACTTAATTGCAAACTAACTTGTGCAGTATATGTAAAGAAATACAGCTCTAGAAGCGACACTAAATATTCTCTCAAACGCTTTGAATCTTCTAGAATATATTGAAAATCTTCTTCAAAAGATTCACGTAATGAATCAATGACCCTATAATACTTCAAGCCTTCTTCAATGTTATCGGTATCATCAAATTCTAATTTAGAAAGAACAAAAGACTCTAATACATTGCTATTTGTTTTGGCCTTCGCATCAACCAAACTCTTCTTCATAGGCTCGATTTTTCCCAACACATCCACTAAATACTCTGCAATTCTATTTTCACTAGTTTCTGTGCAGGCGCTTTGCTCAATCAAATGAAGATTCATCGGGCGGACGGATCCATTTGCGGTAAAAAACAGCTGCCTAATTGTTTCAAAGAACAATTCTTCTTGTCCAGCTTGAATTTCCGTATCTTCCTTTAATTTTTCTACTAATTCTGAAGCTGAAATCTGTTTGGGTAACTTGCCTTCAATTCTGCAAAGAAAACTGCCTACCAAAGGTTCTAATTCTAAAACAGGCGCACTATTAGGTTGTGTTACAAACGGAAACAGCTTAAATGTATTTCCAGATTTATGGTATAGTTTCCCCTT
>JAUNOI010000141.1 GCA_030531165.1 Lachnospiraceae bacterium
AAATCGACTTTAGGATCCACAAATACAACCCAATTAGAAGATGAATAAATTTTGCCTAACTGCCCCTCCTGTCCCTGTTCAATCTCTGTAAAAATACAAGAAGATGGTTCATATGAACTTCCAGAAAAAGCCACTCTATACATTGCATTATAATAAGCAGCCATTCGCGTAAGTTGATTTTTTCTTGCATATTTTGTACCAAATCCAGTTTTATACCACTCTGCATTAAGAACGGATGGCGTTCCAGATGTTAAACCATTTAATGCAATACCCGTCGTAATAGAATCCATTCTACTTGCCCCAGTATCTTCCGCAGAAGTCATTTCATAGAATGTTAAATGGGCATACTGATATTTAGCTTCTGCTGGATTTCTAAAATAACAGCGGATTTTTCCAGTCATAGCAATAACCAAATCACTCACTTCATCATTACTATATATCTCTTTAATGAATTCCTTTAGTTTATGCTGATCTGACAACATTGAAAACTCATTATACATTCCATTTTCAGCATATATATTAATTACAAAATTTAGAAGATCGTCAGGATCAATTCCACTTCTAAGATTCTGCGCATAAAATCTGAGTAATCCTTGAAATACTTCCCTACAGTCACCCATATTTACAAGATTAATATATAACTGGCTATTACCAATATCTTCAAACAAAAATGCAAAATGCTCTTTGTATTGTGTGATTTTATCGCACACTAGCTTTTGAATAAAATTTCGTGCACCTTGATATCGTTTATTCGAAATAGGCGCATAATATCTCCATTCTGGAGCATACTTCTGCTCAATAGCTTGATACAAATTCTTATTCGTATCTTTAATGAATGGTACTAAATATAATGCAGTCAATTTTTCAATAAGATTTTCTCTGACAGACCCCACTTCTTCTTCATTAAGCAGAGCCAATTGGTACATTATATTCAATGGATGCACCGGACTCATAGCTATTGCTTCTTCATCAAAACTTTTTATTACGCATCCAAGCAACAAAGAATGATTCTGTTTCACATCAAGCGTTGTACCTGCCTGTATTGAAGCAAACTCTTGCTCCAAAAGATCAACATAATTTCTAGCTGCATTCAACAACTCTTGGCCATAGTAAGCCAAACTCGGAAGTGTTCTCTTTTGCTTATATGCTTTCATAAGGCAAATATAAGCATCTTTTACTTCATCTTTAACAGTAAGCGGATATTCTTCTAATCCATCAGGTGTTTCCTTTACAGCCAACCATTCATTTTTCACAATTTCATCTTCAATAGAAAGAGGATATCTAAACGCTTCCTTAGTAAAAAACTCCGTTGTGCCGGCAATAATTTTTCCATTCCTATATTCTAAACTTTTTCGTTCTTTAAATTTCCATTTGAATGCATTCGCACCAGTAAGCTCCGTTGGCTTTATTATTTCATCCTGAATTTGAATTGGAACAAGAATTGAACCAAATTTTAACTTACAATTAATATGACCGGTATCTGTATCAATTGATTCCTCGTCAAACAGCAATTTTAATGTTTGATTGTATCTACACTCAAAAGTCTCATCTTGGACAATACCAATTTCAACAACCTCTTCAAATCCCGGATTTACTTCTAACTCCTTTGTGATTCCATAAACCTGGATTGTAGCTCGTTTTAAATTCTTTGGTACATTTAATAAATAAGCGGTTTGAATGCTCTCAAGATATTTTGGAAGTACGTCGATAACACATATTTTTATCACGTATGTAATGTTATTATTTGTGTCTGTGATTTTTGCCTCTGCAAAAGTACATCCTTCTGGACTTAATTCAATTCGAACTAACTTAGCTGACGATGATACTTTACATCCATTCATCTCAAGCCCTGACTGTTTGATCGTGATATTAGTACTAATATCAATCGTGATACGATCCTTGTGATCAGGATTATAAATCATAACATTCTTTTTTCTACGTTTCGCTTTAGTATCCCCATCATCACGAATAAAAAACTGCTCATCAGGTACATATAAATATTCTATTGGTGAACCAGAATACACTTCAAACCCTGTAACATCTATGAATAATGGATTATCTAACTTTTTCTTTAACTTATCCTGAGATGCTTTA
>JAUNOI010000142.1 GCA_030531165.1 Lachnospiraceae bacterium
ACGTAAAATGGATCAAAGACCTTACATGCTTAAAAAAATGCGGTATGAGTATTCAAGAGATGAAAGAATATCTGGACTTATGCCTGCAAGGGGAATCTACCATTATGCAGCGAAAGAATATGCTGGCAAAAAAGCAGGAGGCGCTGCTTGTTTCTATTAAAGAGTTGGAGGACAGTGTTGCCTATATTGATTGGAAACAAAATTTTTATGACGAAGTGCTTTCCGGCAAGCGCCCATATGTAAGCAATTTAATTCGGACAGAGGAATGATATAAAAACGGTCTGAAAGCAGAATTTTCTGCCCTCAGACCGTTACTTTTACACTTTTTATTTTAAATCCCTCAATCGTAGTAAGAACAAGATGTTTTACTACTGCGGTTATTCTATCATAGATTGTGAGATTTTGAGAGTAGGAATACGGAAGAAAAGTGAAAGCAATGTCCTAAAACGCTACCTCACAAATTCAATAAACTGGAATTTATATGCTTCCAAATAAAACTGCAAAAGCTACTACTCCAAGTGCAGTGATAACTACATAAGATATCATATTCTTTAGCCTTATCACATCTTTTCTATTGATTACCAAGTATAGAATAACTCCAATGATTATTTTCATGATTACTGCAGGAATCATATGGGAGTAGTCATTGATATGAATTACATTATCCAATCCCTCAGCTGTGAATACAGCCGGAAGCAGATTCATCCCAAAGTATTTTAGTTTGCTGTTCTCCTGATTTGCAAAAAAAGCACCAAGCCCGAATACTGCTCCTGCGATTAAGGCAACGCCAGACCACAACAGAGTTCCTCCGGCAAGCGTAAAAGCATGATGGTTCAAGACAGCCTCGAAAATATAGTAACCATAAACACAGCCTAACAAGCACACAATTGTGGTAACCATAGCCTGTATCCTATTTCCCTTTTCAAAATAACTTAGTAAAAATGCAGGAATTAGCCAAACTGCACCTGAATTTGCAAGGAAATTCAAATTCATTGGAAGATACTTTTGCCCGACTAATGTCAGTATCCCCACAACCAATCCAAGTATTATTGCCAAAATATATTTTTTTATAGATTTCATGACTCATCCTCCAAAATCTGATTTGTTGCTCTGATTATAGCATACAATCCATCTATTTCATATATTTAAATTGTCAAAAAGCGCCCTTCCGAAGCAGAGCACATTGTGCATTTTCTATGATATTTTACTTTTCTCATTTTATTTTTGCTGCCTGGATTGTTAAAAATATCATAGAATAAGCATAGCAAATCGAATTTCTATTTTCCAATTATATTTTCTTCTGTATCATCACCAACGAATGATTTTGAAAACTTAAAATGAAAATTATGCATACCCTCTCTTAAATAAAATCGATGGGTGTCTGTCCGAAGCTGGTTACAAGCCACCTCAATTTGTGTACACCCAAAATCTTTCGCAAGTTGGCAGGCATTGGCGAGCATTTCCTTTCCTATCCCCCGATTCCTATATGTCGAATCGACTGCAAATTCCATAATCTCCGCAATACGTTCAGAATGATGCAATTGTTCCTCAAATCGCAGGTTCAAAACTCCAATTACATTATTGTCATGTTCACAGAGAAGGTAATAATAATGCTCATTGCTCATCTGCTCTTGATATATCACAGAAAATCTGTCAAATGCAAGCTGTTTACATTCCATTTCACAAATCAAATGATAAACCTTGTGGCAATCATCTAATGTTGCTTTTCGATACATTGGTACACCTCTCAAACTTAGATTTATCGCTCCTATAATACCATACAATTTCCTGATTCTAAAATACGCTTCACGGTTTTATAGCTCACGCGGATACTATCCCTTATGTTTATCGTTGTCATCTATTTACACAGAAAGATTTTCATCACCCCAGGCTTTCATGCAGTCGAGAACGGATAGGAAACTCTCCCCCAGTTCCGTCAAAGTATATTCCACTCGTGGAGGAACCTCACAAAAGTCGTGGCGAAGAATAAAACCATCTCTTTCCAATTCCCGAAGTTGCTTTGTAAGGGAACTTTCCGTTATTTCTCCAATCTGGCGGCGAAGCTGTCCAAATCTCCTGA
>JAUNOI010000014.1:0-7015 GCA_030531165.1 Lachnospiraceae bacterium
GAACTGTCTTACCTGTCTGACCTACCTGTAAGTCTTTTGGTAACCATCCATTATCTACTACAGCACGAGAGCAAGATACAACACCACCGATAACATCAGCTAAATCCTGTAAAATCTTGAAGTTTTCAGCAGATCCAACTCCACGTCCACCGGATACAAGAATCTTAGCATCCATAATATCAACAACATCAGATACTTCTTTTACGATTTCAAGAATTTCTACATATTTGTTATCAGGAGTAAATCCTGGATTGTAATTGATGATTTCAGCTTTTGCACCTTCTACTTTTGGCTGAGCCTGCATAACACCAGGACGAACTGTAGCCATCTGAGGACGATGATTTGGACAAGCGATTGTAGCAATCGTGTTTCCACCAAAAGCAGGACGTGTCATTAATAACTGACCTGTACGAGGTTCTTTATCACCGCGGGCTTTGAATTCACCAATCTCAAGTACTGTACAGTCAGCTGTTAAACCAGTAGCTACACGAGCAGATACACGAGGACCTAAGTCACGTCCGATTGCTGTAGCACCAACTAACATAATATCAGGTTTGTATTCGTTGATAACAGAAGATAATGCATGTGCATATGGTTCTGTTCTGTATTCTTTTAATTCTGGATCATCAACGATGATAACTTTATCAGCACCATAAGCTGCTAATTCGTCAGCTAAAGGAGCCACTTCATATCCAAGTAATACTGCTGTTACTTCTGTATCTAAGTCTTTTGCTAATTCATTTGCCTTACCAAGTAATTCGAAAGCAATGCCGCTTAATTCGTTATCTACCTGCTGAGCAAATACATATACGCCTTTATATTGTTCTAATCCCATTTTATTCACCACTTTCCTAGATTACGTGTTTTTCTTTCAATTTACCCATGATGTAGTCAACAGATTCAGCTGGATCAAGATTAACAACTTCACCAGCACCTTTACGTACTTTGTCAGAAGCTTTTGCAATCTGTGTAGGAGATCCTGCTAAACCGATATTAGCATCATCAACATCAATAAGGTCTTTTCTATTCAATACTGTGATTTCTGCATCATAAGCATCGAAAATTCCACCTGGAGTCATATAACGTGGTTCATTTAATTCAGATAAAGCTGTGATAACACATGGCATCTGAGCTTTTACCATATGATATCTGTCATCGTACTGACGTTTAACGATTACGCTGTCGCCTTCGATCTTAATATCTTCAGCATAAGAGATAACAGGTAAATCTAAGTGTTCAGAAATCTGTGGTCCAACCTGAGCAGTATCACCATCGATAGCCTGACGTCCTGTGATGATCAGGTCATAATCTTCGACTGTTCTGATTGCACCTGCGATTGTTGTAGATGTAGCCCATGTATCAGCTCCACCTAATACTCTATCTGTTACAAGGATTCCCTTGTCAGCTCCCATAGCCATAGCTTCACGAAGAACTTCTTCAGCTTTTGGAAGACCCATAGTAATAACAATAACTTCAGCACCGATTTCATCTTTGATTCTTAATGCTGCTTCTAATCCTGCTTTATCATCAGGATTCATAATTGTGAGCATAGCTGCTCTATCTAAAGTACCATCCGGCTTAAACTGTACTCCGCCTTTTGTATCAGGTACCTGTTTTACACATACAACGATTTTCATGAGAAAGTACCTCCTTATTTAATCACATTACCAGAAATTACCATACGCTGTACTTCAGAAGTACCTTCGTAAATTTCAGTAATCTTAGCATCACGCATCATACGTTCTACATCGTATTCACGAATGTATCCGTATCCACCATGTAACTGTACACATTTTGTTGTTACTTCCATAGCAACTTCAGCAGCGTATAATTTAGCCATTGCAGCTTCTACAGAGTAAACTTTCTGTGTAGCTTTTGCCATTGCAGCTTTGTATACTAATAACTTAGCAGCTTCTACTTTTGTAGCCATGTCTGCAATCTGGAACTGTGTATTCTGGAACTTGGAAATAGCACGTCCGAACTGTTTTCTTTCCTGAACATAAGCGATTGTCTTTTCTAATGCACCTTCAGCTAAACCAAGAGCCTGAGAAGCGATACCAATACGACCACCATCTAATGTATGCATAGCAATTCCAAAACCTTTACCTTTTTTACCTAATAAGTTTTCTTTTGGAATACGGCAGTCTTCAAAAATTAATTCATATGTAGCAGATCCGCGGATACCCATTTTCTTTTCTTTTGTTCCGAAAGAGAATCCTGGTGTTCCTTTTTCTACGATAAAGGAAGAGATTTCTTTCATCTTACGGCCACGTTTTTCAATGATACCTGTTACAGCGATTACAATATAAACGTCAGCGTAGCTTCCGTTTGTGATGAAACACTTGGATCCGTTTAATACCCATTCGTCACCATCTAAAACAGCTTTTGTCTGCTGTCCCTGAGCATCAGTACCAGCACCTGGTTCTGTCAAACCAAAAGCACCGATTTTTTTACCGGAAGCTAAATCCGGGATGTATTTCTGTTTCTGTTCTTCTGTACCGTATGTAAGAATTGGATCGATGCAAAGAGATGTGTGAGCAGATACAACTACGGATGTTGTTCCACAAACTTTTGCTAATTCTTCAACACACATAGCATATGTTAAAGGATCGCATCCCTGTCCGCCATATTCTTTTGGTACAGGAATTCCCATGAAGCCTGCTTTTGCCATTTTCTTTACTGTTTCAGCAGGGAACTGTTCTAATTCATCTGTTTCCTGAGCAAGAGGCGCTACTTCATTTTCAGCAAATTCTTTAAATAAAGATCTTGCCATTTCATGTTTTTTACTTAATGTGAAATCCATTGTGTTATTCCTCCTTAATTTATGAATCAATCACCTTTCTGACCGGAAATTACTGAGCATCTACTGCAGTTTTTGTACGGTCAGCATTGTAGATGTAGAATCCTTTACCGGATTTGCATCCTAAGTTGCCGCCACGAACCATCTTACGGATCAATGGACATGCACGATATTTGCTGTCACCTGTTTCGTTGTAAAGAACATCCATAATAGCCAAGCAGATATCAAGACCAATGTAATCGCCTAATTCTAATGGTCCCATTGGATGGTTTGCACCAAGTTTCATAGCTGTATCGATACCTACGATATCAGAAACACCTTCCATCTTAATGAAAGCAGCTTCATTGATCATTGGAATTAAGATACGGTTTACTACGAATCCTGCAGCTTCATTTACCTGTACAGGAGTTTTGCCGATTTCTTTTGAAATAGTGTTGATCGCATCAACAGTTTCCTGTGGAGTGTTAACGCCTGCGATAACTTCGATTAATTTCATACGGTCAGCTGGGTTAAAGAAATGCATTCCGATTACAGGACGGTTTACGCCTTTTCCAATTTCTGTAATAGATAAAGAAGATGTATTAGAAGCAAAGATACATTCTGGTTTACAGATCTGATCTAATGCCTGGAATGTGTCCTGTTTTACCTGCATGTTTTCAAATGCAGCTTCTACGATCAAATCACAATCTGCACATAAATCTTCTTTTAAACCTGGTGTGATAGATCCTACGATAGCGTCTACTTTTTCCTGAGATAATTTACCTCTCTGAACTAAGCGAGCATAACCTTTTTCAATTTTGTCTTTTCCTGCTTCAGCCCATTCCTGTTTAATGTCGCATAATGCAACTGTGTAACCTTCAACCTGAGCGAATGCTTTTGCGATACCCTGGCCCATTGTACCTGCGCCGATAACTCCTACTTTCATGTCTTTTCCTCCTGAAAATACTTAATATTTGTGCAAATATCCAGAACCGGCTTCATCAAAAATGATGAAGCGCTCCGGATAATATAATTTTATTATTTGTTCTGGAATGGAACAACTTTTAATTTTTTAGATTTATCTTTCTCTAAGAAATTACCCATTCCGGCTTTCTGGTCTTCTGTTTCAAAACAGTCACCAAATAATTTTTCTTCGATCACGATAGCTGCATCCATATCAACATCTAAACCATCATTGATCGCTTTCTTACAGTTACGAACTGCGATTGGTGCGTTCTGCGCAATTTTTGCTGCCAGTTTCTTAGCCTTTGGCATTAATTCTTCCTGTGTATATACAGCATTTACTAAACCGATTCTGTAAGCTTCTTCTGCTTTAATGTTAAATGCTGTGTAAATCATCTCTTTTGCTTTTCCAACACCAACGATACGAGCTAATCTTTGTGTTCCGCCAAATCCAGGTGTAATACCAAGACCAACTTCAGGCTGTCCGAAAATAGCATTATCAGAACAGATTCTGATATCACAGCTCATAGAAATCTCACAACCGCCGCCTAATGCAAATCCGTTCACAGCAGCAATAACCGGAATTGGAAGAGTTTCGATCTTACGGAATACATCGTTACCAACTTTACCGAAAGCTTCGCCTTCTGCCTTTGTTAATGTGCTCATCTCTCCGATATCAGCACCAGCTACGAATGATTTATCGCCGGCACCAGTTAAGATCAACGCTCTTGTAGCATCTAAATCTACAGCATCGATCACTGCTTCTAAGTCTTTTAATACTTCACTGTTTAAAGCATTTAATGCTTTTGGACGGTTAATAGTAATAATTCCTACAAAACCTTCCTGTTCATAATTAACAAATCCCATTGGTAGATTCTCCTTTCCGATATAAAAACGTATTCACGCTCTGTGATGGATTAGTCTCTTTCTACGATAGTAGCGCAGCCCATTCCTCCACCGATACATAATGTTGCAAGACCTTTCTTAGCGTCTCTTCTCTGCATTTCGTGAAGTAATGTAACTAAGATACGGCATCCAGAAGCTCCTACAGGATGTCCAAGTGCGATTGCACCACCATTAACATTAACTTTGCTCATATCGAAGTTCAAATCTCTTGCTACTGCTAATGACTGTGTAGCGAAAGCTTCATTTGCTTCTACTAAATCAATATCATCAATTGTTAAGCCTGTCTTAGCAAATACTTTATTAGTAGCTGCAACTGGTCCAACACCCATGATTTCTGGAGCAACTCCGCCAAGAGCACCTGCAACATATGTAGCCATAGGAGTAACACCCAATTCTTTTGCTTTTTCTTCGCTCATAACAACGACTGCTGCTGCACCATCATTGATACCAGAAGCGTTACCAGCTGTAACAACTCCGCCTTCTTTACCAGAACAGCAACGTAATTTAGAAAGACTTTCTGCTGTTGTTCCAGGACGAGGACCTTCATCTGTATCTACGATTACTGTCTTCTTGCGCTGTTTTACTTCTACAGGAACGATTTCTTCTGCGAATTTGCCTTCTTCCTGAGCTGCAACTGCTTTCTGCTGAGAGCTTGCTGCAAATGCATCTAATTCATCACGTTTTAATCCCCACTGATCTGCAACGTTTTCAGCTGTGATCATCATGTGGTAATTGTTAAATGCATCTGTTAATGCATCATTAACCATTGTATCTACGATTGTTGCATTGTTCATACGGTATCCGAAACGACCCTGCATCATAGCGTATGGAGCCATAGACATGTTTTCCATACCACCGGCAACAACGATATCAGCATCTCCTGCCTGAATCATCTGAGCTGCCATGTTAACACAGTTAAGACCGGAGCCACATACAACGTTTACGGTTACTGCAGGAACTTCAATAGGAAGACCAGCTTTAATAGAAGCCTGACGAGCAACGTTCTGGCCTAAACCAGCCTGGATTACACAACCCATATATACATGATCAACCTGATCTGCTGGTACGCCAGCTCTCTTAAGAGCTTCTTTAATAACGATAGAACCTAATACTGGTGCTGGAGTTGTGCTTAAGCCACCGCCCATTTTTCCGATTGCTGTACGACAAGCGCCTGCAATAACTACTTTCTTTGCCATAATCTGTTACCTCCATAATAAATAATAACTATAAATTGCTCTTGACGAAAAATATTTCCCGCCTTTCGTTACGTTAATATTATCACAATCAATTCTTCTTTTCAATGTAATTTTTACATAATAAATTGATGACAAAACTGTAACACACAAAAAAACGGCTTATTTAAGCCATTTTTTGTACTTTTGTTAATTTGTTAACAATTGTACTTTTTCAAGTACATCTCTTACAAGGTCAAAAAAAACGTAATTTTCTTCACACTTTATCAAAATTCTTATGTTTATTTTGTATGTAAAATCCTATTAAAAAAAACGAAAAATATAATTTTCCAACAAAGTATTTGATAACAAAATAACAATATCGGCAGAAAAAAAGCGGAAAGCCGACATTTTTTATCTATCGTTTTGCTTTCCGCTATCTATCCATCTTATAGAATCCCACTTTCATGAGTTTCCGCCTGAGGCGGAATGATTCATCCAAAAAACAAATTATCTTTCAACAATTGAAATGGATTCAATTGCCACTCCTCCGCCTCGGACAACTTCAATCCTTCCTTTAAATCTTTCATTAAAGAAACGGATGATATTATCATTTTTGCCCTCCGTGTGGAAAGACTCAATTAGAATATGATCCCTGCCATAATCAACTACACGGAAGCGGAATACATCTTTCATCTGGAAAATCTCATTCTTTTCTTTTCCTGATACGCCTTTTACTTTAATAAATAATCCTTCTTTCATTCGAATCGGAACTGCGGTATAGTCCATCACTTTGATAACTTCCACACTTCTGTTCAACTGCTTTTTAATCTGCTCAAACGTAATGTCATCGCTGGTCGTAGCAATTGTCATTCTGGAAACGGTCGGATCTTCCGTTGTTCCGACTGTCAGGCTGTCTAAATTGTAGGATTTCCCGGAGAATAATCCTGCAATTCTCGCAAGCACACCACAGCGGTTTTCCACATATAAAGAAATCCATCTTTTTTTCATTTCACCCATCTGTTTATCCTCCTAACCCTGTAAAATCATATCGTCCAAAGCCTTACCGCCCTGTACCATCGGAAGTACCAAAAGATCCGGATCCGTCATAAATTCGATGATCACCGGTCGTTTTTCTTCTGCCATAGCTGTGAGAAACGCACGCCACATCTGATAATACGCACAAAAAAGGAGT
>JAUNOI010000014.1:7025-40906 GCA_030531165.1 Lachnospiraceae bacterium
CAAACGCAGGCCTGATCTGCTCTTTCTCACATACACGAATTCCTTTTGCTCCATAGCTTTCCGCTAACTTTACAAAATCCGGCGTATATGGCGGACACGCTTCACAAGGTCCTTTGCATGTATATTCACAAGAACGTCTCTTTTGCAGACAGGTGCTTGCATAGCGTTTGCCGTAGAACAATTCCTGGAACTGACGCACCATTCCCAGAGACTGGTTATTAAAAATACAAATAATGATCGGTGTTTCCTGCTGAACAGCTGTTGCCATCTCCTGAATATTCATCTGAACACCACCGTCCCCGGTATAACAGATTACCTTCTGATCACGATGTGACATTGCCGCGCCAATTGCAGCCGGAAGTCCAAATCCCATCGTCCCAAGTCCACCCGATGTCAGAAGCTGACGTTTCGGATGTGTCATCGTCGTAAACTGGGTTGCCCACATCTGATGTTGTCCAACATCGGTAACAACAATCGCATCCGGCATCAATTCATTCGCTGTCTCGATAACCGACTGAGGATTGACGCCGAGTCCGCTGTCCTCCATCTCAAGCGGATGTTCGCATTCCCATGTCTGTATTTCCTTTAAAAATTCATCTGCATGTTTGATCTTTCCATGATTTTTAGCAATTTCCACAAGAGCTTCCAACGCAACTTTTGCATCCGCTACGACAGGAACATCAACGGTTACATTTTTCGAAATTGCTGCCGTATCGATATCGATATGAATGATTTTTGCATTCAAAGCAAACTTGCCGAGTTTTCCGGTAATGCGGTCGCTAAAACGGGTACCGATCGAAAACAGTACATCACATTCTGAAATAGCCATATTCGCCGCATACCGTCCATGCATGCCTGCATTACCGACAAATAACGGATGATCCGTCGGCATAACGCCCATGCCCATGATCGTTGATACAACCGGAACTCCGGTCAGTTCCGCAAGTTCCCGCATCTCCATATGTGCATTGGCAATTTTCGTACCGCCGCCAATTAAAAACAACGGTTTTTTCGCCTTTTCCAATATTCCCATTGCCCGATGAAGCTGACGAATATGTACATTTTTCTGTGGCTTATAACCACGGATATTTACCTCTTTTGGATATTCCGCACTTCCGAGTTCTGCCATAATGTCTTTCGGAAGATCGACCAGAACTACACCCGGTTTTCCGGTACTTGCAATATAAAACGCTTCCTTTATAATCCGTCCCAAATCTTCTCTGTTGCGGACTGTAATTACAAACTTTGCAATATTTCGCGTACATCCGACAATATCCACTTCCTGAAACGCATCATTGCCGATCAGCGGCATATTTACCTGTCCGGTAAAGCAAACTAACGGCACACTGTCATAATTCGCCGTTGCAATACCGGTCACAAGGTTTGTAGCTCCCGGTCCGCTTGTTACCAGACACACACCAACTTTTCCAGTCGATCTTGCATAGCCGTCCGCTTCATGAATCAACCCCTGTTCATGGCGTGGAAGGACAATCTCGATATTATGATCCATCTTATACAATTCATCAAAAATATCGATTGCATAACCCCCGGGATAAGCAAACAATGTATCCACGCCTTCTTCCATCAGCGCTTTTACTAATAATTGATTTCCTGAAATTTTTTCCATTATCTCATCCTCCAGCTCTTTCTTTTGTTATATCTTAATGATCGCCCTCTGAATGTTCATCAGGCTCCAAAATAACATTCATCTCTTCTTGTGCTTCCTGTTTAAACTCCTCTAACATCGATGGATCTATCATCGGCAGATCATCAATATGCTCAACTCCAAAGCACCTTAAAAATTCTTCGGTCGTCTGAAGCAGGATCGGTCTTCCGACCGCATTCAAACGCCCTGCCTCACATACCAGATTATATTCGATCAAACGGTTCACGGCATGGTCGCATTTGACTCCGCGAATCGCTTCGATCTCCTGTTTGGTAACAGGCTGCTTGTACGCAATGATCGACAACGTCTCCAGCATAACATCGGTTAAACGATATTTCTTTGGTTGTTTGACAACTTTGATCAATACATCATAATATTCCGGCTTCGTACAAAGTTGACAGGAATCTTCTAATTCAATCAACCGGATTCCCCGGTTTTCTTTCTCGTATTCATTTTTCATCTGCGCCAGCAATTCTGACAGCATCGTATCACTCAGATCCAGTACTTCCATCAACTGCTTCTTCTTTACCGAGCCGCCCATGGAAAACAGGATTCCTTCAATCATCCCTTTTTTCTGTTCCATAGCTTCCTACTCCGTTCTCGTATCATCCATTTCTATCATAATATCGGCTCCGACATCCTCTTGAATTACATGAACACTTCCCATCTTCATAAGTTCCAGCAATGCTAAAAATGTCACAACGACTTCAACCTTCGTCGGCTGTTCTTCCAAAAGCCCCTGAAATGTCATCCTTTTCTCTGACTTAATCCGTTTTCTGATATGTATGAGCTTATCCTCAACCTTCACCTCATCCTGTCTGATCTCGCCAAAACGGCTTCGTACCGGATCCAGCTTATCTGTCCGGCGCTTTAAAACAAATTCAAATACCTCTTTTAATTGTTCCAAAGTAACCCCTTGCCGCTCAATTAGCTTCTGCGGATCAATCGGTTCACGGTAAGATGCGACTTCTCTCGGAAGAGATGGATTTTTATATAAACACTTTCCTGCTTCCACTTCCCAATCCTTTAGTTCACCGGAAGCATATTTATACATCTTATACTCGATCAATCGCTGCACCAGTTCTTCTCTCGGATCTTCTTCTTCCCCATCCTCATTCACTTCTTTCGGAAGAAGCATCTGCGATTTGATCCGAAGCAGCGTCGTCGCCATAACAAGAAATTCACTCATAATATCCAGATCTGCTTGCCGCATCTCTTCCAGATATTCAAGGTACTGTTCCGTAATAACAGAAATAGGAATATCGTATATATCTATCTTATTCTTTTCAATCAAATGCAAAAGAAGGTCAAGCGGACCTTCAAATGCTGTTAATTTTACCTCTATTGCCATTTTATTACTCAACTCAAGAATCCCTTTTTGGTATTCTGTTACTTTTTATTTCTTTTATATAATTTGATCACGCTTAATTCCGGATAATTTCGTACGCGAATATGAAATGTATGTGTACCAAGTCCCCGGCTGATGATCATCTGTGAATTTCCCATCTCATAATGTCCAGCATCATATTCAGGAAAAAAGGTCGTCTGCGGGGATACCATTCCTCCAAAGTGCGGAATACGGATCAGCCCGCCATGATTGTGCCCTGATAAAACAAGGTCTGCGCCCCACTTGGCATATTCCGGAAAATACAGCGGATTATGTGCCAGTAATATTCGAAAATCCCCCGGTGTTTTCTCACCCAGAGTCTGATTCAGATAGGAAACATCCATCGGTGTTTTCTTTCCCCTCTGGTAATACTTCCTCTCAATCTCTAATCCGGATATCGATATCCGGGCTCCTCCTCTTCGCAACACAGCAGTCTGGTTCTCCAGATAAATGATCCCCTGTTCTCTTAATTTGGTAACATAATCATCATATTGTGTACCATATATACCTTTATATATCTTCATTCGAAATTCGTGGTTGCCATTCGCACATATAATCTGGTACTTTTTTGATAAGCGTTTTAAAAGAGGAAATGCAATATCCGTCGTATGATTCGATTTTCCAATGATCATATCGCCACCAACCAGAATAAAATCCGGATGTTCTTCATCGATCACCTGTATCAGACCTCTGTTTTCTTTTCCAAATGTCGCATTATGCAGATCAGACAAAAAGACGATCTTCATTCCCTCAAATTCGATCGGCAGATCAGACGAAGCAATATGATAATGGTCCGCACTGATCAACCTTCTCTCATATGCACTGACTCCCAGGACAGCAAGCGGAACCACACATGAACTTCCAATTAATTTTGTTAGAAATTTCATAAAACGATTCCTCCTTCGTCTTTCTCAAAATAGTATGTTCTATCATTTTACTAGAAGTGGCGAAAAAAAACAAGTATCGTCCAAATATTCTCAAACTTTCAATCATCATTTTGTCATTTGACTAAATACAACACACAGTCATATTTCATTTTCCTGAATGAAAATAATATCCGGCTACACGCTCTATACTTTTTGCAAATGTCATTTTTTTTACTGCCTCTTCTGTAACAAGCTTTACTTTCCCAATATAACTGCCATTCAGATAATAAGTAACCCATCCAGCATCTGCACCTTTCTTCAACGGCGCTTGTAAATGCTTTTTTCTTTGAATATTATAAGTGATCTGCTTCGGATTTTCTTCCGGAGTCAGTATCGTTTTAAATTGCTTTTTCATTTTTACTTTTATTGTATCTTTGTCCCCACCGATTATCTTTATTGGCTCTATTTTTTTGGATAGATCCGGTGCCTCGTACATTTGACAATTGGCAAATCCATAGTCAAGGAGAGCTGATGCATCTTTTATCCTATCTTTCGAGGTGTTCGAAGCCATAACCACTGCGATCAAAGAGATATCGTTTCTTTTTGCTGTTGCACTGATACAAAATTTCGCCTGACTCGTGCTTCCTGTCTTTAATCCAGTGCATCCCTGATACTGCTTAATCATTTTATTGGTATTGCTCAGTGTAAATACAGACTCACCCTTTTTCGTTTTATGAGTAAATTCATCCATCCAAATTCCTGAATACTCGAACACTTTCGGATGTTTTGTAATCAATTCTCTTGACATCAGAGCAATATCCTTTGCCGATGTTACATGTCCATCTGTATCCAATCCACAGCAGTTTTTAAATACCGTCTGTTCCATTTTCAATTCTTTCGCTTTTTGATTCATTTTCTGAACAAACGCATCTTCACTGCCGGCCACAAATTCAGCCATGGCTACCGCTGCATCATTGCCGCTTGCAATTACAATGGATTTTATCAAAACCTCCACGCTTTGAACTTCCGAAGCCTCCAAAAACACCTGAGAGCCTCCCATGGAAGCAGCATGTTCACTGACAGATACTTCGTCATCCAGATGAATTTTCCCTTCATCAAGCGCCTCAAAAATAAGCAGCAGTGTCATTACTTTTGTAACACTGGCAGGCGGCAGCGCTTCTGTGCTATTCTTCTCATAGATGATCTTTCCGGTAGAAGCTTCCATAACAAGCCCTGATTTCGCAGTCAGATTGAGTTTATCTCCCGTTTCTTCCGATCCAGTACTCTCTGGTACCTCCATTTCTGCATTTACAGAATAACCTGCGGTAAATGTAAATAAAAAACAAAACATAATAATCGCGAATTTTTTCATATATCGCTCCTGACAAAATGATTATTACATTTTACGAAACTATTTTACCGATTATTCACACTCACTGATATCTTTTATTTTTGTTCCCGTATAATAGAATTGCAAAATTTCTGAATATCTTTTTCCATTTTCCGCCTGCTTTTTCACTCCGTTTTGCGACATACCGACTCCATGTCCATACCCGCCTCCATGAAAAATCAATCTTTTCCCCTTTTCTTCTATATAAAAACATCCGCTTGGAAGAATGTCTGCACTTCCATTTGAACCGTCCTTCCTTTTAATAGAAATTCCTTTCGGCGATAGATACGCCCGAATATTATATTCTCCCTGGATGACTCTGACCCCGCCCGAACCGGTAATGCGAAGTTCTTTTGCCACTCCGCTTTTCCCTCTTTTTGTGACTCTGATATCTCGAATCGAACCGACCGAAGCCGCAGATAATCGAGAAACCGGTATTGTTACTGACCATCGATACCACGGAAAACTGCTGTCAAATGTTTCTGCGTCCGAATTCAAAAACTTTTTGATTTCATCATCAGACGATAGATCCATATTTTGATCTGTATCATTTTGAATTTTTCCCGTTAAATATACCGGGCTCTTCCCCTTCTGAAGCCAGACATCGTGACTATCAGCCGTATGCCCCCAGGATGTCGAAAAAAAATATGCCGAAACGATCTCTCCATCGTACGTCAGCACCTTCCCTGCCGTATCCACGGACGCTCGGATACTCTCTTCACATTCCTTTGTATTATTGTAAACCTGACTGGCAACACTATCGTCCATATCGGCTCCATAGCTTTTAAACTTTTTTCCCTTCTTCTGCTTTACCGCAAAGCTTCTTGCACAGATTGCCTGAACTTTCAGCGCTTCACTTCCATAAGAAACCGGCATCTCGCTCGGAATAACAGCATACAGATATTCCTCCAGTAAAAGCTGATTGATTACATGAAAGCATCCGTTTTCATACTTAACTTCTAAAGTCCCCCGATAAGCCGGCGTTCCATATGCCCGTTTGATCGATAAGATTCTTAATTTATCCGTTCCGGAAAATGTGACTGTTTGTCCTTTCTTTTTTTTATCATATTTCAGCGTTGTAACCGCTTTCGCTTTCTTTTTCACCGTTTTCTTTTCGGTTTTTACAAAATAGTCCTGATCTGATGTGATCTTTACCACATCATGATTATATTTTCCCAATGTGCGGTTGCTGATCAATACACGAATCGTTGAATAATCAATCGGAACCTGCTCTTCCTTTTCCGTCGTATTTGCCGTACTTTCTTCTGGAGCTTCTTTTTTCTTCTGCTTCTGGGTTATATCTGATTGTCCGTTCGAAAAATTCCATAGATATGGACCGGAAACAATTCCAGCCACCATACAAAAAAATAACAGTAATATAATGATTTTCTCTCCCATAAAATCCTCCCGTACATTCTATGTAGGGAGGATTTTATATATGTTAATAAAGAAATTTTTTCGCTTAAGACCAGATAAGATGTATTGATTTTCAATATATTGTCAAATTATCATCTGTAATCAAAGACATAAAAAAACTTCCCAAAATGCCGGACCTGTTATTTTGACGCCTAGCCAAAGCCAGGTGGGTTATCGCATCCGGATTCCTGCCTTCCACTGCAAACGGAGGCTTGGCAATCCACCGGAGATATAGAAATCCCATTACACGTAAATGTAGGTTCAAAATTCACAGGCTATCGAACACCCCAGGAAGTTCTAAACTTCATCTTTCTGTAAAACTTAATTATCTTAAGTCTATTATACTAAAAGGATATGCAACTTGCAAGCTATTCATACTTACTAATATTATTCTTTAAATCTTTTTTGATATAACGCAATGTATATGCTTCTCCCTTTACCGCGTACATCTTCATCAGATATTCCAGATATCGTCTCGAATCCGGATGAAGAAGATATTTACCGATACCATTTTGATAATATTCGTAAACATTTTTTCTCTTAAAATTCGCTCCATTATAAACTTTTCCGGCACACACCCGGTCAATAAACATCTCAGCCATGTATTTCTTTGGAATCTTAAATCCGACCAGATGCTTTTCTTTTCGGCTCACAGAATAATCAAGCCAGTATTCAAAATGATGCCGGTTACGTCCCTTATGATGAAGCCATGCTGCCGAATATCCTTTCACTTCGCGCTCTACATTATTCGGGCTTTTCTTGCCCTGTGCGTAATAACGTACACCGTTAAAGAACTCTATCGGCATATATTTTGACATATCATGCAAAAGCCCCTGTTTGAAAAGTCCGACACGAAAACACATCTTGGCTACCATATATTTATGATACGTAATTGTCTTAAAATGCCCGATTGCATTATTGATAAGCATAGTTTTTCTCCTTGCATTTTGATCTATTCATTATATTATCACGTCTTGTGCTTTCGCGCAACCGAATGAAACACGCTCTGCGAGTTTCATCGGTTCGCGTGCGGCGGCAAATGGAAATGCAAGCATTTCCGCTTGCCTTGTGCCTTCGCGCAAATAAAAAACTTCTTCCCATGTCCGGTCATCATCCTGTATATGAGAAGAAGTTTATATTTTTTCATTTTTTATGTTACTGCAAATTCGTATATCCCATCAAATCCATATCGATTTCTTTTGCACAGTCACGGCCTTCGCGAAGCCCCCATACGACTAACGACTGTCCCCTGTGCATATCGCCTGCCGTATAAACTTTATCGATATTGGTCTTATAACTTCCTTCCTCTGTCTTTACATTTGTTCGAGGATTTAAGGCAACCTTAAAGTCTCTTGTTACATAATCCTGACTGCCTAAAAATCCTGCTGCGATCAAGACTAATTCGCAGTCGACCGTATACTCGCTACCAGGCACATTGACCATCATCATGCGGCCGGTCTTTTCATCCTTTTTACTTTCCAGTTTCACCAAAACTGCCTGTTTTAAGTTGCCCTTGTCGTCTTTGATAAATTCTTTTACCGTCGTCGTATAAACGCGTGGGTCCTGACCAAATACCGCAATCGCTTCTTCCTGGCCATAATCCGTCTTTAAGACTTTTGGCCACTGTGGCCATGGATTTGATTCCGCACGTTCTACCGGCGGTTTCGGCATCATTTCCAGCTGTGTTACACTCTTTGCCCCATGTCGAATCGATGTTCCAAGGCAGTCATTGCCGGTATCTCCGCCGCCTATGATAATGACATTTTTGCCTTTGGCAGAGATGTTTTTGCCATCAGTTAAATTTGAATCTAACAGGCTCTTTGTATTTGCTCTTAAGAAATCCACTGCAAAATAAATACCTTTTGCATCTCTTCCCGGAACTTTGATATCGCGAGGGTTCGAAGCACCACAACAGAGTACAACTGCATCGTAATCTTTTACAAGCTGTTTTGCCTTAACGTCAACACCGACGTTACAGTTTGTCTTGAATACGACACCTTCCTCTTCCATAATTTTCACACGGCGTTCGATGAACTGTTTTTCCAGCTTCATATTCGGAATTCCGTACATCAAAAGTCCTCCGACACGGTCAAATCGTTCATAGACCGTTACGCTGTGACCGCGTTTATTTAAGAAATATGCTGTCGATAATCCGGCGGGACCCGAACCGATGACTGCAACTTTCATACCTGTACGGACTTTTGGAGGATTTGCTTTTGCTAATCCCATTTCATAGGCACGTTCGATGATCGCAAGCTCATTCTCCTTTGATGCGACCGGATCACCGTTTAAATTGCACGTACATGCCGCCATGCAGAGTCCCGGACAGACTCTTCCGGTAAATTCCGGGAACGGATTCGTCTTTTTCAGACGATAGTAAGCCTGTTCCCAGTTACCACGGTACACGAGATCATTCCATTCCGGAACCAGATTGTTCAACGGACATCCTGATGCCATACCGGCGATCATCATACCGGCCTGACAAAACGGAACTCCGCATTCCATACATCTTCCACCTTGTTTTCTCTGTTCTTTTTCCGTAAGAGGAGTATGGAATTCATTAAAGTTTTTAATACGTTCTAATGGTTCAATTGCTTCTGCTAATTTCTGTTCATAATCTAAAAATCCAGTTGGTTTTCCCATTTTTTTGTCCTCCTCTTAATGATTTTTATTCATATAAAATGCTTCGATCTGAGCCTGTTCACTGTTCAAACCACGTTCTTCCATCTGAACAATCGCATTCATCATGCGTTTGTAATCATGTGGCATAACTTTCTTGAATTTCGGCAAATATTCTTCAATATGATCTAAGATCAATTTACCTTTTTCAGAATTTGTATATTTTACATGCTCTTTGATCATATCGATCAATTCAATAACATCATATTTATTTGACAGAGGTTCAATTCCAACTAACGCTTTATTTACACGTTTGTACAGCTTATTATTCTCATCCAGTACATAGGCGATACCACCGCTCATTCCGGCTGCAAAGTTCTTGCCGGTTTCACCAAGGATCACCGCACGGCCGCCGGTCATATATTCACATCCATGATCGCCGACACCTTCAACGACTGCTGTACATCCGGAGTTACGTACACAGAAACGTTCGCCCGCAACACCACTGATGTACGCGGAACCGCTTGTTGCACCGTATAAAGCAACATTACCGATGATGATATTCTCATCTGCTTTAAATGTCGATCCTTTTGGAGGATATACGATCAGTTTACCACCGGAAAGTCCTTTTCCGAAATAGTCATTGCTGTCACCTTCGAGTTCGAGCGTCAGTCCTTTCGGAATAAATGCTCCAAAAGACTGTCCGCCGGCACCGTTACAGATGACCGTATACGTATCGTCATCCAGTGTATTGCCGTATCGTTTTGTAATTTCTGAACCAAAAATCGTTCCGAATGTGCGGTCGATATTCGTTACATCGACAGAAATACTTCTCTTCTGTCCGGTCTCCAATGCTGATTGGAACTGTTTTAACAAGATCGTTTCATCTTTTGTCTTTTCCAGTTCAAAATCATACGGATTTTTCTTGTTGTACTGAATCTTCTCCTTCTTGCTGTCGAAAGGATTCGTTAAAATATTCGTTAAATCAACATTTCTTTCCGCTGCAAGTTCATTTGGCTCAAGGAAATCGGAACGTCCAACTAACTCATCAACCGTTCTGACACCTAGTTTTGCCATATATTCTCTTAATTCCTGTGCAATAAACTTCATAAAGTTTTCTACATATTCCGGTTTGCCCATGAAGCGTTTCCGAAGTTCTGGATTCTGTGTTGCCACACCGACTGGACAGGTGTCCAGGTTACAAACTCTCATCATGACACAGCCCAAAGTTACCAACGGTGCTGTTGCAAATCCAAATTCTTCTGCACCGAGCATTGCTGCAATTGCCACGTCACGGCCGCTCATCAATTTACCATCCGTTTCGATAACAACTTTATGACGCAGATCATTTCTGATCAAAGTCTGATGCGTCTCTGCGAGACCTAATTCCCATGGAAGTCCCGCATTGTGGATTGAGCTGATTGGAGCAGCACCCGTACCACCATCATAACCGGAGATCAAAATAACTTGCGCACCCGCTTTTGCTACACCTGCAGCGACCGTTCCGACACCAGCTTCTGATACTAATTTTACAGAAATTCTCGCATCGGTATTCGCATTTTTGCAGTCATAGATCAACTGCGCCAAATCCTCAATCGAATAAATGTCGTGATGCGGAGGTGGCGAAATTAAGGATACCCCTGGTGTTGAGTGTCTTGTCTTTGCAATCCAAGGATATACTTTTCCACCCGGAAGGTGTCCGCCTTCACCTGGTTTTGCACCCTGAGCCATCTTGATCTGGATCTCTTTTGCACTTACTAAATATTCGCTTGTTACGCCAAATCGTCCGGAAGCAACCTGCTTAATTGCCGAGCATTTATTCAATCCGTCTGCACCGACTTTTAAACGTTCCGGGCGTTCTCCACCTTCACCAGAGTTGGATTTACCGCCGAGACGGTTCATCGCAACGGCTAACGCTTCATGTGCTTCTCCCGAAATTGATCCATAAGACATCGCACCTGTTTTAAATCGTTTTACAATGGATTCCACACTTTCTACCTGAGAAAGAGAAATGCCTTTCTTTGGATATTTAAACTTCATCATACCGCGGATATTGCCCGGTTCCAGTTCCTGATCGATCATATGCGTATATTCCTTAAACAGCTCATAGTTGCCGGTACGCGTTGCGAGCTGTAACGTGTGGATCGTCTTCGGATTATATAAATGCTGTTCCTTACCGCTTCTCGATTTGTGATCGCCGCTGCTGTCCAATGCAAGATCATTTTCAAGTCCCAGCGGATCAAATGCCGCCGTATGATTTGCCAGTACATCATCATAAATATCATCAAGTGTAATTCCTTCAATACGGCTGACTGTATTCGTAAAATATTTATCGATCACGTCTTTGCTGATACCGATTGCTTCAAAAATCTGGGATCCCTGATAAGACTGAATCGTCGAAATACCCATCTTCGAAGCAATTTTTACGATACCCTGTAAAATCGCATTATTGTAATCGTCAACTGCTGCATAATAGTCTTTTTCAAGCAGATCATCATTGATCAGATCCTGAATCGTCAGCTGCGCGAGATACGGATTGATCGCTACCGCACCATATCCGAGCAATGTTGCAAAATGATGTACTTCTCTCGGCTGACCGGATTCTAAAATAATCGCCATCGATGTTGATTTCTTTGTACGGATCAAATACTGATGCAATGCGGATACTGCTAACAATGCCGGAATTGCCACATGATATTCATCCACTTCGCGGTCTGTTAAAATAACAATATTCGCACCATCTCTGTACGCACGGTCTGCTTCGATAAATAAATGATCGATTGCTTTTTCCATCGATGTATTCTTATAGAAGGTAATCGGAATCTCGGCAACTTTAAATCCATGTCCGCTTAAATTTTTGATCTTTAACATATCCGTATTTGTCAGAATCGGATTGCGCACTTTTAAGACATTGCAATTCGAAGGAACTTCTTCTAATACATTGCCGCCCTTTCCGATATAGACAGTCGTCGATGTAACAATTTTTTCACGCTGCGCATCAATCGGAGGATTCGTAACCTGTGCAAACAGCTGTTTAAAATAGTTAAATAACGGCTGTCTGACTTTAGAAAATACAGCCAGTGGCACATCCGTTCCCATTGCTCCAATCGGCTCACTTCCTTTTTCAGCCATTGAAAGAATGGAATTTTTCACATCTTCATAGGCATATCCGAAGGATTTTAATAATTTCTGTCTATGTTCTAATGAATAGGTTTCTACTTTTTTATTTGGAATCTTCAGATTATGCAGTTCCACAATCTGGTCATCCAGCCATTCACCGTATGGCTGACGGTTGGCATATTCTTCTTTTAATGTAGCGTCATCGATCATTTCTCCCTTAACCGTATCGATCAAAAGCATACGTCCCGGACGAAGACGGTCTTTAATCTTAATATTCGTCGGATCAATATCCAATACACCGATCTCAGAGGATAAAATCAACTGATCGTCATTCGTTACATAATAACGGGAAGGACGAAGTCCGTTACGGTCAAGTACCGCACCAACAATATCGCCATCCGTAAAGATGATCGACGCAGGGCCGTCCCACGGTTCCATCATCGTTGCATAATATTGATAAAAGTCTCTCTTTTCCTGAGACATTGTATCATTATTTTCCCATGGTTCCGGAATCGTGATCATAACCGCTAGCGGAAGTTCCATACCGCTCATAACCATGTATTCTAATGTATTATCCAGTCTTGCAGAATCGGATCCGTTCGGATCAACAACAGGTGTGATCTTGGACATCTGTCCTTTTAATTCCTCAGACTCTAAAATCTCTTCGCGCGCATGCATCTTATCTGCATTACCACGGATTGTATTAATCTCACCGTTATGTACGATGAAACGATATGGATGTGCTTTTTCCCAGCTTGGCGTCGTATTCGTAGAAAAACGGGAGTGTACTAATGCGATTGCCGATTCATAATCTTCATCATGCAGATCTTTAAAGAACAGACGGAGCTGTCCGACTAAGAACATTCCTTTATATACGATCGTTCTGCTGGAGCAGGATACCACATATACTTCTTCATTATTACTCTGTTCAAATATTTTTCTTACGATATATAATTTTCGGTCAAAATCAAGCCCTGCTTTTACATCTGCAGGTTTTGCTACAAATCCCTGCTTGATATTCGGCATACAGTCCAGAGCTCTTTTGCCTAAAACGTCAGGATTCGTCGGAACATCTCTCCATCCAAGGAATTTCATTCCCTCTTTCTTTACGATGACTTCAAACATCTTCATCGCCTGTTTTGCTTTTCTTTCATCCTGTGGGAAGAAGAACATACCGATTCCGTATTCTCTTTCCTCTCCAATCGGAATCGAAGCTTTCTGGCAAGCTTTCTTAAAAAAGTTATGTGAGATCTGAAGCATGATTCCAACGCCATCTCCGGTTTCCCCGGCAGCATCCTTACCGGCTCTATGTTCCAGTGTTTCTACAATCTTAAGTGCATTTTGCACAGTCGCATGGCTTTTTCTTCCTTTAATATCGACGCAGGCACCGATACCACAGTTATCATGTTCAAATCTTGGATCATATAAACCGATATTCTGATTATTCTGACTCATAACGTTAACTCCTTTCCATTACAAATGCAAAACTGATACTTTTTGCAGTCCAAAATTCAATTTCTTTTTAAATCCAAAGTTTTATATCGTGATTTTCTCTCTTTTTTGCAACTTTGAATATTTTTTCCTTCATTTTTAATTTCGAATGATATGATACTACTTTTTTCTCCTTTTGTAAACAACTTTTTTCGTATAATTATCTGATAATTCGAATACTTAACTTTATTAATATAGTTATCTGATAATTTAAAAATAACAAAGAAAAAGTGCATAAATTGTTTTATCTTTTCCCACAACTTATACACTTTATAAAATAAGTTTTTTACTTTGACGCCTCTTTTTCCTGAATATACAGATCATAACCCTTTTTTCGCAGCTTACATGCAGGACAGTCGCCGCATCCATCGCCGATAATCCCATTGTAGCAGGTCAGTGTTTCATTTTTAATAATATCAAGAACACCCAGCTGATCTGCAAATTCCCATGTCTCCTTTTTATCAATCCACATCATCGGTGTCATGATTTCAAACTCATAATCCATAGCAAGCGTCAGGCTCGTATTCAGAGATTTGATAAAGACATCCCGACAGTCAGGATATCCACTGAAATCGCTCTGAGAAACCCCGGTAACCAGTACATGAATCTCTCTCTGCTTTGCAAACACTGCCGCAAAAGTCAGGAAAATCATATTTCTTCCATCGACAAACGTATTCGGCGTTCCTTCCTCCGGTGCATCGTGATCAACTTCCATATCGATCCTTGTCAAAGAATTCGGAGCAAGCTGTCCAAGAAGGCTCATATCCAAAATATGATGCTCAATTCCATATTTTTTTGTAATCGCTTTCGCACATTCCAGTTCCTTAACATGCCGCTGTCCATAGTCAAATGAAATTGCAATGACCTCATCAAATTTCTGTTTCGCCCAGAACAAACAGGTCGTGCTGTCCTGCCCGCCGCTAAATACAACAACTGCTCTATTGTGTTTCATAATACTTGATCTCCTTTTTTCGTCTTTTATTAACTCCTCATCATAAACAGCAATTTATTCTGCAGCACCGGATCAGTATCAAACCGTCCTCGAAATGTCGTTGTAATCGTCTTTGCATCCGGCTTTTTAATTCCGCGTGCTGTCATGCAGCTATGGCAGCCTTCGATAATGACCGCCACATCATTAGAACCGGTTACCTTGCTGATAATCTGCGCGATATCACTGCCGATGCGCTCCTGAAGCTGCAGGCGCTTTCCTGCCATTTCCGCAATTCTTGCGATTTTGCTCAGACCGATCACCTTATCCGTCGGAGTATAAGCGACCGATACTTTCATATCGTACATTAACGCCATATGATGCTCACAAAAACTGAAGATATCAATATTTTTTACGAGTACAATATCGTTTTTTCCTTTATCTGTCGCTTCCTCAACAAAAGTTTTGCCAAACATCTCCGCAATTTCATCATTGGTATAATTCATGCCTTCAAAAACTTCTTCATACATTCTCGCAACGCGGTCGGGTGTCTCCTTAAGCCCTTCCCTTTCAGGATCATCCCCAAGAGCAACTAAAATTCCTCTTATATGCTCTTTGATCGCTTCTTTATCAATTGCCATTTCCTACACTCCTTTCATCTCAGGATCCCATATTACTTTATGCATCTGGATCTGAAGATTGACCCCGTTTAATTTCTCTTCTTTCATAAATGTAACTATTTCTTCCGGTTCTATTTTTCCGAACACCGGGCTCAAATAACAGCTGCATCTGGATACTAATCCATATTGATCCATGATCTCTTTCGCACGGATCAAATCCTCCCTGCTGCCCGATACAAACTTCACCGTATCCACCGTTCTTACTTTTTCATAATTCGAAAGATACATTGCCGACTCCATTCCGCTTCCCGGAAGTTTATAATCCAGCGTCATAGAAATCCTGTCACTGATGCCGATATATGGCGTAATGTCTACGCTTCCATTTGTCTCAATTTCAATTGCAAGCCTCTCATCCCGTATAAGATACGAAAGAAGATCACACATATACTCCTGCCGTAAAGGCTCTCCACCTGTTAATGTAACATTATAAACGCCAAAATCACATATAACCTGATATATTTCCTCTTTTGTCATCCATATAAATGGAGCATCCGGATGATTTGCCCATGTTGTATCGCAATAACTGCAATTGAGATTGCAGCCGGCAAAGCGAATAAATACGGCTAACTGCCCTGCCTTCTTCCCTTCACCGTTAATACTTAAAAAACTTTCTACTACCTGATATCGTTCCATTTAATTCTCCCGATAAGATGCACAATTATTCGGCGTCTCATATACCATTGCCTCAACTACCCGATAACCTTTTTCAACCATTCTGTCATAAAAATATTTCGCAAAATTCTCAGCAGTTGGACGAATCGGCAGAGAAATCACTTCAAATCCCTCTTCTGCCAGAATTTCCAGAGTAATCGACCGCAGACTTCCTTCTTCAATAATCAATTTATGATCGAAAAAGTCAACCATTTCTTTGACGTCTGATTTTAATTTTGAGAAATCAACTACCATGCCGCGCATATTGCCTTCCTGCTGCAGCGTCTCACTGCCAACATTCACGATGACTTTCCATCGGTGTCCATGAATATTCCTGCATTTTCCATCATATCCTTTCAAAAAATGCGCTGCATCAAAATCATGCTCTGTTTTCAATATATACATCCATTTTATCTCCTTTTTAAATAGAATTTCAGAGTAATTTCCGTTTGCCTTATGCCTTCGCGTAAAAAATAGGACAGGCAAAAAAATCGCCTGTCCCTTCATCATAATCATTCTCATCATAAATGGTCCTAGTTTTGTTTATAGACAGGATGGTACAAGCGAACTGTCTTATTCATTTTCAACTTTAGTATCATATCATCTTACCGGTATCTAGTCAACTCTGGATAAAATACCTTCCATAAATTTTTTTGTGTTAATCTTTCCGGCATATGCCTGTGGATCTTTAACATGCTGCATTTCCTGCCTTACCTGTTTAAAATCAAACAGGACATTCGCATATTTTGTAAAAACCGGATCATAATAATCTTCACATCCCATTTCAGCAATATTGCCGAGCGCTTTCTGAATCGTCCGCCGGATACGCTGTTCCATATTCTTCTGGGCAATCACCCGGTTCGTATCGCCGTGCATCTTTACACATACTTCCCGATAAACGTCTTTCAGATGATACTTTTGTTTCTGATCCAGCTTTTGAATGCGATAAATGCTTTTTAAAACCTCCCTGATCTCCTCTGTTCCTGAAAGTCCGATAATTCCAATTTCCGTGAAAATATCATACAGCCGTTCTCCGATATCCTGCTTTACAGTTTTTACCTTTTCAACACCCTGATCCGTCTGAAAAATGATACCTTTAATCTGAGACATCGACTTTTCTAATTCGATCATCTTTTTTGTACTATTCAAAACACTTATGACTTCCGTTGTATTCACCGGTTTCTGTATATAAAATAGAATCCCTTCCTCATATGCCTGTGCGATTACACGCTCCTCTTTGACAGTAGAAACAACAATAATCTTACCCGCATATCCTCTTCTGATTACTTCCTTTATAATCTCCAGCCCTTTCCTCTCAGACATCATAAAATCGATCAAAAGAATATCCGGACGATAAAATAAGATATCTTCTATTGCATTTTCATCGCTTTCGAGCTGTGCAACTAAATTCCCCAGATAATTTTGTCTGATCAAAAGACTTAATATCGTTCGATTACTTTTATCATCATCAATGATCATACAATTCATTTTTTTCCTTCTTCCATACTACTGATTTCTACATAATATTTCTTAAATTCTACACAAAAATTTCCTTTTTTTCAATATTTTTTCGACCTTTTTTCCAAAAATATTTTATCGCACGAAACATACTTCGTGAATTTCTTTCATCTCATCTTTGTACAAATATATTTGTCATTTTATGTTATTTATTGATTTTTTTTGTAGGATATGGATATAATGATATTGTTTGATTTTATTATTAACGATACATCTTAATTTTAAACTAAATTGTTAATTTTTCGGTCCTATTTTGCTGAAAAAGTGAAGTCGGACCAATTTTTATATTTAAGGAGATGAAAAATATGAGTAAAACAAAAATCTGGGTTACTGGAGCAAAAGGCCAAGTTGGCAAGGCTATCTGTAAAGAAGCTGACAAATTAACTTATGTCATCTATTCTACCGACCGCGATCTCGATATCACGGATATGACAGAAGTCAGTACGTTTGCACATTCTTTCCGTCCAAACATTATCATCAATTGTGCCGGCATGACTGACCTGACGCTTTGCGAAGAAAATCCACTGGACGCTTATCGTGTAAACGCTATCGGTGCACGAAATCTCGCTGCAGTCTCTCGTGCTGTCGGTGCAAAATTCGTTCAGATTTCTACGGACGATGTATTTGATGGTGTCCGCCAGGTGTCATTAAACGAATTTGATACCGTTATGCCGATCACAGTATATGGCAAATCCAAATTAGCCGGCGAAACCCTCGTCCGCGAACTGAACCCAAAACATCTGATCATCCGAAGCTCATGGATCTATGGCGATGGAAGCCACAATTTTGTTTCCCATCTATTAGAAACTGCGAAGACAAGAGATACGATCCAGGTACCAAATGACCAGTTCAGCTGCCCGACAAGCGCTATCGAACTGGCAAGATGTATTCTTGCTTTGATCGAAACGAATGAATACGGCATCTTCCACGCTTCATGTGAAGGTATGACAAGCCGTTATAATTTTGCCAAAAAGATCATCAAACTTGCCGGTCTTTCTGATACAGTTACAATCGAACCAGTCATTGCGGCATCAACAAATGTCGGAATCGTAAACCGAAGTCGATATACGATTTTAGACAATCTGATGCTTAAGTTAACAGGCACATACGAAATGCCTGCCTGGGAAGATGCCCTGAATGAATACATGGCAACGATCAAAAAGTAAATATAGGAGGTTTCAAATATGGCAAAAAACAAAAAGAAAAAAATTGGACTCACCACAGTCATCCTACTCTCTCTGGTAGCCGGTGCATTAGTAGGTGCATGTATGCATTACTTTGTTCCGGCAGGATATGTTAGAGATACTGTGATTGTCGGCGGCATTTTTTATGTATTTGGACAAGGATTCATCAGACTCATGCAGATGCTCGTTGTCCCACTCGTATTCTGTTCTCTGGTCTGCGGCAGTTCCGCGATCGGTGATACAAAGACATTAGGAAAAGTAGGTGTAAAGACGATCGTCTTCTACTTGTTTACGACTGCAATTGCAATCAGCGTTGCACTCTCTCTTGCAACTTTAACCAATCCCGGCAGAGGTCTGGATATCGATAACATTACCAAAGGCGAAGCTACTGTTGCAGAAAGCACGAGTTTAGCGGATACTTTATTGAATATCATTCCAAAGAATCCAATTCAGGGTCTTGCGGAAGGTAATATGTTACAGATTATCTTATTTGCTATGATCGTTGGTATTATCCTTGCAAAACTCGGTGAAAAGGCAGATATCGTAGCCGGTTTCTTTGCTCAGTTTAACGATGTAATGATGGAAATGACGAGTATCGTCATGAAAGTTGCACCAATCGGAGTATTCTCTCTGATTGCTAAAACTTTTTGCGAAATCGGATTTGATGCATTTATCCCGATGTTAAAATATATGGGAACAGTGTTTGGAGGATTATTCGTTCAGTGCTGTGTTGTGTATATGCTTTTACTCCTCCTGTTTACACGTTTAAATCCACTGAAATTCCTAAAAAAATTCTTCCCGGTTATGGTATTCGCATTTTCAACTGCGACATCCAATGCAACCATTCCGCTGTCAATTGAAACTTTAACGGATAAAATCGGAGTATCAAAAAAGATTTCTTCCTTTACAATTCCTCTTGGTGCAACGATCAACATGGACGGTACTGCAATCATGCAGGGTGTTGCTGTTGTTTTCGCCGCTCAGGCTTACGGCATTGCATTATCTCCTGCCGATTATCTGACAGTCATCGCTACTGCGACACTCGCCTCCATCGGTACAGCAGGTGTGCCGGGCGTTGGTCTGATTACTTTATCTATGGTATTTGCATCCGTAGGACTTCCTGTAGAAGCAATCGCATTGATCATGGGTATCGACCGTATTCTCGATATGACACGTACTGCAGTTAATATTACCGGTGACGCTGTCTGTACAACGATCGTTGCTCATCAGGACGGCTCTCTTGACAGAGATATTTTTAACAGCGATACTCCGGTTTCTGAATAGGAGGAGTGCCTATGAAACGAAAACGAATTCTTGCTTTTTTATTGGTTTTTCTTCTCGGATCTGTTCTTTTGACAGGATGTAATACAAATTCTTCCGATCAATCGAATGATACTACAGAAGAAAAAGATTATACGATCCAAATAACCGATGACATTCAGGATATTATCGACCGTGGTTATCTGATCGTTGGTGTTAAAACGGACGTTCCGGGATTCGGATATTATGACGCAAAGACAAAAGAATATTCCGGTATGGAAATCGATCTTTCCTATCAGATTGCAGCAAAGATTTTTGATACAACACCGGAAAAAGCCAAAACAGAGAAGCTCGTTCAATTTGAAAAGGCGACCGTTGACAACCGAAGCACTTTATTGGTTGAACATTCCGTCGATCTCGTGATTGCTACTTTTACAATTACAAAAGACCGTCAGGAGGCATTCTTATTCTCTGATTCCTATTATTCCGACTACATCGGACTTATGGTAAAAAAGAACAGAGCGGATGAATCCAGCCTCGGTACTAATGCCATTACTTCTATTCATAAGTTAGATGGTAAGAAAATCGGAGTTGCCAAAAATGCGGACACCCGTTCACATATGCTCCTCTATTTCAAACAGCGCAGCTACAATATTGCACCATATTTTATGGAATATTCTACGTATACACAGCTCTATAAAGCCTTAAAAGACGGGGATATTGATGCATTTGCAGTTGATACGAGCATCTTAAACGGATACCTGGATGATTCGCTTACCATCCTTCCGGATCGTTTTTCTGAACAGAAATACGGCGTTGCCGCTCCAAACGGTTCCGAAGGTCTGATTGATGCGGTAAATGTTGTCATCGATGAGTATAAATACTAAACACAAAATCCCGCCGGAAATTGAGAAATTCTCAAAATCCTGCGGGATTTTTTTATCTACTTTGTTCTGTCTCTAACGTATTCAGATAATTCAGATGGATCTTATTTTTTGCTGCCTCGGCAATATTGATACAATTATGGCTGATACGTTCCATGTTCGTAAATACATTGGAAAACGAAGTCGTCAGTTCTAATTTGCATTGACCGCTTTTCATACGTTTCTTATGATTTTTGCGTGCAGTTTTCTTCATTTCATGGATTTCTCGCACTTTCACACTGATCTCATCATCTCTGACCTTTGTGCCATATAAGAACATATCACTGCACAATTTATAAAGAGCTATCACATTATCCATGTTGTGATCAATTTCTTTTTCCGCTTCTTTCGAAAATCGAACTCCCTTTTCCCCTTTTTCCACAAGTTCCAGAACCTCTTCCAGCCTTAATGCTACTCTTACGATATCTTCGATTACATACATGATATCCGTTGCATAGGAAGCTTGTTCCTCCGTCAATGTTCCTTCCGAAAAAAGTAAGACCATATATGCATTAATAGCATCCTGCAATGCTCGGACGGACTCAGACGTCTGCCTCGCCTTTTGGATCATCTTTGGATCATTATTGAGAATTGCCTTCTTCCCTTCTAGAAGCATCCTTGAAATCAGATTGCTATAATGTTCTACTTCTTTTGATACAAGATTTAATGCAACGACCGGTTGGTGGATCACACTTCGGTCTAAATACATGGGCTTCATCTCATCGATGGATTCATCTCCACGATCAGGAATGATAAAGTATACGATTTTCACAAGCACCCAAATAAATGGAATCCAGATAATCGTATTGATCACATTGAAACTCGTATGCGCATTCGCAATCTGTCTGGAAATCACATCCAGTTCTGGCCCTTTTGGTGAAATATATGCGACCAATTTTGCAAACCACGGAATAAACCAGATAAAAATCAATGTACCACAGATATTAAATACACTGTGAGCAATTGCGGTACGCTTTGCATTTTTTGATTGTCCGATACTTGCAAGTAATGCCGTAATCGTTGTTCCGATATTATCCCCAAATAAGATCGGAATCGCACCGGTAAGCCCTAATACACTATGTACGCCGTCAGGTCCTGCCTGTGAAGCAAAATTCTGCAATACCGCAATTGTGGCACTGCTGGACTGTACAATCAGTGTCATGCCTGCTCCAAGCAATACTCCAAGCACAGGAATATCACTTACTTTTCCCATCAATTCCGTAAAAATCGGACTTGCAGCCAAAGGTTTCATTACATCGCCCATCGTCTCGATTCCAACAAATAAAAGACCGAATGCAAAAATCGTAATACCGATATTTTTTACTTTTTCATTCTTACTGATAAAATGGATGATAAATCCAACAAATAAAATCGGCCAGATATAGTCGCTAATTTTAAATGCAAGCAATTGTGCTGTCATCGTTGTACCGATATTGGCGCCTAATATGACAGAAATCGCCTGTGGAAGTGACATCAGATTCGCGCTTACAAATCCGATGACCATAACCGTCGTTGCACTGCTGCTCTGTAAAACTGCAGTTGTAAGCGCTCCGGCCAATACACCAAGCACCGGATTTTTCGTTAAAAATCCAAGAACACTTTTCATCTTTTCCCCTGCTGCTTTTTGTAATCCATCGCTCATCATATTCATTCCATAAAGGAAAAGTGCGAGCCCTCCTAAAAGACCAAATATCGTTTGCAGTGTCTCATTCATGATTTTCTCCTCCATCTTTTACCCTTCGAAAACTTATTTCTGTTTCAGTTAATATTTTTTCCAAATCTTTTACATTTCATTCGAAATCCTTTGCCGTCTTTTTACCTTGCTGTCTGATTCCAGTATATCAATTCAAGAAAATGGTAACTATCATGAAAAGGTAAAGTAATGTAAAATTTATTTTACAAATCTTTTATCTTTTGAATACATTCGCTATAATAGAGAAAAAGCAACTGTCTTTTTGTAAAATCATTTGAAAGGAGTCACGATCATGCAGCTGCATCAACTCGATAAAAGAATACGTAAAATGCTGGAGTATTTAAAACAAATGACGATGATTCAATCAATTCCTGTTGAAAATATTCAGATTTCTCATAGAAATTTACAAGATTGGACTGATTTTAAGAATGGAGAATGCTGGGGAAATGAGCAGGAAGAATGGTTTGATTTTCGTTTTTCTATTACAATTCCATCTGATTTCATCGGACAGCCGATTCTACATGTATTAACCGGAAGAGAGGGAGAATGGGAAGCTTTAAATCCCCAGATTGTCGTATGGGTCAATGGAGCAATCGCACAGGCATTTGATACGAGGCACCATTCCCTAATTCTATCGGACAAACCGGAATCTGGAAGAACATACGATATTTACCTGCAGGCATATGTACCAAAGTTAGAACCTATGCAAAATCCGGCACGCTTGCTCATCGAGCTGCGTGACATAAACACCGAGGTTTTGGGACTTTTATACGACATCAAAGTCCCATGGGAAGCCGCCTGCCTGACTCCCGAAGGAAACCGCGATCGCGAATGTACACTGGAAATCCTTTCTGAGGCATTGAATCGCCTAGATCTGCGTATTCCGCAATCCGAAGCATTCCAGCAGTCGATCCTTGATGCACGGGCATTTCTGCATTCAGAATATTATGAAAAACGCGAGAAAATGGATGTGACCGCGGTCGCCAACTGCATCGGACATACGCATATTGACTGTGCATGGTTATGGGATCTTGATCAGACACGCCATAAAGCAGTACGCTCGTTTTCTACCATGCTGCGTCTGATGGATGAATATCCCGAATTTAAATTTATGAGCAGCCAGCCGCTTCTCTATCAAATGGTAAAAGGGGATCAGCCGGAACTATTTGAACGAATCGTTAAAGCCGTCAAACGCGGTCAGTGGCAGCCAGAAGGCGGTATGTGGGTCGAAGCGGACTGCAATCTTCCTTCCGGTGAATCCCTTGTTCGTCAGTTTCTGCATGGACAGGAATTTTTTGAACGTGAATTTGGTGAACGTTGCCGTATTTTATGGCTTCCTGATGTATTCGGCTATTCGGCTGCAATGCCTCAGATTATGAAGAAATCAGGCATTGACTATTTTTATACTTCCAAGCTGAGTTGGAGTGAATTTAACCTGTATCCGTATGATACGTTTCTCTGGAAAGGCATCGACAGCAGCGAAGTGCTGACGCACTTTACCCCTGCCCGCGATGTGAATGAAGGGGAGCCTGATCTGGATCATTTTACTACTTATAATGCGATGTTAAATCCCACACAGATGCAGGGCGGTTGGAACCGTTTTCAGCAAAAAGCACTCGATAACCATTTTCTCGTATCATACGGATATGGCGACGGTGGCGGCGGTACAACAAGCTGGATGATTGAAAATGCAAGACGGATGTCGGTTCCCCTGCCCGGCACACCGGTCGTAAAGCATACATTCCCACGCACCTTTTTTGAAGAATTAGAAGCGCGCGTTACTGACCATCCTCGTCTGCCAAAATGGAGCGGCGAACTGTATCTCGAATATCACCGCGGTACTTATACCGCAATGGCGAGAAACAAACGTTTTAACCGAAAAATGGAGCTTGCACTCCGCGACGCAGAATTTCTCTGTACATATGCTGGATCTCTATGCGGTTTTCCTTACCCTTCCAACGAACTTCATGACCTTTGGGAAACCGTTTTAACCCTGCAGTTTCACGATATTCTGCCAGGTTCCTCGATCAAAAAAGTCTATGATGATGCATTGGAAATGTATACGGATGTGGAAACGAAAGTAAATGCGATCCGTTCAAAGGCAATGGCATCCATCGCTGCAACCTTAAACGGCGATCTGCTCGCATTTAATACACTTTCTTCTGCAAGAAATGATATTCTGTATTTTGACGCGCCAGAACAAGTGTCCGCTTTAAAAGATATGAATGGAAACACTTATCCCGTACAACACGATCACGGCATTGCTTGTGCCTATGTTAGCTGTCTTCCTCCGCTGTCGGTGACACCGCTGTTCTTTTCGACGAAGCCGGTCGCACAGACTTCGATGGAGATTACGTACAAAACATTCGAAACACCTTTCTTTAAAGGAACATTTGATGAATCGATGCGGATCACTTCCCTGATCGACAAAGCAAACGGGCGGGAATTGTGCAAAAAAGGTGAGGCATTAAACTGCATCGTCTGTTACGAAAACCGGCCTCACAATTTTGATGCATGGGATATTAATATTTATTATGATCAGAAATACTGGGAAATAACGGATGTTACAAAGACAGAACTGATTTCGAAAGGTCCTGTTATGACAAAAGTCCGCGTTCATTATGCATTTAACCGGTCAACCATCGTACAGGATATAATTTTTTACCGGGATATTGACCGCATTGATTTTGAAACAACCGTAGACTGGAAAGAAGTCCACTATATGCTCAAAGCGCATTTTCCAGCGGATATCTATTATAATGAAGCAACATTTGATATTCAGTACGGCAATTTAAAGCGTCCGACCCACAAAAATACAAGCTGGGATACCGCGCGCTTTGAAGTATGCGCACATAAGTGGGCGGATGTCTCCGAACCCGGTTATGGACTCAGCCTGCTTAACGATTGCAAATACGGATATTCTGCTGATGAAAACAGCATTGCACTGACGCTTTTAAAGTCCTCTGACTATCCAAATCCGGAAGCCGATCAGGAAGTCCATCATTTTACTTACTCGATTTATCCACATAGCGGCGACTGGCGCTCTGCCAATACTCCGGACATGGCTTATCGTCTGAACATACCGGTATTAACCGCAACCGGAACCGGCACAGCCGCTTCATGCACAAACTTTGCGGAACTAAATCGGAACAATGTCATCCTGGAAACGGTCAAACAGGCTTTGGACGGCTCCGGAACAATTTTAAGACTTTATGAATGTTTTGGTATGAGAACCGATGTCGATTTGAAACTGCATGTTGCGGCAAAACACGCCGTGTTTACAAATATGCTGAAAGATACGATCGAAACAGCGGATTTTGATAACGATACGATTCATTTGAAGCTAAAACCGTATGAGATTGTAACATTGAAAGTGTGGTAACAAACCATCATACTAGCAGTCCGACCCGCCATTCGGCGGGTTCTGCTTTCCTGTAATCTCCATTACCTTAAGTTTTATCACGGCAGTTGCGGCAACTGCCTTCCGATTATAGTCAAAATGTCTCGTTTCATCGTACCGATTCATAATAATATCATCGATCGCACGCTGCTTTTCCTCTCCCTCAAGAAACTCGATCTCGGCCTTTCCCATTACACTTCGATACCGCATTGTTACATCCTTTTTCTCAACAATACAATCCATTTGTAACGGAATATCCATTTCAAACGAACAATGCGGATTACGCTTTAACAGCTCATATTTGCGTCCGGCTTTCGCTCCATGCAGATACAAATACAACTGTCCATTCTGATTCTCATATGCAAAATTAACCGGAACAATATAAGGAAAATCACCGTCTGCTAGTCCCAGACGGATAATGTCACATTCCTCCACGATCTCTAATATTTTATTAAAATTCGTTATTTCCCTGTCCTTGCGTCTCAAAGTCTATCACCTCTCATCTTAATGTCTACTCTTCTTTGGGCCCATTATACGCCTATGTCATCAAACAATGCAATCCAATTTTATGAAATTCCGCATCTTTGCTCATCGTAAGTGATTCGGCTTAATAATTCCTGCTGAACTTCCGGCGTCAGATTGACAAAGACTGCAGAGAAACCGCTGACACGCACGATCAAGTTCGGATACTTTTCCGGATGATCAACCGCATCTTCCAATGTCGCTTTATCCACAACGGTTACCATCAGATGGCATCCTCTTTTTCTGAAAAAATACGTCTTCATCAGAATCTTAATGATTTCTCTATTCTGATTAAACATTGTCGGCGAAAATTTAATATTCTGAACAGATCCCGCATGATATTTTGCATCAAATTTTGCGATTGAATTTAGCATTGCAGTCGGACCATTTTTATCTGCACCGCCCTGAGGGTTATTCGCCGGATTCAGATATACGCCGTCCAATCTGCCATCAGGAGAAGCCGCCGTCGTCAATCCCCATTCCGTATTCAGCTGATTGTTGCTGATTACGATCAGAAAATACTGCATTCCTGCTTCAATTCCACGGTCACGAATACCTTTTGCAACATATTCATATACCTGATTCGCCATTTCATCCGCTGTTTCCAAATCATTTCCATATTTATCGCAGGCAAGGCAGTCCTGCCTGATGATCTCATATCCTTCAAAGTTTGCTAAAACTGCCTGATGAAGTTGTTCCAATGTATATTTCTTTCGGTTAAATACCAAATCTTTGATTGCCCAGAGGGAATCGGAAACATTTATATTACCATATGTTTCACACGTTCCGCCGAGGTAATGGACGCCGCCGTCCAATAACGCCTTACCTTTGCCGATACAGTCATCCATTAAGATGCTCGTAAACAGAAATCCAACCTCATCATTCATAATCTGATAAGAACGGTACTGTCCCATAATGGATAAATCCATGTAATAATCCAAAAACCGTTTGTAACCGTTAAAAAATTCATCAAATGTCCTGTAAGAAGATACCGGTGGAATCTTGCAACCACCGGATTTATCTTTGCCGTCTTCCGGATCGATACCTTCGTTCATGAAAATCGTTAATATTTTTAAAAGATTGATACAGATATTCGGCGTTCCGGTACTCTTACCCTGAATAACAAATTCTGTACATCCAAACGGAACATATTGTTTTGCATCTTCTTCCGGAATCCGCATACCGTAGGCAACAGCAGGAACATTGACAGCATCATTATATAAAGTCGGATAAGTCGCTCCGACTCCGAGAGCATCCAATGCTTCATCCCAAATCTGCTCCGAAGTGCTTTCATCAAACCGCAGAGTAAACTGAGGTTCTACATATCTTGTATTTTTTGCGACCTTCATCGCAATATGAAGAAAGACGTCCGCTTCCTTCGGATGTTTTCTTCCCTGTCCGCCGACGATGATTCGACCATTGACCGTGGTACGGCGGTTTTCGATCATCGTCCATAACGCATGAAGATATTGATAACCTTCTTCTTCTGTCAGGCGTCCTTCTTCCATATCTTTTACAAGAAACGGTCCCAGATAATCGTCGAGTCTGCCATAATTGATCGCACCGGATAATAATGCATACAGCCAGATCAACTGCAGTGCCTGTGGAAATGTCTCCGGTACATCGGTTTTTATTTTTTCCAGATCATCCGCCATTCGAAGCAATTCAAATCTGCGCTTTCCATTTGCTTTCTTGCTCTGTCCGAGCGCTTTCTGTTTCAGTTCTTCTGCACTGTCTACAAAGATATCCAGGCATTGAAGCGATGCTTCATAAAAATGATTTTGCGGCGATGTTTTCAGTCCATCCGTAATCTCTTCACGTAGTCCTCCAATTCCTCTTTCAAGCAATTTGGGATAATCGAGCATCATTCCGGATAATCTTGCAGTGGCAATGAGCGGAAATCTCGTATCGATAAATCCGCCGAGCACATCGCCTTGCAATACCTTATTACAATAGATCGTCTTCACATCATGATCAAGCCAGTACTCATAAAGAGCATCAACGCGTTTCTTTTCCGCTTCTGTTTCTAATTTTTCCTGAAAATCACGAAGTTTGCGGAATACACAGTAATGTCCGACTCCACCGAGAGAAGTTACGCAGCCAAAACCGATTGGAAGAAAATCCAGTCTTCCCGCAATCAAGTCCTGTTCTTCGATGCTTCGGAACATTCTCGGATATAACACTTTCAGACAATGCGCTTCTCTGATTTCCTTTGGCTGTCCGGCATTTTCTTTATGGACCCTTGTATATTCTTCCATAATTTCCAGCTGTTCCGTCCATGATTTCTCACAAGGAATCTTTACACTGATTTCTACATTTTGCGCGGTTTCTACGTTAAATCCTGCCATAATTCTCTCCTCCATGATTTTTTCATTCTATATCATTAGTGCTTTGCCCGTTCTGCATCTCTCCAGTTATCCTGATATCCCGATAACAGATCGACGAATCGTTTTGCTGTCAGATGCGGTCTTGTAATCGCACTACCGACAACAACTGCATCTGCTCCTAAAAACATACATTTCATTGCATCTTCCGGTGTATAGATATGACCTTCCATCATAATGCTGACCTGATCTCCGAGTTCTCTACACATCTGTGCAAACATTCTCATATCCGGTTCTTCGATATGTGCTGTTTCTGCGGTATAGCCATATAAAGTCGGTGCAACAATATCGGCTCCCATTTCAGCAGCTCTTCTTGCTTCTTCCAAATTAGAAACATCAGCAAAAATCGGTGCTTCCGGAATCTCTTTCTTAACCTCTGCGAGCAACTCATAAGCAGGACGACCCTCATGGTTGATCTGTGAAGTACAGTCTAATGCGATAATATCCGCTCCTGCTTCCCAAACCTGTTTACATGCCTCCAAGGTCGGTGTAATAAATACATCCGTATCATCATGCCAGATTTTGTATAATCCGATGATTGGAAGATCAACTTCCGCTTTGATCGCTGCAATTTGTTCAGGGCTGTTTGCCCGGATGCCGACTGCTCCTGCCCATTTTGCTGCTTTTGCCATTATGACAACCATATCGTCCGTGTGGATCGGATCGTCCGGCTGTGTCTGACAAGATACAATTAAACCTTTCATAGAATCGATCAGTGCTTTCTTTTCCTGTTTATTCATTATAAAATCTCCTTTTTATGTGCCTTGTTGTTTTTATTGTATTTATCATAGCACTCCTTCGATAGATGCACATCCTCTCATCTTGTTAAAAAATTTATTCATCTTGCTTTTTTATCTGATTCAGGATAATATAGAAATAAAATAGAACCCGGATGAAACACACTTTGCGCATTTCACCGGTTTACATGTGCGAATTAATTTGTAAACAAAATTTCATTTCAGGAGACAGTTTTATGATATGCAGAGAACGCGGTGTAACAGGACAATCTCAATATTTCTTCTTTTCACCATCCGATAGTTTTTTAGAACACAATTACGGAATTATCAATTGCGGGCATTTTTACTGTAGATTTGGATACCGGATTGAACGCGAAGGCAATGCATTTCCGCTCTTTGTCTTAGTTATCGATGGAGAATTCCATCTAACATATGATGACAAATATTATATCGGATCAAAGGGAGATATTTTGCTAATCGACTGTTCTAAACCGCACACCTACTATGTTGAAACAAACTGTGAATTTTTGTATTTTCATTTTGCAGGTAATTCTGCCTATGAAGTCGCTTCTTCGCTCGTCATTAAGAATGCATCTCCGGTCTTTCGGATTTCCGGCGGTGATCAGCTGCGCCGCATTTTAGACCATACGCTATCAAAACTTTATGATTCCAAGCCTGTCGGCGATGTGGAACTTTCCTGTCTCGCATACCGCTGTTTATGCACCCTGCAGGCGGAGGATGATATTTTCACAGTTGAAGACAGCCATCCAAGCGATGTAGTCAATCGAACAATGACTTATATTAAGGAACATCTCGATCATAAATTCACGCTTTCTGAACTTGCCGAACAGGTCAATATGAGTGACTATTATTTTGCTCATATATTTAAAAAAGAGACCGGCATATCGCCGATCGAATATGCCTCACAGACAAAGATCAACTATGCAAAATCCATTTTAAAGACATCGGAAACTTCGATCAGCGAGATCACGGATATGCTCGGTTACAGTTCTAATGCAAGCTTTATAAACGCATTTAAAAAACGGGTCGGAATATCTCCCGCCCGTTTTCGGAAAAGTTAAATAATCTTCTTTTTGATTGCCTGCATCCGCTGATCTAAGGATGCGCTGATTTCAGCGCATTCTCCCAGTTCCATTGCCAAAAGATGCATTTGTTCTTCCGACAGATTTTTCTTATAGCGGAGCTTATGTTCCAAACTTGCCCAACAGTCCATCGAAAGCGTACGAATCTGCACTTCAACTTTCATATTGCGTTTTTCTTCCTGTAAAAAGATCGGAATTTCTATGATCAGATGAAGACTTCGATATCCGCTCGGTTTTGGATTTTTAATATAATCCTTTACCTCGATCAGATAGATATCATCCTGTCTTAAAAGCGCGTCCGCAAGCATATAGACATCATCCTGAAAAGAGCAGATCACACGAATACCAGCGATATCCCGGATGTTTTCTTCTATCGCATCCAAAGATAACGAAAGATCCTTTGTACGTATTTTCCGAAGAAGGCTGTCCATGGATTTTACCCTTGATTTGATATTCTCAATCGGATTTCTGTCATATTGCAGTGAATATTCCTCATTTAAAACTTTAAACTTGGTTTCTACCTCCATAATAGCACAGCGATAATACGTCATCATGCGCCGAAAGGGTTCGTTATTCGAATTAAAAGAATCCAGAAATTCATCCGATAACAACGTATCCTTGATCACCTTTTGCTGCTTTTGTTCAATCATGCGTCCAATCTGCTCAACTTTATGAGGAATCGGAAATACCGGTTTTTCTGTTCCGTCCACTCCGGTTTCACGCGCATTCTTTTCCAAAGGTTCCGTTCCAGGATCGAGTTCCTGCTTTAATTCTTTATAAAATATATCCAGCTTTCCGATATAATTTTTGTTCCAAGGTTTATTTCTGCCAAAATAGTGGATAATAACGCTGTTTTTCCGTACCCAGTTAACATCGATTTTCTCATTCTCAACTTTTGCATTGTGCATCAAAAGAATTCTGTCATTGATATTGTATTTCAGCGTATCGATGCTTTTTATCTGATTGCCGTATAATGCAGTAATCACATCCTGATCCGGCAGCATCAGGCTCTGTCTTTTTTCAATCGCATATTGTAATACTTCCGCTGTATCCTGTTCTTTTCTTAATTTTTCGAGATTCATCAGCAAAATTCCGCTGTTATAATAGTCGTTGTCCTCTTTGATTCCAAGCCTTACCTGATTGATCTTCTTCATCACCTTGCCCACATGCGTGCAGGCGCAAAAATAATCATCTTCAAAATCCGTATCATACAACTCTTCTAACGAATTAATGACAACTATATCTCCATCCAGATACAAAATCCGATCAAGATGTTCCGGCAGAAACTGCGCCGCAAAAATACGATAATAAATCAACTTCGGATAGCGCTTGTTTTCCGGAAACTCGGAAAAAAGTGTCGGGTCAATATAAATAAAATCAATCACGGCTCTGTTGCCAATCTTGCTTTTAAAATCGTCCATCTTCTTCTGATCGCAGTCAGAATGAAAGATATAAATATGATATCCATCTTCCACAGGAAATCTTAAAAATGACTGAATACATTCGTAAATATGTCTCAAATAATTTCCATCTGTTGTAAACAATATGTTCATCTTTTGTTACTCCAATCACTTATTTGTTCATTTTTTCTTCCAGTTTTTTTAATTCTATCTGATTATAGGTATTCCAACTTTCTACATGATCGTAACAATCATTGTCCTTATACCATTCTTTATAGCTGTCCTCTGCATTTTTTGGTACATATATATTCGCGGAAATTGGAAGAGGACAGCTGCCATCTTTTACATCTGATACTTTTGGCGGTATTCCACCTGTAAAATATACTTTTTTTAGCATTTCATTATAAGAAAAACTTAATCCTGTTCCTCTTACTTCTTCTAAATTTCTGGAAAGAACTACAATACGCACATCTCCACCGGCAATGCTGTATGTATCATCCAGCTTTCGAATCCGATTGCTGATTCGCAGAAAACCCTTTTTGTTTGGCATGGCAACCACTAAACGGTCATCACCTTTTGCATAGATACACTGTCCTGAAATTGCAAAATTTTTATTATCCTTTGCTATTTTTATATTCTTGATATTCTCATTTTCCAATGCCTGACTGCCGATATTCTTTACCGTCGATGAAATCAGAACATTTTGGGCCCCACTGTTTATAAACGCTCTATTTCCAATCGTAATCACACCCTCTGGGATCTTAACTGTCTTTTTCTCCGCAACAACAAAGATTAGCTCGTGCTTATTCTTTATCATCAACATTCCGTCAATCACTTCATACTTTTCATTCTCTGAAGAAATCTTCAGCGTTTTCAATGCAGAACAATCCTCCAATGCATCTGCATGAAATGAATCAAGATTTTTTGGAAGCGTTACTGACTTCAAACGTTCACAGCCGTAGAAAGTTTCCGATTTTAATTTGTGGACGCCATCCGGTATTTTAATAGAAGACAAATACCGAAGTCCGCTAAAACAGGTAGCTTGTATCTCGGTTACAGAATCCGGAATCGTGACTTTTGTAATCCCTTCTAATTTTTTATCATATCCATCAATATTATGCACCCGTTCAACTCTAATTCCAAATATATTTTTCCTGAATTCCGAAGGCTCTGATAACTCTGCATATCCAATACGGGTTACTTTCTTCCCCTCTATCTCCGATGGAAGCTCAAGATCAGAGGTATCTCCTTTTTCTTTATCTACATCGATCAAATAGATCCAGCATTTGCTTTCATCCCCCGATACATAAGCATGAAAAGTAAACGCCCCGGATTTCATTTCTACAGCTTCCTCATAATTCCACGCCTCTTTTTTTGACTTGGCCGTTCCATTCGAACATCCAATCGCAACAACTGCTAAAAATGTGAAAAACAGCGGTATCAACCATCTCTTTTCCATATTCACCACTCCTAATTATCATTTTTTGTCAATATTTTTAATATTAACTCAATTATACACGATTTTTTTGTTTGAATTGTGATC